>NZ_JAGYGG010000041.1:0-48514 GCF_019947335.1 Pseudomonas sp. BF-R-24
ATCCCAGGTCGGGGCCTGGGTGCGCCAGCATTTCAATGCCAGCCGGGTTTTGCCCAGCAGCGCGTATGTCAGTGCCACCAGGCGCGCAGGAATGTAATTGAGTACGTCGTCGACCTTCGCCGCCGCCCAGCCGAACCGTTCGAAGCGCTCATTGCGATAACCCCACATCGCATCCAGCGTATTGCTCAGGCGGTAGAGCACCACGCCCGGCGCGCCCGCCACGGCAAACCAGAACAACGCCGCGAACACCGCATCGCTGCCGTTTTCCAGCACCGACTCGGTAGCGGCACGGGCGACTTCGGTTTCATCCAGTTCGCTGGTCTGGCGACTGACCAGATAGCCCACCCGCGTGCGCGCCGCTTCCAGGTCATTACTGCGCAGGGCCTTGGCCACAGGCGTGACGTGCTCACCGAGGCTGCGCATGCCGAGGGCGCAATAGAGCGCGAGAATCTCGACGATCCAGCCGACATAAGGCGCCCAGGAGAATGCCGTGGCCAGCAGCGTCAGTGGCAACACGGCAATCACCCACGCGGTGACGCCATGGCTGCGCCAGCCGCGACCGCCGCCGTTGAAACGTTGCTCGATGCGCTCGGCAAAACGGCCGAACGCCACCAGCGGATGCCAGCGTTTGGGTTCACCCAGCAGCGCATCCAGCGCAACCGCGGCGACACTCAACAACGCCACACTCATTGACTCACTCCCCAATAATTTTCATACAGCAATTCATGTAGCGGACGCGCCTGCGCCCAGCCTTCGAGCACCAGCATCGGTGCCGGATAGAACTCTTTGACCGGCCCCAGGCACAGCACGGCCAACGGCTTGGCACCCGGCGGCAACCTCAACAGGTCCGCCAGTGCCTGTGGTTCGAACAGCGACACCCACCCCATGCCCAGCCCTTCGGCACGGGACGCCAGCCACAGGTTCTGGATCGCGCAGGACAACGAAGCCATGTCCATTTCCGGCAGCGTGCGGCGGCCGAAGATATGCTGCTCGCGGTCGTCCATCAGTGCGGCGACCAGCACCTCGGCGCAATCGTTGATGCCTTCCACCTTGAGCTTCATGAACTCATCGCTGCGCTCGCCAAGGGCTTCGGCGGTGCGAATGCGTTCTTCTTCTACCAGGGCCTGGATTTGCCCGCGCAAGGCGCGATCGCTGATGCGAATGAAGCGCCAGGGCTGCATCAGGCCGACACTGGGTGCCTGATGCGCGGCTTCGAGCAGGCGACGGAGCAATTCGGGCTCGACGGTGCCGCCGCTGAAGTGGCGCATGTCGCGGCGCTCGGCAATGGCGCGGTACACCGCCGCGCGCTCGGCTTCGGAGAATGCGTTGTCGCTCATGGCCGCTTCGCGAGCAAGCCCGCTCCCACATTTGAAACGCAATCCCCTGTGGGAGCGGGCTTGCTCGCGAAGGCGGCTTCAAGGTCAGGCGCAAACAGCGCGGCAATCGCCGAGGGGTTCGACGGAAAATAAAAGTGCACGTAAGAGGCAGTCATCCGCCCCTCACGGTAGACCGCCTCCGCTCCGCGCCCGCCGTTAGGGCTCAAGCCACGGGCAATCGGCGCCAGTTCAGTGGTGGTCAGCGAATGGTGATAGGTGTGCCCACGCAGCGAGCCTTCCGGCAGTTCCACCGCTTGCAAAGCCAGCGCTGCCAGGCGCTTTTGCATGACCGCATCACCGGCCAGCAAGCCAACCAGTTCGGCGCGAGTGCCTTCGACATCGGTCAGGGAGTCGAGCAGATACAGCATGCCGCCACACTCGGCGAGCAACGGTTTGCCTGCCTGGTGGTGGGCGCGGATCGCATCGAGCATCGCGGTGTTTTGCGCCAGCGCAACATGGTGCAGTTCCGGGTAGCCGCCCGGCAGATACAGGCTGTCCGCCTGCGGCAACACACGGTCGCGGATCGGCGAGAAGAATGACAACTCGGCGCCCATCGCCCGCAGCAGATCCAGGCTCGCGCCATAGGTGAACGCAAAGGCTTCATCGCGGGCGACGGCAATGCGTACACCGGCCAGCAGCGGTTCGGCCGCGATGACATCAGGGGCGGCGAATTCGACTGCCGGTGGCAGCGCGACCTCGCAACTGCTGGCCAGGGCATCGGCTGCCGCGTCGAGGCGCAGGTCGAGATCGTTCAACTCACTGGCCTGCACCAGCCCCAGGTGCCGGCTCGGCAGTTCGATCCCGGTTTCCCGGGACAGCGCGCCGTACCAGCGCAAACCCTCAGTCAGGCTACCTTCGAGCAGTTGCGCGTGGCGCTGCGTGCCGACACGATTGGCCAGCACGCCGGCAAACGGCAAGTCCGGCTGATAACGCGCCAGCCCCAGGGCCAATGCGCCAAAGGTCTGGGCCATGGCGGTGCCATCGATCACCCCCAGCACCGGCACACCGAAATGCCGCGCCAAATCAGCGCTCGACGGCGTACCGTCGAACAACCCCATGACGCCTTCGATCAGGATCAGGTCGGCTTCAGCGGCGGCTTCCCACAGCAACCGGCGACTCTCCTGCTCGCCGACCATCCACATGTCCAGCTGATACACCGGCGCACCGCTGGCGCGCTCGAGGATCATCGGATCGAGAAAGTCGGGCCCGCACTTGAACACTCGGACCTTGCGCCCCTGATTGCGATGCAATCGGGCCAGTGCCGCGGTGACGGTGGTCTTGCCCTGGCCAGAGGCCGGCGCGGCAATCAGTACCGCCGGACAGTGCCGAGGCTGACTCACAATTCGACGCCTTTCTGCGCTTTGATCCCGGCTTGAAAGGCGTGCTTGATCACGCCCATTTCGGTGACGGTGTCAGCCATCTCGATCATCTCCGGCTTGGCGGCACGACCGGTGACCACCACGTGTTGCATCGGCGGTCGGGCCTGCAAGTCGCTGAGCACCTGATCGAGATCGAGGTAGCCGTGCTTGAGGGCGATGTTCAGCTCATCGAGCACCACCAGACCGATGGACGGATCGCGCAGCAGTTGCTGCGACACCGCCCAGGCCGCTTCGGCGGCGGCGATGTCGCGCTGGCGGTCCTGGGTTTCCCAGGTAAAGCCCTCGCCCATCACATGAAAACGCACCTGCTCGGGAAAGCGCCGGAAGAACAACTCCTCCCCCGTACTGTTGCGGCCCTTGATGAACTGCACCACGCCGCATTGCATGCCGTGCCCCATGGCGCGGGCAAGCATGCCGAAGGCCGAACTGCTCTTGCCCTTGCCGTTGCCGGTCAGCACCAGCAGCAGGCCACACTCGTTCGGGGAATTGGCGATGCGCTCGTCGATCACGGCTTTTTTGCGCTGCATGCGCGCCAGATGGCGTTCGTCACGATCGGGGGTATCAGTCATGGGGGAGCTCTCCGTTGAGGCAGGAATAACGGCGGGCAGGCACAAGAATAGAAGGCAACAAGCCTGGCATCGCCCACCGTGATGCCGCTGGATGAATCAGGCCGGTCTCCGGGCTCATGAGTGGCCGCGGGGCCAGACCGTGCGCCTTCCCGCATCAAATCGACACAGTGGCATCACACACAGTTTTCACTCATTTACCGTTGCGGGGGCAGCGCCGGAATTGCAGGCCTTCGACCAACAGAAGGACTCACTCACCGGCTTCCCTGTTTCACTCTGTCGACCCAAGCCACAGAGCACCTGAAACAAGCCGCGAAGGTTAGAGGGTTGGGGGTGGAGCGTCAATTAAAGCCGGGAGGCCATCGACCGAATAACTGCCATCAATCAATAAACTGACGTCAATCTTGTGCCACGCCCTCAGCAGTGATATCAAAGAGCCACAACCTCACAACACAACAACAAGGGTGAGCCCATGCAAGGCATGATCATCAGCAATCCAAAGCTGGAATTCCTGCGCCCGGTGCTCGAACACTGGTTCGAATGCATCGACCGTTATAACGCCGTCCGCGGTGATGGCGACACACCGTACTGGCACGACGAAAAGGCCAATCTCGGACTACTGTCTGCCGCCGCCTGGATGGCCGAGATGGTCACACTGCAACAGACGCCCACCCGCAAGCAGACCGAAGAAGGCGAACGCAACAGCCGCGCCGACCTGCTCCTGGCCTCGCCCGAAACCCGCGCCTACATCCAGACCAGCCAGCGCTGGCCACGGGTCAACGGCCTCAATCTGACCCAGGCCCTGCTCGACATCGCCAGCGATGCCAAGCGCCTGAGCCACGCCAGCGACCTGAAACTCGGCTGCCTGTTCGTCGCCCCGCAAAAAGCCCAGCAGGGCGCCACACCGGAAGAGCTCCAGGACATGGTCGACGACCTGCAAAAGGAACACAGCTGCGCTGTCGCCTGGTATTTCCCTTATGCCTACCGCAAGTTGCGCAACGAAGCCGGCAACTATCACCCCGGCATAGCAGTGCTGTTCAAGGAGGCACGTGGCTAAGGGTTGAACCATCGGACGACAACGCGCCTCTATGATTAGAACAAGGCACTCATAGGGAAGACCGTATGCGCACGCCCCCGCTCGTTCTCGTTATCGCGTTCTGCGGAGGGCTCGCCGCTTGTGGCGGGACCGCCCGCCTGCAAGTCTCAGACGGCACCGGTCCTTCGCCTCAACTGCCAGAACCCGACAAAACCCTGATCCCGACCGTGAACATCGCCCCGGCCATCGGCTGGCCGCAGGGTGCGAAGCCCATCGCCGCCAATGGCACCCAAGTGGCCGCTTTTGCCGAAGACCTGGATCACCCGCGCTGGCTTTATGTACTGCCCAATGGCGATGTGCTGGTCGCGGAAACCAGTGCCCCCCCCAAACCCGAAGACGGCAAAGGCATTCGCGGCTGGGTCATGAAGAAATTCATGGGGCGTGCCGGAGCCAGGGTGCCCAGCGCCAACCGCATCACTTTGCTGCGCGACAAGGACCACGATGGGGTCGCGGAAACCCGCACGGTGTTTCTGCAAAACCTCAACTCGCCCTTCGGCATGACCCTGGTCGGCAATGACCTGTATGTGGCCGACACTGATCGGCTGCTGCGCTTTCACTATGAAAGTGGCGATACGCAGATCAAGTCACCGCCGGCAAAAGTGGTCGACCTGCCGGGCGGCCTGCTGAATCACCACTGGACCAAAAACGTCATCGCCAGCAAGGACGGCAGCAAGCTGTACGTCACCGTAGGTTCCAACAGCAACGTTGCGGAACACGGCATGGACAAGGAAGAAGGTCGCGCGGCGATCTGGGAAGTGGATCGCGCCACCGGCCAGCAGCGGATCTTTGCGTCCGGCCTGCGCAACCCCAACGGTATGGCCTGGGAACCGCACAGTGGCGCGCTGTGGACCGCGGTCAACGAACGGGATGAAATCGGCAGCGACCTGGTACCCGACTACATCACCTCGGTGAAAGACGGCGCATTCTATGGCTGGCCGTACAGTTACTTCGGCCAGCATGTCGATATTCGCGTCGAGCCGCAAAACCCGGACCTGGTGGCCAAGGCTATCGCCCCGGACTACGCGGTCGGGCCGCACACGGCGTCACTGGGCCTGACCTTCGCTGAAAACAGCAAACTGCCGCCGCCCTTCACCCAAGGGGCATTCATCGGGCAGCACGGCTCCTGGAACCGCAAGCCGCACAGCGGCTACAAAGTGATTTTCGTGCCCTTCCGCGCCGGCAAGCCGGTCGGGAATCCGGTTGATGTGCTCAGCGGGTTTCTCAATGGCAAGGAAGAAGCCATGGGCCGCCCGGTGGGCGTGGCGATCGACCGACAGGGTGACCTGTTGGTGGCCGATGATGTGGGGAACAAGGTGTGGCGGGTGTCGGCAGCAAAATAAATTCCAACTGCCAACATATTCCCCTGTGGGAGCGGGCTTGCTCGCGAAGGCGGTGTATCAGTCAACAGATGTGGCGTCTGACATTGCGCATTCGCGAGCAAGCCCGCTCCCACAGGGTTCAGGGGTCTAGCGTTTGCGACAGAGTGTGAGCCCATCACCCAACGGCAACAACGACAGATCCACCCGCGCATCGTCCTTCAACGCCCGGTTGAGCGCCTGGATCGCCCGGGTGTCCGCGCTCTCGGGACTGGTCTCGAGCACGCGCCCGCTCCATAGCGTGTTATCGAACACCGCCAGCCCGCCGACCCGCAGCAATCGCAGGGCGTGCTCCAGATAAGCCGGGTAGTTGGCCTTGTCGGCATCGATGAAAACCAGATCGAACTGGCCTGGCTGGTCCAGCTTGCCGAGGGTTTCCAGCGCAGGCGCCAGGCGCAGATCGATGCGTCCGGCCAGCCCGGCTTCCTGCCAGTAACGCAGGGCCGTGGCGTTGTAGTCACCGGGAATGTCACAGCAAATCAGCGAGCCACCAGCGGGCAATGCCGCCGCCATGCACAGTGCGCTGTAACCAGTAAAGGTGCCGACTTCGAGCAAACGCCTGGCCCCTGTCAGTTTCACCAGCAAAGCAAGAAACTGCCCCTGTTCAGGCGCCACCTGCCAGCGTGCCATCGGCATCGCCTGGGTCTCATCGCGCAAGCGCTTGAGCAGAGGCGTTTCGCGCAGGGAAACATCGAGCAGGTATTGGTACAGGGCGTCGTCGAGATTGAGCGTGCGAGCAGTCATGACCACCAGCTCCGGAGATTACGGATTGCGCGCCAAATGTTCAGGCTGCAGAACACGCTTGGCGCTCAGGTAAGCTTTTTGCCAATACGCCTTGGACAGACTGTCGAGCTTCACAGTGCCGCCAGTGGCCGGCGCATGGACGAAACGCCCCTCTCCCACATAGATGCCAGCATGACTGACCTGGGAACCGCCATTGGTGGCAAAGAAAAGCAGGTCGCCGGTCTGCAAGCCGTCCTTGCCCACATTCGCCGCTTGCATGGAGATCATCTCGCGCGTGGTACGCGGCAAGGCAATACCGGCGACATCGCGGTACACATAAGCGATCAGGCCGCTGCAATCAAATCCGGAATCCGGCGTATTGCCACCCCAGCGATAAGGCGTGCCCACCAGACCGAGCGCGCGAAACAGCACGTCTTCCGCTTCGGGCGAAAAAGCTTGTGAGGAACCAAATACGATGGGAGCGCGAACCACCGGCGCAGGAGGCGGTGTGCGGCTGGCGCAGGCACTGAGCAGCGCTGCGAAGAACATGATTGCGAGGCGGGCCGACGTCGTCATAAGCAGAACATCCTGATCTGGCTGCGGCTTTTTCTGCGGGGAGCGCAGAAAAGAAAACCGCCTGCGTGGGACGCAGGCGGTTTGCCATCATTTGTAGATCAAGATTCTAGCGGCTACACGACAAACTTCAAGTAAGACTTTAAGTTCGCCTTACAAATTGTCCGCTTATTTGCGTGCAGTGACGATTGGCGACGCGTTAGGTGCCATTGCCAGGGCGCGCTTGGCTTCGATGAAGGTCTTGCTCCAGTAGCTGTCACCCAGGCTATCGATGCGCACACCGCCGCTGCGGCGGCTGCTGGAGTGGATGAACTGGTTGTCACCCAGGTAGATCCCGGCGTGACTGACGCGACCACGACGACCGTTGGTTGCGAAGAACAGCAGGTCGCCCGGTTCAAGCTTGCTGCGCGAGACCAGCGGAGCGTCCACGTTGATCATTTCGCGGGTGGAGCGTGGCAGGTTCATGCCCGCTTCTTCGCGGAACAGGTAACCGATGAAACCACTGCAATCGAAGCCGGCTTCAGAAGTACCGCCGAAACGGTAGCGGGTACCGATCAGGGACATGCCACGTTCGAGGATGCTGTCGGCCAGGACCGGAAGCTGGTAGGACTTGCCGCCAGCGAAGTCTGCGAGTTCTTTTTCGGTAGCCAGTTCTTCCTGGAAGAGAGCGGAAGACTGGGCGGTAGCCGAGTTTTGAACCTGCTGTTGCGGAGCCTGCTGGGCCACTGGAGTGTGGGCAGCGCAACCGAACAACAGGGTAACGAGTGCGAGAGGCACGAGGGGTGCGAAGCGATTTAGCATGGGCACGACCGTGGCTGAAAGTTGTAAAGAAGCCGAGACTATGCCCGCTATCAACCTCATTTGCAAATTCAATCGATCTTTTTGTGACTTATCCGTTTCTCGTTTACATCTAAGCGCTTAAGCCCATTTTAAACACACACGCGGCCTGCAACCTTGCAGGAAAGCGGGATTTCTGGCGCCTGAAATATGCCGAAACGGCTAAACGCCCCGGTTTCAGCGGGTTTACCAGCCGAGGGTTTCTTTCAAAAACGGGATTGTCAGCTTGCGCTGAGCCTGGAGGGAGGCCTGGTCGAGGCGCTCGAGCAACTCGAACAGCGCACTCATGCTGCGGGTACCGCGAGTCAGAATGAAATGCCCGACTTCATCGGTCAGATGCAGACCGCGACGGGAGGCGCGCAATTGCAGGGCACGCAGTTTGTCCTCATCGGACAGCGGACGCATCTGGAAGATCAAGGCCAGGGTCAGGCGGGATTTGAGATCCGCCAGCTTCACCGGCAGCTCCCGAGGGGATGTCGACGCGGCAATCAGCAAGCGCCGACCGCTGTCGCGCAAGCGATTGAACAGATGAAACAGCGCCTCTTCCCAATCTGCTCGTCCGGCGACCACCTGCAAATCATCCAGGCAGACCAGCTCGTACTGTTCGAGGTTGTCGAGGATTTCAATGCCGCGATCGAGCAGCTCGGCCAACGGCAGATACACCGCCGGCTCGCCCAATTGCTCGAAGCGCAGGCAGGCGGCCTGCAACAGGTGCGTACGCCCTACCCCGTCCTTGCCCCAAAGGTAAATCAGGCTTTCGGTCCAGCCGGCGTCGGCTTCGCACAGCCGCTCGACATAGCCGAGTGCAGCGGCATTGGCGCCTGGGTAGTAGTTGATAAAGGTGGCGTCGTCACGCAGACGCACACCTAGGGGCAGCTGAATCGGTTTCATGCTGACTGAACAGTTCCAAAGGAACCGTTAGTGGCCTCTGTGTAAAGTTTGCGAAGTTTATACCCGTGAAGCGGACCGCACAATGCGACAGACCACAAGCAAAATCAAAGGTTTGCGTTAATGCATTGGTTTTGTGACAGATTCTTTGGCGGTGCATGTGACAGCCGGGCGACGCCAGCAGGCTGATCCGGTACGAACCCGGGCAGCCCGCCATCGGCTATCGACGGCCCTTACACCTGCGGCTCGTCGGCTCTCCCGTAGATTTCAGAATCCTTATACAAATCATGCACATGGCGCACCAGCACCATGATCACCGCGGCGACCGGCAATGCCAGCAACACGCCGGTAAAGCCAAACAGCTCACCACCGGCCAGGATCGAGAAAATCACCGCCACCGGGTGCAGACCAATCCGGTCACCGACCAGCAACGGCGTCAGCACCATACCCTCCAGCGCCTGGCCGACCATGAACACCGCGACAATGCCGAGCATTGGATAAAGATCACCACCGAACTGGAACAGCCCCGCAAGCAGCGCCGCGCCAATCCCGATGATAAACCCCATGTACGGCACGATCGCCGCCAGACCGGCAATCAGGCCAATCAGCAGACCCAGTTCCAACCCGACCAGCATCAGGCCGGCTGCATAGATCACACCCAAGGCCACCATCACCAGCAACTGTCCGCGCACAAACGCTCCGAGCACTTCATGGCATTCACCCGCCAGCGACACCGCGCGCGCTTCACGATCACGGGGCAGCAGGCTGCGGACCTTGGCCATCATCAGGTCCCAATCCCGCAACAGGTAGAAGCTCACCACCGGAATCAACACCAGGTTCGCCAGCCAGCCGATCAACGCCAGTCCCGAGGCCGTGGCATGGCTCAGCACCACGCCGACAACATCAGTGGTCTGACTCATATGCTCGCTGATGGCGGCCTTGAGCTTGTCGAACTTCCAGAAACCGTCCGACAGGCCGAACTTCGATTGCGCCCAGGGCAACGCAGTGTGCTGCAGCCAGTCGAGCATTTGCGGGGCCAGCTCATACAAACGAAACAACTGCCTGGCGAGCAAGGGCACCAACACCAACAGCAGCGCGGTGAAGATCAATGTAAACAGGGTAAACACCGCCACGACACCCCAGGTTCTGGACAGGCCTGCCTTCTCCAGCCGATCCACCAGCGGGTCGAACAGGTAGGCCAACAGCAGCGCCACCAGGAACGGCGTCAGGATCGGATGCAACAACCAGACAAACACACACAGCAGGACCACCCCGCCGAGCCAGAACCAACGCCGCGTATCGGCCATGAACCACTCCATTGCTTCTATATAAAGAAAGAAAAACTACCAGCGAAAACGTAGCTGCGGGATCGGGGCCGGCGCGGCGGGTGGCACCGGGCTGCCGGTGGTTGGTTGAACGGGCGCTACCGGGGCCGGGACCGGGGCCTGACCCGCCGGCGCCTCCTGCAGTCTGGCCAGCGACAGTTGCGCACGCAACTGATCGACGCTGCCATTGACCCGATAAAGAATCCGGTCACCGTCGACACTGCGCACACGCCCGCCAAACGGTTCCAGCAATCGTCCGAGCGACGCGTAGCGCTCAAGATTCATGCCTTGCACTTCCAGCAATTGCTCGCTCGAAGCACCCGGCCTGGCGACAAACCGCGGCGCCAGGCGCTCGTTGACGGCCAGCATCACCGCATCGGCCACGGCGGCCTGATCGGCGCCCTGCACACTGCCGGCCTCTTTTTTATCCCCCAGCCACAATTGCCACTTGGCTTGCCATTGCCCACCCTCTTCCCTGGCGTGTACCGCAAGCAGGGCGTCGGCATTGTAGCGTTCCGATGCCGCATGCAAAGGTGCGGGATCTGCGCCCTCCAGATTCGGCGCGGTTGCGACGATCTGTTCGTTCAGGTCCGCCAATGGCAAGCGCAATGGCAAGCCCCGATGCTGGGCAGCCCGACGCAGCGGCGCCGCGCTGGCCTGGCCGTCGCCCACCAGGCTTGAACCCTCGGTGGAATCATTCAACCACCAGCCGAGGATCGACGGCCGATTGGCCCCCCACATGGCCAGGCCGGCGCGGCGCAAGGCCTGCTCGGTGGTACCCGGATCGAAATCGACCTTCAGGACTTCCGGGGGCCCGGCCTCAAAGCCATATTGGCTGATGATCTGTTGCGGGTCTTTGCGAATCGCTGCCAACCCCGGACTTTGAGCGGCCTTGGGGTCGCCGGTCAGGCGCAATACCAATGTGTCCAACGCCCGCTGAGTCGCCTGGTCGCGCTCCTCGGGCGACTGGCCATTCACCGGTTCGCGTACCAGGTAAAGGCCTTTGACGGTTTCGGCTTGACTGACCAGGCTGACCACTGACAAACAACTCACAAGCAAGAATTTACAGAAACGCATGGAGGATTCCTGACGACAAGAGCGGCTGGAACAGACCGCATGAAGACAATCGAGCAAGACTGTGACCGTTGCCCGACGCAAAACATTCACACGTTCCGGGTAAGTTTTCGCACTGTCATAACGATAGACGGTTAATGCGATACCTTATACAGCCATGCAGGATGCCACCGACACCGCGCATTAACGGTTTTTTTGAACGGATATGGCCCTGCTGTCGGCCTGAGGATGGCCGCTGCGGCTCAAGCCTGATAAAATCGCGCGCCTTCGCAGACCGGCAACAGCCGGGCACCCTGAAATTCGTGCATGGCCCTCGCCTTCGCCTGTTTCGGCGGTCCCGATGGACTCGGTCGTTACCCAGAAATCCCCCCCTAAAGGCCTGGATCATGAGCAAGCAACCCTCCCTGAGCTACAAGGACGCCGGTGTAGACATCGACGCCGGTGAAGCATTGGTCGAACGCATCAAGAGCGTCGCCAAGCGCACTGCGCGCCCGGAAGTCATGGGCGGCCTGGGCGGTTTCGGCGCCCTCTGCGAAATCCCGGCCGGCTACAAGCAGCCTGTGCTGGTTTCCGGTACTGACGGCGTCGGCACCAAGCTGCGCCTGGCACTGAATCTGAACAAGCACGACAGCATCGGCATCGACCTGGTTGCCATGTGCGTCAACGACCTGGTGGTGTGCGGCGCCGAGCCGCTGTTCTTCCTCGACTACTATGCAACCGGCAAACTGAACGTCGACACCGCTGCCCAGGTTGTGACCGGCATCGGCGCTGGCTGCGAACTGTCGGGCTGCTCGCTGGTTGGCGGCGAAACCGCTGAAATGCCGGGCATGTACGAAGGTGAAGACTACGACCTGGCCGGTTTCTGCGTCGGCGTCGTGGAAAAATCCGAAATCATCGACGGTTCCAAGGTTGCTGCCGGCGATGCCCTGCTCGCCCTGCCGTCTTCCGGCCCGCACTCCAACGGCTACTCGCTGATCCGCAAGATCATCGAAGTATCCGGCGCCGACATCGAGAACATCCAGCTCGACGGCAAGCCGCTGACCGACCTGCTGATGGCCCCGACCCGTATCTACGTGAAGCCGCTGCTCAAGCTGATCAAGGAAACCGGCGCTGTCAAAGCCATGGCCCACATCACTGGCGGCGGTCTGCTGGACAACATCCCGCGCGTTCTGCCAAAAGGCGCTCAAGCCGTGGTTGACGTGGCAAGCTGGAACCGCCCGGCAGTGTTCGACTGGCTGCAAGAGAAAGGCAACGTTGACGAGAACGAAATGCACCGCGTGCTGAACTGCGGCGTGGGCATGGTCATCTGCGTGGCTCAGGAGCACGTTGAAGCCGCCCTGAACGTTCTGCGCGAAGCGGGCGAGCAGCCTTGGGTCATCGGCCAGATCTCCACCGCTGCCGAAGGCGCAGCTCAGGTTGAACTGAAGAACCTCAAGGCTCACTGATGCCTAAGACCTGTGATGTCGTGGTGCTGTTGTCCGGCACCGGCAGTAACTTGCAGGCCCTGATCGACAGCACGCGGACCGGCGACAGCCCGGTCCGCATCGCTGCGGTGATTTCCAACCGCGCCGACGCCTACGGCCTGCAACGCGCCAGGGACGCGGGTATCGACACCCGCGCCCTGGATCACAAGGCTTTCGAAGGTCGCGAGGCCTTCGACGCCGCGCTGATCGAACTGATCGACGCCTTCAATCCCAAACTCGTGGTACTCGCCGGATTCATGCGCATTCTCAGCGCTGGTTTCGTACGCCACTATCAGGGTCGCCTGCTCAATATCCATCCCTCGCTGCTACCCAAATACAAAGGGTTACACACCCATGAGCGCGCGCTGGAGGCTGGCGACACCGAGCACGGCTGCTCCGTGCACTTCGTCACCGAGGAACTCGATGGCGGACCACTGGTCGTACAAGCTGTAATACCGGTAGAGTTACAGGATTCGCCGCAGAGTCTGGCGCAGCGGGTCCATGTTCAGGAACACCTGATCTACCCGATGGCCGTACGCTGGTTTGCCGAAGGTCGTCTGGCCCTCGGCGAGCAAGGTGCTTTACTGGATGGACAGTTACTCGCGGCCAGCGGCCACTTGATTCGAAACTAGGAGATTTTATGCGTCGCGCCCTGCTCTTCGCTTGCGCTCTGCTCGCCTTGCCCTTCGCCCAGGCGGCAGACCTTCAACCTTTCTCCGCCAGCTACACCGCCGACTGGAAACAGCTGCCCATGAGTGGCACTGCCGAGCGCAGCCTGACCAAGGAAGCCAACGGCGTCTGGAAGCTCAGCTTCAAGGCTTCGATGATGATCGCCAGCCTGTCCGAAGAAAGCACCCTGACCGTGGACAAGGACACCTTGCTGCCCCAGTCCTACCACTTCGAGCGTGGCGGCCTGGGCAAAGCCAAGAAAGCCGACCTGGATTTCGACTGGGCCGCGAAAAAGGTCACCGGCACCGATCGTGGTGACGCGGTCGATATTCCGCTGAACCGCGGCATGGTCGACAAATCCACCTATCAACTGGCGCTGCAACATGACGTGGCTGCCGGCAAAAAGAGCATGAGCTATCAGGTTGTCGATGATGGCGAAGTCGATACCTATGACTTCCGTGTGCTGGGCTCGGAAAAAGTCGACACCAAGGCTGGCCAGATCGATGCGATCAAGGTCGAGCGCGTACGCGATCCGACGCAAAGCAAGCGCATCACCGTGCTGTGGTTCGCCAAGGATTGGGACTACCTGCTGGTCCGCCTGCAACAGGTCGAAACCGACGGCAAGGAATACAACATCATGCTCCTGGACGGCACGGTCAACGGCAAGCCAGTCAAAGGCAGCTGATCCGGATCGAGACCAGTAGGAGCGAGCTTGCTCGCGATGGACTTTAACGATGACTCGCCCTGGCGGATACACGCAGTGCCAGTGAGATCATCGCAAGCAAGCTCGCTCCTACAGATTGGAACACCCGACAAACGCGATGGCTCTACACCTTCAAGGTCCTTTTTGATCGAATGAGTTTTCCTGTCGCCTGCGAGGTTTGCCATGACTGTTACCGTCAATACCGTTTCTGCCGAAGGTTTGCGCCACAGCGTCCAGATCGATGACCACGAACTCTTCGCCGACGCGCCCGCCACGGCTGGCGGAGAGGGCTCGGCGCCGGAGCCACACGATTATTTCGATGCCGCGCTGGGTGCCTGCAAAGCCCTGACCCTGAAGCTGTATGCCAGGAAGAAAGACATCCCGCTGACCGGTGTCGGCGTCGAGGTCAAGCGCGACAACAGCCTGGAACAGAAAGGCCAGTACGCGCTGCACGTCAAACTGACCCTCAAGGGCGTACTCACCGACGCCCAGCGCGATGAACTGCACCGCGTGGCCGATCGCTGCCCGATCCACAAGCTGATGACCACGTCTGAAGTCAGCATCGAAACGCATTTGTCCGAAGGCGCGTTCAGCCAATAGCGGCAAGGGTTGCCCAAGCGGGTTATGCTCGAACGCATTACCCGCTCAGCCTGGAACGCACCATGAACACTCCGCTCGTGATCCGCCCCCGCACCGAAGATGTCGAGGGCCAGCCGATTCTCCGCCCGCTGCCATCGGCCAAGTGCCGCAGCGTCGGGCCATTCGTGTTTTTCGACCACATGCTGGAAACCCGTTATCCACCGGGCAAAGGCATGAACATTCGCCAGCATCCACACATTGGCCTGTCCACCCTCACCTACTTGTTCCAGGGGCAGATCCAGCACAAGGACAGCCTTGGTTCCGATCAAGTGGTCGGGACTGGCGACGTCAGCTGGATGACGGCCGGCAGCGCCATCGCCCACGTCGAACGCACGCCCGAGGCCCTGAAGGAAAGCGGCTTCACGATGCACGGCTTGCAGATCTGGCTGGCTTCGCCCAAGGATAAAGAACAAGGTCCGGGGCATTACAGCCACCATCCAGCGTCCACATTGCCGGTCAGCGAAAACCTGGGGGTGAAGATTCGCATGATTGCCGGGTCAGGCTTTTGCCTGGAATCGCCAGTGCCAGTGCTTTCTCCTACGCTGTACGCGGAACTGCACCTGCAAACGGCGACGACATTGCTGATTCCCACGGAGCATGAAGAACGTGCGCTGTATGTGTTGAGTGGCGAAGTGCAACTCGATGGCGAGCCAATAGAGCCGTACTCGCTGGTGGTACTGCCTGCGGGGGAAGAGATGACACTGTTTGCCGAAAGCGACAGTCACGCCGTGTTGTTCGGCGGTGCTCCGCTGGACGGGCCACGGCGGATCAACTGGAATTTTGTCGCGAGCGATCCGGCGGCGATTGATGAAGCGCGCCGGCGTTGGGCGGCCGGGGATTGGCCGACGGTGCCCGGGGAAGTTGAGAGGATCGAACTGCCCTGAGATTTTAGTTACCTGTGGAACCGCCTTCGCGAGCAAGCCCGCTCCCACATTGGAACGCGGTTAAATGTGGGAGCGGGCTTGCTCGCGAAGAGGCCGGTTCAGGCTCTGACAAAGTCGGTGTCAGGCAACAGATCAGCCCTTGAACACTTCATCCAGCAGATTGTGCATCGACGTGAACGCCCGGGCGGCCACCTTGGCGTCATACATCATCATGCCCGGCACATTGGCGTGCGGGTCGGTGAACGAGTGGAACGCACCGCCGTAGCTCAGCAACTGCCAGTCCACACCTGCCGCGTTCATTTCGTCTTCGAACGCCGGCAACTGCTCCTTCGGCACCAATGGATCGGATGCGCCATGCAGCACCAGGACCTTACCCTTGATGTTTTTCGCATCAGCCGGATTCGGTGTGTCCAGCGTGCCGTGGAACGACACCGCGACCTTCACCGGCGCGCCGGTACGGGCAAACTCCAGGGCGCAGCAACCGCCGAAGCAGAAACCGAAAGTGGCCAGTTTCGAAGTATCGACAGCCACTTCACCCTGGCTTTGCAGCTGTTCGAACGCCACCTGCATGCGCTTGCGCAGCAATGGGCGATCATTCTTCAACGGCATCATGGCCGCGCCGGCCTCGTCATTGTTCGTCGGTCGAACCGATTGGCCGTAAAGGTCTGCAATCAACACCACATAACCCTTGGCAGCCACCGACTTGGCGATCTCCTCGGCACCGGCGCTGACGCCCATCCAGTTCGGCGCCATCAATAAACCCGGGCGCGGGCCTTTATGGTCGGCATCGAAGGCCAGACGGCTTTCGTAAGCCTGGCCGTCAATCTGATAGGCAACGGAACGTACAGTGATTTGGCTCATTTCTGACTCCTGATGTTTTAGCACCGAAATGAAAAAACCCGCCGAAGCGGGTTTTTCTACAACACCGTCAGGCCGATAGCTCGACCAACAGCTTGTTCAGACGGCGTACATAGGCCGCCGGGTCTTTCAAGCTGTCGCCGGCCGCCAGGGCCGCCTGATCGAAGAGGATGTGCGACAGGTCGCCGAAGCGCTCGTCGCTCTGCTCGTTGTCGAGCTTCTCGATCAGCGGGTGAGCCGGGTTGAATTCGAAGATCGGCTTCGAATCCGGAACCTTCTGACCGCTGGCTTCCAGGATCTGGCGCATCTGCAAGCCCAAGTCCTGCTCGCCGATGGCCAGGATTGCCGGGGAGTCGGTCAGGCGATGGGAAACCCGCACTTCAGCAACGGACTCGCCCAATGCGGTTTTCAGACGCTCGACCAGACCTTCTTTGGCCTTGGCGACTTCTTCCGCGGCCTTCTTGTCCTCTTCCGAGTCCAGGTTGCCCAGGTCCAGGTCACCGCGCGCCACGTCGACAAAGCTCTTGCCGTCGAAGTCGCTGAGGTAGCTCATCAGCCACTCGTCGATACGATCGGTCAACAGCAGCACTTCGATGCCTTTCTTGCGGAAGACTTCCAGGTGCGGGCTGTTCTTGACCTGGGCGTAGGTTTCGCCGGTCAGGTAGTAGATCTTGTCCTGACCTTCCTTGGCGCGCGCCAGGTACTCGGCCAGACCAACAACCTGCTCGCCATCGTCGCCATGGGTCGATGCGAAACGCAGCAGGCCGGCGATTTTCTCCTTGTTGGCGAAATCTTCTGCCGGGCCCTCTTTCATGACCTGGCCGAAGTTCTTCCAGAAGCCCTTGTATTGCTCAGGCTCGTTCTTCGCCAGTTTTTCCAGCATGTCCAGGACGCGCTTGGTCAGCGCCGACTTCATCGAGTCGATGATCGGATCTTTCTGCAGGATTTCCCGCGACACGTTCAGCGACAGGTCGTTGGAATCGACCACGCCCTTGATGAAGCGCAGGTACAGCGGCAGGAAGGACTCGGCCTGATCCATGACGAACACGCGCTGCACGTACAGCTTCAGGCCTTTCGGCGCCTCACGCTGGTACAGGTCGAACGGCGCACGGGTCGGCACGTACAGCAATGAGCTGTATTCGAGCTTGCCTTCGACCTTGTTGTGGCTCCAGCTCAGCGGATTTTCGAAATCGTGAGCGATGTGCTTGTAGAACTCCTGGTATTCCTCGTCCTTGATCTCGGTACGCGGACGGGTCCACAGGGCGCTGGCGCGGTTGACGGTTTCCCACTCAACGGCCGGCTGCTCTTCACCTTCGGCAGCGGCCACTTCTTTCGGCAGCTCGATCGGCAAAGCGATGTGGTCGGAGTACTTCTTGATGATGTTGCGCAGACGCCAGCCATCGGCGAACTCGTCTTCACCGGACTTCAGGTGCAGGACGATGCGAGTGCCGCGCTCGGCCTTGTCGACGGTTGCGACTTCGAAATCGCCTTCGCCTTTGGACGACCAATGCACGCCTTCGCTGGCCGGGCTGCCGGCGCGACGGCTGAACACATCAACTTTGTCGGCGACGATGAAGGCGGAGTAGAAACCGACACCGAACTGGCCGATCAGGTGCGAGTCTTTCTTCTGGTCGCCGGTCAGGTGCTTCATGAAATCGGCGGTGCCGGACTTGGCGATGGTACCCAGGTGGGTGATCGCGTCTTCGCGGCTCATGCCAATACCGTTGTCTTCGAGGGTGACGGTTTTAGCGTCCTTGTCGAAGCTCACACGGATTTTCAGTTCGGCACCACCTTCCAGCAGCTCTGGCTTGGCCAGGGCTTCGAAACGTAACTTGTCGACAGCGTCAGAGGCGTTCGAGATCAATTCGCGAAGGAAAATTTCCTTGTTGGAATACAGCGAATGGATCATGAGATGCAGCAGCTGCTTCACCTCGGTCTGGAAGCCCAGGGTTTCCTTTTGAGTTTCCACACTCATGGTCATCAAACTCCAATCAGATGGCATAAGCCGCGACCTTGAGGATCGACGGCGGGTTGTCCTCAGAGTTTGGGGCTGAGTTCAGGATTTCAAGGGCTCTTCGAGTTTGAAATGTGCACGGGCCGTGGCAATGGGCTCGGCTTCGGTGCTTTGCCAGGCGGTAATCGCCACATTGGCGACCCGGCGCCCCTGACGCCAAACCTGGCATCGGGCCCAGGTATCGCGAAACTGCCCGGCTCGCAGGTAATCCAGGGAGAAGTCGATGATCTTCGGCACCCCGGGCGTTCCGGTAAACACCAACAGGTGCAGCGCCGCGGCCAATTCCATGAAACCGGCGATCACACCGCCATGAATCGCCGGCAACAAGGGGTTACCGATGTTGTCCTGGTTCGCTGGCAGCTTGAACAGCAACTCATCTCCCACCCGGGAACATTCGACGCCGATCAGCCGGGCATAGGGAATCAAATCCAGCAACGAGGCGTAATCGCCCTGCTCATGGGCCTTTTGCAATTGCTCTTTCAGCGACTCGCTCATTGCGCACCTCCGGCAACCGCGCCACCAAAGCCCTTGGTGCCTTTGATGTTCTTTCCCATGCGCATGAAAGTGCCCATCACATGGGCAATGGGTTGCCCGGGGTCATCCTGATAGGCGAAGCCACGGGCAAAAATCACGTCGGTGGTGACCCGATAGCACTGGGCAAAGCCGTAGACATCCTTATGTGGTTCGGCGGCGTGCATGTAGTCGATGCGCAGGTCCAGGGTCGGGCAGACTTCGAATTCCGGGAGCACGCAAAGGGTCGCCATGCCACAGGCGGTGTCCATCAGCGAAGTCAGCGCTCCGCCATGAATCACGCCGGTTTCGGGATTGCCGACGATCTGCGGGCTGTACGGCAGCACAATCGTCAGCCCTTCGTTGCTGGCGCTGTGAACGCTTAGTCCAAGTACCTGGCAATGTCGCAGCGCTGACAGAAAGCGCTTCGCACGCTCAAAAACGGGGTTTTCAGTCATTTGATAAAAACTCTTGTTTATGTCTGTACAGTGCAGTGGCGGTCCGGGTAAAAGTTCCGCACTAGAACAAACTTATATATCTGAAAAAATTAAGGAACTTAACCCTGATGCGTGAGCTCTTAATGCCAGTAGATGCTTTTCATCAGGAGAAACACCCCATGCGTAAGACTTTAGCTATTGCCTTGATGTTGACCGCTTCCCTCGGTCTCGCGGCCTGCGATAAAAAATCCGAGGACAAAGCTCAAGATGCTGCCAAACATGCTGAGCAAGCTCAGCAAGACATGAGCAAAGCTCAGGATAAAGTGAACGACGCGGCGAAAGAAAACGCCGAAGCCGCCAAAGATCAGGCTGAATCGAACGCAGAAGCGGTAAAAGAGGCTGCTCCAGCCGCTCCGACTGCTCCAGCTGCCCCGGAAGCGCCTAAGAACTAATACGGTTTTTAGCGTGACAAAAGAAAACCCGCCAAGTGCGGGTTTTCTTTTGCCTTGATAAAAGTGGTTAGAGCAAAATCGTTCGAAAAGTCGGACTAATCATCAGCAACAGCGAACAGATCAATCCCACCAGCCAAACCAGACTGCGTTGCCAGGCCAGGTCCTTCCAGTAGCACACCAGGTAGATAACCCGCGTGATCACGAAGATGATCGCCAGGCAATCGATCAGCCAGCCCGCCGTCTGCGTGGTATGCGCCATCAACACACCCACCGCGAACAATATGAACGCTTCGAAACTGTTCTGATGCGCCGCCAGCGCCCGGGCTCCCAGACCTGTGAGTTGCATCTGCTGTTGGCGCGGCAGGTGGTTATCGTAACCACCCTGCTCTTTCATGGCCCTGGTCACGGGCATTCGCGCCAGATAAATCAACACCGCACTGATAAACACGCACCAGAATGGAATACTCATCAAGCTGCCTCTTTAATTGCCTCCGGCAACGGCGCCTCTGTAGGGGTATAGACCATCACGTCAAGAACGTCGGAATGAAACTCGCGGCGGTACAACACAAACACGACGCCGGCACTCATCGACATGAACAGCCACGGGCTGACAAACCAGGCCAGCATGGTCATGCCGAAGTAGTAGGAACGCAGCCCGAAGTTGAACTGGTTGGCAGCCATGGAGATGACGCGGGCGGCGCGTGAAGCGAATGCTTTGCGCTCTTGCTCCGATACATGGCGCTCACCGACCATCGGCGCCGAACCCACCAGTACCGCCGCAAAGTTGTACTGGCGCATGCACCAGCTGAACGTGAAGAACGCATAGACAAACACCAGCGCCAGGCACAGCAACTTGATTTCCGACATGCCCTGGGACGCCTGTTGCACCATCGGAATATCCGCCAGCAAGGATACCGCCCGTTCCGAAGCCCCCAATACCGTGAGAATACCGGCCAGGATAATCAATGTACTGGAGGCGAAGAACGACGCATTGCGCTCCAGATTGCCGATCACGCTGGCATCGGCGATGCGGTTGTCGCGCAGCAGCATGCGGCGCATCCAGTCTTCACGATACAGGTGCAGCACACTGGCCAGGCACGCGGTGTCACGGCCTTTCCATGTGGCATAGCGGGTGTACCCGCCCCAGCAGATAACAAACCAGACGGCGGCAAGAATGTGGATCAGGTTGGCTTGGATGAACGACATGCAGGTCCTTGTGAGTGGGATTTGAAGAAACAATATTAGAAAAGCATAACCGCCAAGGTTCCGAAGTCGCTTTCCACTTTCGTTTAAAAGTTTGTGTTTCGAACAAATCTATCAAAAACACAAACCCAATACCTGTCAATTCTGACAGTATTCAACTCAACCACCGATGGTTAGTCTCCAGATTGTCACCCTTTCATTTTCCCCAAACAACCCGCGACAAACAGGAGACAAAAATGACTCCCCTTGAAAATAACTCCGATGGCATAGTCAACGTCCGGCGCAGCCTGGACCCTGAATTTGGGTCGGGTGGCGTAGTCGGAAACATTTCTCCAGGCGATGCAAATATGCAAATCGTCTCGCTACGACCTGATGGAAAGATCCTTTTGGTGAGTAGTGTGCACTGGGAAGGGCGAATAGACTTCCAGCTCGTACAACTCCTGGAAAGTGGCGCCCTGGATTCGAACTTCGGTCAAAACGGCATCCTAACAGGTGGTTTCAAGGACGGCGCTGAGGCCTTTCCCTTTGGAGCCAAAGTCTATCCGGATGGCAAGATACTGCTGGTTGGCACCCACTACGGGAAAATGGAATATCTGGCATTTGCCCGATTCCTTGAAAACGGTGCTCCCGATACTACTTTTGGCGATAACGGCTTGGTTCTCCGGCCGCGAAGTATCCATTTGGAGAACCAAAACCGTTCCGCTACATCAAACAGTCCAACAAATAGCCCCTCAAGCACTTTAGCCATAGGCCCTAACGGGGAGATCGTTATGGCCTCACAGTCTTCCATCAGTAGATTCGATCAGAACGGCGAACCGGATCTGTCTTTCAACGGAACCGGTAACCTCATCGTAGACTTCGCTATCTATGCAGTCGGGGTGTCAAGAAATGGAAGCATTACCGTCATCGGCGCTTCGCAACAAGGAGGCGTGATAGCCCGATATAAAACCGGTGGAGCTCCAGACGAAACATTTGGGATTGGCGGTAGAACCGAGATGCGCGTAGAAGACGCCTCGACACTTTTCTACGGTTTGTTGTTGCGCGATGACGGAAGTGCGTTTGTTACAGGGAACCTTGATAGAGACCCGAGCGATATCTGGGGTAGAGCACGCAGAGGAATCATCACTGCATTCAATGGCAACGGCCAACCGAATCTTGTTTTCAATGGTGGCAGACCTGTCGTGACGGAACTTCCATCTACAGCCCCGAATGCATGGTGGAGCATCGGTGACGCCCCGGCCCATGGAATTGTCGTTGCAGGTCTAACAGGTGAATACAGCAAAGAGAGAGGCCTGGTGGCACGCTATGACTACACAGGGCAACCCGATCCCACATTTGGCAATGGGGGGTTTCTGACAACACATGTTGGATTTGGTGAACTGGAATGGTGGGAGTCAGTGGCAGTACAACCTGATCACAAAATCCTTGTGGCTGGCGTTCGCCATAATTTCCAAAGTACCGGGTGTGTGGCTCGGATCATGGCCACCAATCAGTCCTGAAATCTGGAAAAAAATGCCCCGTATCGATTGATACGGGGCATTTCAATTTTGCTAACGGGCCCGCTTGTGACGGGCCGACGATGCTTAAGCCAGCGCTTCTTCGCGCTTGCCCAGCAGACGGTCGCAGACCACGGCGACCACCAGCGTCATCACCGACGGCACCAACCACGCCAGGCCCTGCTCACTAAGCGGCAGGTGGGCCATTTGTGTCGGCATCCAGTCCGCCAGGCCGGCCCCCTTCAGGGCATCGATCAGGCCGAAGATGAACGACACCAGCATCACCGGGCCGAGGATACGACCCTGCTCATGCCAGAAGTCCTTGCAGAAGCTCAACGCCACCAGAACGATGCACGGCGGGTAGATCGCGGTCAGTACCGGGATCGAGAACGCGATCAGCTTGGTCAGGCCCAGGTTGGACACCAGCAGCGAGAACGCCGCCAGGATGATCACCAGTGTCTTGTAAGACAACGGCACCACACGGCTGAAGTACTCGGCGCAGGCACAGGTCAGGCCGACCGCGGTCACCAGGCACGCCAGGGAGATCAGCACGGCAAGGAAACCACTGCCCAGCGAACCGAAGGTGTGCTGCACGTAAGCGTGCAATACCGCCGCGCCATTGGTAGCGCCCGTGGCCACTTCATGGCTGCCCGAACCGAGACGGAACAGGCTGACATACACCAGCGCCAGACCCACGCCGGCGATGAGCCCGGCGATGATCGCATAACGGGTAATCAGTGCTGGCGACTCGACGCCGCGGGAACGGATGGCGTTGACGATGACGATGCCGAACACCAGGGCGCCCAGGGTATCCATGGTCAGGTAACCATTGATGAAGCCTTGGGAAAACGGTGCTGCAACGTATTCAGGGGTTGCATGGCCAATGTCACCGGCCGGCAAGGCGAATGCTGCAATGCCCAGCGCGGCCAGGGCGATGATCTTCAGCGGCGCGAGGAAGCGCCCTACGGTATCCAGCAAACGGCCCGGATACAGTGAGATGAAGAACACCAGCAGGAAGTAAACCGAGCTGTAGAGGAACAGTGCCAGCGGGCTCTCGCCGGTCAGGGGCGCCAGGCCCACCTCGAAGGATACCGTCGCGGTACGTGGCGTCGCGAACAGCGGGCCAACAGCGAGGTAGCAAGCCGCTGCCAGCAGGCCACCGGCCACTTTACCGATCGGGCTGCTCAAGGCATCCATTGCTCCGCCGACCTTGGCCAGCGCCACGACGGTGATCACCGGCAAACCGACCGCCGTGACCAGGAAACCCAGCGCCGCCATCCAGACATTGGGCCCGGACTGTAAACCGACGATAGGTGGGAAGATGATGTTGCCAGCCCCGACGAACAGGGCAAACGTCATAAAACCAAGTGCCAGGATGTCCTGGCCTTTCAACACTTTCATTAAGGAAATACCACACTACTGAATCGGAATTTAGAGAGGGATTTCCCTATGGGTGAGGGAAATGCTGTCAGTCCGTATAAGACCGACCCTTTTAGCGCGTTGCGCGCCTTGTGGGCCGCAGACGCAAAAATGGCGCATAGACTAACGAATTTGACCGATAAACGCACTGTTAGAGGGCGAACTATCCGATATACGACATCTTTGTGTCGCGTTTCTGCATGTTGATAGATGTCGCCTGTAAGTCCGCCTTCGCGAGCAAGCCCGCTCCCACAGTTGACCGCGTTCCAATGTGGGAGCGGGCTTGCTCGCGAAGAGGCCGGTACCGCCAACACAAATCCCGGAAACGACAAAGGCCACCCGAAGGTGGCCTTTGTTTGGTGAAGCGTCAGCTAAGCGCGAGGCTTACTTGACAGCCCAACCAGTCAGCTCGGCCAGGGCCTTGCCGATGTCTGCCAGCGAACGCACGGTTTTAACGCCTGCGTCTTGCAGAGCAGCGAATTTCTCGTCTGCAGTGCCTTTGCCGCCAGAGATGATTGCGCCAGCATGGCCCATGCGCTTGCCCGGAGGAGCAGTCACACCAGCGATGTAGGAAACAACCGGCTTGGTCACGTGTGCCTTGATGTAGGCAGCCGCTTCTTCTTCAGCCGAACCGCCGATCTCACCGATCATCACGATCGCTTCGGTCTTCGGGTCTTCCTGGAACAGCTTCAGGATGTCGATGAAGTTCGAACCCGGGATCGGGTCACCACCGATGCCGACGCAAGTCGACTGACCGAAACCGGCGTCAGTAGTCTGCTTCACAGCTTCGTAGGTCAGGGTGCCGGAACGGGAAACGATACCGACCTTGCCTGGCAAGTGAATGTGACCTGGCATGATGCCGATCTTGCATTCGCCTGGGGTGATCACGCCTGGGCAGTTAGGGCCGATCAGGACTACGCCCAGCTCGTCGCACTTAACTTTAGCGTCCAGCATGTCCAGGGTAGGAATGCCTTCGGTGATGCACACGATCAGCTTGATGCCGCCGAAAGCAGCTTCCAGGATCGAATCTTTGCAGAAAGGAGCCGGAACGTAGATCACGCTGGCGGTGGCGCCAGTGGCAGCTACGGCGTCTTTAACGGTGTTGAACACTGGCAGGCCCAGGTGCTCGGTGCCGCCTTTGCCTGGAGTTACACCACCAACCATCTTGGTGCCGTACTCGATGGCTTGCTGGGTGTGGAAACTACCTTGCGAACCGGTAATACCCTGGCAGATAACTTTGGTGTCTTTATTGATCAGGACGCTCATTATTTGCCCTCCGCAGCTTTGACAACTTGTTGAGCAGCGTCGGTCAGGCTGGTAGCAGCGATGATGTTCAAACCGCTTTCTGCCAGTACTTTAGCGCCCAGCTCAGCGTTGTTGCCTTCAAGGCGAACAACAACCGGGATTTTCACGCCGACTTCCTTCACTGCACCGATGATGCCTTCGGCAATCATGTCGCAGCGAACGATGCCGCCGAAGATGTTGACCAGTACTGCAGCGACGTTAGTGTCGGACAGGATGATCTTGAACGCTTCGGTAACGCGTTCCTTGGTAGCACCGCCGCCCACGTCGAGGAAGTTGGCTGGTTTGCCGCCATGCAGGTTGACGATGTCCATGGTACCCATGGCCAGGCCAGCACCGTTGACCATGCAACCGATGTTGCCTTCCAGCGCTACGTAGTTCAGTTCGAACTTGGCAGCGTGCGCTTCGCGCGGATCGTCTTGCGACGGATCGTGGAAAGTCTTCAGCTTAGGCTGACGGTACATGGCGTTGGCGTCGATGTTGATCTTGGCGTCCAGGCAGTGCAGATCGCCGTCAGCCTTGATCACCAGCGGGTTCACTTCCAGCAGGGCCAGGTCGTGATCCTTGAACAGTTTGGCCAGACCTACGAAGATCTTGGCGAACTGGGCAACTTGCTTGCCTTCCAGACCCAACTGGAATGCCAGCTCGCGACCCTGGAATGGCTGAGCGCCAACCAGTGGATCGATAGTGGCTTTCAGAATTTTTTCTGGAGTGTCGTGAGCGATTTTCTCGATGTCCACGCCACCTTCGGTGGAAGCCATGAACACGATACGACGGCTCGAACGGTCAACGACAGCGCCCAGGTACAGCTCTTTAGCGATATCAGTGCACGATTCAACCAGGATCTTGGTGACTGGCTGACCATTGGCGTCAGTCTGGTAAGTCACCAGACGCTTGCCCAGCCACTGCTGTGCGAAGGCTTTGGCGTCTTCTTTGCTGCGAACCAGCTTTACGCCGCCCGCTTTACCGCGACCACCGGCGTGGACCTGGGCTTTGACAACCCACTCGCTGCCGCCGATTTTGTCGCAAGCTTCTGCTGCTGCTTCCGGGGTGTCTACCGCGTAACCGGTGGAAACTGGCAGGCCGTACTCAGCGAACAGCTGCTTACCCTGATACTCGTGAAGATTCATGCTTATTACCGTCTTCGTTAGGTACTGCGCATTCGGTGCTGCACTCATTCAAGTGCCGCACCACCTGTGACTGCTGCTTGCATAGCCTTTCCGGATACCCGGTGCAGCTATGCAAGACTGCGTCCAGCGGATATTCCGCGGTGAGTCTTGCATGCAAGGCTCACGACGGGCCATTCCGCCGTGGTTTCTTATTGTCTTAACGCTTCTTGCGGTTGGCGATGTGGATGGCGCCGCCATTCACAGCCAAAGCAGCTTCGTGCAAGGCTTCAGACAGGGTCGGATGGGAGAAAACCATCATGCCCAGGTCTTCAGCGCTGGTGCCGAATTCCATACCGATCGCGCCCTGCTGAACCAGTTCTGCAGCGCTCGGGCCAATCACGTGGACGCCCAATACGCGGTCTGTCTTGGCATCTGCGATGACCTTGACGAAACCACCGGTGTCGTTGGCAGCCATGGCACGGCCAGAGGCTGCGAACGGGAAGGTGCCGACGTTAACTTCAACGCCTTCAGCTTTCAAGGCCTGCTCGGTTTTACCGACCCACGCGATTTCCGGGTGAGTATAAATAACCGAAGGGATCAGATCATAGTTCATCTGGGCCTTGTGGCCCTTGATGCGCTCGACAACCATGATGCCCTCTTCCGAGGCCTTGTGCGCCAGCATCATGCCGCGAACCACGTCGCCGATGGCGTAAACGCCCGGTACGGTGGTGGCGCAGTGATCGTCAACGTGCACGAAACCGCGCTCGTCCAGGGTCACGCCGCAGTCGGCAGCCAACAGATCAGTGGTCACCGGACGGCGACCAACGGCTACGATCAGCTTGTCGAAAGTGATGTTCTGTTCGCCCTTGGCATCGGTGTAGTTCACCACGACTTCGTCGCCGTTCACTTTGGAACCGGTGACGCGAGCGCCCAGCTTGATGTCCAGACCCTGCTTGGTCAGGGTTTTCAGCGCTTCCTTGGAAACAGCGGTGTCCGCTGCCATCAGGAAGGTGTCCAGGGCTTCCAGGACAGTCACTTCTGCCCCCAGACGCGACCAGACCGAACCCAGTTCCAGACCGATCACGCCAGCACCGATCACGCCCAGACGCTTGGGTACGGATTGGAATTCCAGGGCACCGGTGGAGTCGACGATCACATTCTGGTCAACCGGAGCTGGCGGAATGTCGATCGGACGCGAACCTGGAGCCAGGATGACGTTTTCGGCTTCGATGATTTCTACCGAGCCATCAGGCTTGGTGACTTCAACTTTCTTGCCGGCCAGCAGCTTGCCGTGACCCTGGATCGAGGTCACACCGTTGGCTTTGAACAGGGTCGCAACGCCGGAGGTCAGGCCTTTGACGATGTTGGCTTTACGGCCGACCATCGCTGGCACGTCCATGGTCACGCCAGCGTGATTGATACCGTGGATCGCGAAACCGTCCTGGGCTTCGTGGAATTTCCACGAACTGTCCAGCAGGGCCTTGGATGGAATGCAGCCGACGTTCAGGCAGGTACCGCCCAGAGCCAGTTTGCCTTCCTTGTCGGTGTACTTCTCGATGCAGGCCGTCGAAAGACCAAGCTGAGCGGCCTTGATGGCAGCCACATAGCCGCCAGGGCCAGCGCCGATCACTACTACGTCAAATTTCTGCGACATTCAAAAAATCCTCTTTAGCGAAAAGCTTCAAGCCGCGAGCGGCAAGCCAGGCTGCGGGTTTTCCGACAGCCCGGGCTTGCAGCTCATGGCTGCTTCTATCAGATATCCAGCAACAGACGAGCCGGATCTTCCAGCAGGTTCTTGATGGTCACCAGGAAGGTCACAGCTTCTTTGCCATCGATCAGACGGTGATCGTAGGACAGTGCCAGGTACATCATCGGACGGATAACGACCTGGCCGTTGATGGCCATCGGACGCTGGATGATGTTGTGCATGCCCAGGATGGCTGCTTGTGGCGGGTTGACGATCGGGGTCGACATCATCGAACCGAAAGTACCGCCGTTGGTGATGGTGAAAGTACCACCGGTCATTTCGTCCATCGACAGTTTGCCGTCGCGGGCTTTCTTGCCGAAGGTGGCGATGCCGCCTTCGATTTCAGCCAGGCTCATCAGTTCGGCGTTACGCAGAACCGGTACAACCAGGCCGCGATCGCTGGAAACTGCAACGCCGACGTCAGCGTAGCCGTGGTAAACGATGTCGCCGCCGTCGATCGACGCGTTGACAGCCGGGAAGCGTTTCAGCGCTTCGGTGGCTGCTTTCACGAAGAACGACATGAAGCCCAGGCGCACGCCGTTGTGGGACTTCTCGAACAGGTCCTTGTACTTCGAACGCAGCGCCATGACTTCGGTCATGTCGACTTCGTTGAAGGTGGTCAGCATCGCCATGTTCGATTGAGCTTCAACCAGACGCTTGGCCACGGTGGCACGTACGCGGGTCATCGGTACGCGCTTCTCGATGCGATCGCCAGCAGCGAATACCGGAGCAGCGGCGGCAGGTGCAGCAGCCTTGGCAGGCGCGGCAGCCGGAGCGGCTTTCTTGGCTTCGACAGCGGCAACCACGTCTTCCTTGGTTACACGACCATCTTTGCCGGTGCCTTTGACGGAAGCCAGGTTGATGCCGTTTTCTTCGGCCAGCTTGCGAGCAGCTGGAGCCGCGATAGCGTCTTCGTCAACGCCGGCAGCTGGAGCTGCGGCAGCAGCGGCCGGAGCAGCAGCGGCAGCCGGAGCGGCAGCAGCGCCGCCTTCAACGATGGAGCCCAGAACTTCGTCGGACAGAACGGTTTCGCCTTCGTTCTTGACGATAGCGCCCAGCACGCCGTCAGCGGTAGCCAGCACTTCCAGCACGACTTTGTCGGTTTCGATGTCGACGATCAGTTCGTCGCGCTTGACCGCGTCGCCCGGTTGTTTGTGCCAGGTGGCAACGGTGCCATCGGCAACCGATTCCGGGAAAGTGGGGGCTTTGATCTCGATAGCCATTGTCTGTGGTTCCTTAAATTCGGTTTCAGGTGCGCGAAGGCGTTAAACAGTAAAGGCGTCTTGCAGCAGTTGTTCCTGCTGTTCGGCGTGCATCGATGCGTAACCGCATGCAGGTGCAGCAGAAGCCTCACGGCCCGCGTACTCGAGTACGAGAGACTTGTTGAGGTTGCTGATGCTGCGACGCATGTGGTGTTGGCTGCAGTACCACGCACCCTGGTTCATCGGCTCTTCCTGACACCAGACGGCATGCTTGACGTTGGTATAAGGAGCCAGGACTTCTTTCAAGTCGTCCTCAGGGAATGGGTACAGCTGCTCGATACGCACGACAGCGATGTCGTCACGACCTTCGGCACGGCGTTTTTCCAGCAGGTCGTAGTAGACCTTGCCGCTACACAGAACAACGCGCTCGACCTTTTTCGGGTCTTGGGCATCGATTTCCGGGATAACGGTCTGGAACGAACCTTCGGCCAGATCTTCCAGCGTCGAGATGGCCAGCTTGTGGCGCAACAGCGACTTCGGAGTCAGGACTACCAGTGGCTTGCGCAGCGGGCGGATCACCTGACGGCGCAGCAAGTGGTAGATCTGAGCCGGCGTCGTCGGCATGCACACCTGAATGTTGTGCTCGGCGCACAACTGCAGGTAACGCTCCAGACGAGCCGAGGAGTGCTCCGGACCCTGACCTTCATAACCGTGCGGCAGCAGCATGGTCAGACCGCACAGGCGGCCCCACTTGTGCTCGCCACTGGTGATGAACTGGTCGATAACTACCTGGGCGCCGTTGGCGAAGTCGCCGAACTGGGCTTCCCAGATAACCAGGGCATTCGGCGTGGTGGTCGAGTAACCGTACTCGAACGCCAATACCGCTTCTTCGGACAGGAACGAGTCGTACAGGTCGAAGCGTGGCTGACCGTCGTACAGGTTCTGCAGCGGGATGTAGGTGCCCGCGTCCTTCTGGTTGTGCAGGACAGCATGGCGGTGCGAGAACGTGCCGCGGCCGATGTCCTGGCCAGTCATGCGAATCGGGTGACCTTCGAACGCCAGGGTCGCGTACGCCATGGTTTCGGCGTAACCCCAGTTGATCGGCAGGCCGCCGGCTTGCATCTTCTGGCGGTCTTCGTAGATCTTGGCAACCTGGCGCTGAACCACGAAGCCTTCCGGGATTTCCAGCAGCTTGGCGGACAGTTCCTGCAAGGTCTTGAGGTCGAAGCGAGTGTCGTGACGCGCGGTCCAGGCGTGGCCCAGATACGGACGCCAGTCCACGAACAACTCTTTGTTCGGCTCTTTGACCAGGCTTTTGACCACGTGCAGACCGTTGTCCAGGGCGTTGCGGTACTCGTCGACTTTCGCCTTGACACGCTCAGCATCCAGCACACCGGCCTGGGTCAGACGATCGGCATACAGCTCACGGGTGGTGCGCTGTTTGGTGATCTGCTGATACATCAGAGGCTGGGTGCCGCTTGGCTCGTCGGCCTCGTTGTGGCCGCGACGACGGTAGCAGACCAGGTCGATCACCACGTCACGCTTGAACTGCATGCGGTAGTCGATGGCCAGCTGGGTCACGAACAATACGGCTTCCGGATCATCACCATTCACATGGAGGATCGGCGCCTGGATCATTTTCGCAACGTCGGTTGCGTACTCGGTGGAACGCGAGTCCAGCGGGTTGCTGATGGTGAAACCGACCTGGTTGTTGATCACGATGTGCACGGTACCGCCGGTCTTGAAACCGCGGGTCTGCGACATCTGGAAGGTTTCCATGACCACGCCTTGACCGGCGAATGCAGCGTCACCGTGGATGGAGATCGGCAGAACCTTCTCACCGGTCGGGTCGTTGCGACGATCCTGACGGGCGCGAACCGAACCCTCGACCACCGGGGAAACGATTTCCAGGTGGGACGGGTTGAACGCCATGGCCAGGTGAACTTCACCGCCGGTGGTCATCACGTTGGACGAGAAGCCCTGGTGGTATTTCACGTCACCGGAACCCAGCTCGACCTTCTTCTTGCCTTCGAACTCGTCGAACAGCTCGCGCGGGTTCTTGCCGAAGGTGTTGACCAGCACGTTCAGACGGCCACGGTGGGCCATGCCGATGACGATTTCCTTGGTGCCGTAGGAACCGGAACGCTGGATCAGCTCGTCGAGCATCGGAATCAGGCTTTCGCCGCCTTCCAGACCGAAACGCTTGGTACCCGGGTATTTGGTGCCCAGGTATTTTTCCAGGCCTTCGCCGGCGGTCACGCGCTCGAGCAGGTGGCTCTTGATGTCGGCGGAGTACGTCGGACGACCGCGCACGCTTTCCAGACGCTGCTGGAACCACTGGCGCTGCTCGGAATCGGTGATGTGCGTGAATTCAGCGCCAATGGTGCGGCAATATGTCTGCTGCAACGCTTCGTGAATTTCGCGTAGGCTCGCTTCCTCTTTGCCGATGAACAGGTCGCCGGCACGGAAGGTCGTATCAAGATCGGCATTGGTCAAGCCGTAATGATTGATCGACAGGTCTGCAGGTGCAGGACGCTGCCACAGCCCCAGCGGGTCAAGCTGGGCTGCCTGGTGGCCACGCATACGGTAGGCCTGGATCAATCGCAGCACTTCAACTTGCTTCTTCTCGTGCTCACTGCTCACGCTGCCGGCGGAAACCGGTTGGGCGCGGCGCTGGTTCTTTGCCAGCAAGACGAAATGATCGCGAATTGTGGAGTGCGAAACATCGGTGGCAGAGTTGCCGTCAGCAGGCAACTTCTGGAAGTAGGTGCGCCACTCTTCTGGCACAGCGTTAGGGTCGTGCAGGTAGAGCTCGTAAAGCTCTTCCACATAGGCAGCGTTACTACCGGATAGGTAGGCGCTGTTCCACATGCGCTGCATCACGCTTTCTTGCATGCTTGGTCACCCTCGGTTAGGGGAACACCATCGATGTCGACACCGAGCAAACTTGCAGAAGTCCGAATGCAGCGACCAAAACAAGCCACTAGGATCACACTGATAGTCCGGGTACCAGCCCGGATGCCCCTGCTTGTCTCATTTCTTCAAAATAAGAGCCGCAGCCTTTTAAGCTGCTGCTCAGGTTAAAACTACGGCGCCGGTTGAAGCCTGCGCCGTAGCATCTACGGGTACAGCGGGTACAGCAGCTGAATCACACGCCGCTTGAGAGCAACATGTTACGGATGTGACCGATGGCCTTAGTCGGGTTCAGGCCTTTCGGACATACGTTGACGCAGTTCATGATCCCGCGGCAGCGGAATACGCTGAACGGGTCATCCAGCGAAGCCAGACGCTCGGACGTCTTGGTGTCACGGCTGTCTGCCAGGAAGCGGTACGCTTGCAGCAGGGCAGCTGGACCCAGGAACTTGTCCGGGTTCCACCAGAAGGACGGGCAGGAAGTCGAGCAGCAAGCGCACAGGATGCACTCGTACAGACCGTCCAGCTTTTCACGTTCTTCAGGGGACTGCAGGCGCTCGATGGCCGGAGCCGGCGTGTCGTTCTGCAGGTATGGCTTAACCTTTTCGTATTGCTTGTAGAAGATGCTCATATCGACGACCAGGTCACGGATAACCGGCAAACCTGGCAGAGGACGAACGATCAACTTGTTACCTTTTACGACAGCAGACAGCGGCGTGACGCACGCCAGGCCGTTTTTGCCGTTGATGTTCATGCCGTCGGAACCGCAAACACCTTCACGGCAAGAGCGACGATAGGAGAAACCCTCGTCCTGCTCTTTGATCAGGGCCAGCACGTCCAGCACCATCAGGTCTTTACCACCGGTATCAACCTGGAATTCCTGCATGAACGGCGCGGCGTCCTGATCAGGGTTGTAACGATAAACGCTGACTTGCAACATGGCGGCCACCCTTAATAAGTCCGAATCTTAGGTTCAAAAGTCGGAACAGTCTTCGGCGAGAAGTTCACGGCACGCTTGGTCACGCGCTTGTCACCCGGGAAGTAAAGGGTGTGGCACAGCCAGTTTTCGTCGTCACGATCTTCGAAGTCTTCACGGGCGTGAGCACCACGGGACTCTTTACGCACTTCAGCAGCGATGGCGGTGGCTTCGGCCACTTCCAGCAGGTTCTGCAGCTCCAGAGCTTCGATACGTGCAGTGTTGAACGCCTGCGACTTATCGTTGATCTTCACGTTGGCGATGCGCTTGCGCAGGTCAGCCAGCTGGGCAATACCCTTCTGCATGTATTCGCCGGTACGGAATACACCGAAGTAGTTCTGCATGCAGTTTTGCAGCTCGCGACGCAGGGTTGCCACGTCTTCGCCTTCGGTACGCTCGTTCAGGGCGGACAGGCGCGCCAGGGCAGCCTGGATGTCGGCGTCGGTGGCTTCGTCGTATTCGATACCGTCGGTCAGCGCCTTTTCCAGGTGCAGACCGGCAGCACGGCCGAATACCACCAGGTCGAGCAGCGAGTTGCCGCCCAGACGGTTGGCACCGTGAACCGATACGCAAGCCACTTCACCTACAGCGAACAGACCAGGGATGATCTCGTCCACGCCTTCGGCGTTCTGGGTGATTGCCTGGCCATGAATGTTGGTGGCAACGCCGCCCATCATATAGTGGCAGGTCGGAACAACCGGAACCGGAGCAACAACCGGGTCAACGTGCGCAAAAGTCTTCGACAGCTCGCAGATGCCTGGCAGACGGCTGTGCAGCACTTCTTCGCCCAGGTGGTCGAGCTTGAGCATCACGTGGTCGCCGTTCGGACCGCAACCGTTGCCGGCGATGATCTCTTTAACCATCGAACGGGCAACAACGTCACGACCGGCAAGGTCTTTGGCGTTCGGAGCATAACGCTCCATGAAACGCTCGCCGTGCTTGTTGATCAGGTATCCACCTTCACCACGGCAACCTTCTGTAACCAGTACACCAGCACCGGCGATACCGGTCGGGTGGAACTGCCACATTTCGATGTCTTGTACCGGTACGCCAGCACGCAGCGCCATGCCAACGCCGTCACCGGTGTTGATCAGGGCGTTGGTGGTCGAAGCGTAGATACGACCTGCACCGCCGGTGGCCAGTACGGTGGCCTTGGCGCGGATGTAGGTGGTTTCGCCGGTTTCGATGCAGATGGCGATCACGCCGACGAACTCGCCTTCGCCGTTCTTCACCAGATCGACAGCGTAGTACTCGTTCAGGAACACGGTACCGGCTTTCAGGTTGCCCTGATAAAGGGTGTGCAGCAGAGCGTGACCGGTACGGTCGGACGCAGCGCAAGTACGCGCAGCCTGGCCGCCTTTACCGTAGTCCTTGGACTGACCGCCGAATGGACGCTGGTAGATACGACCTTGCTCGGTACGCGAGAATGGCATACCCATGTGGTCCAGCTCGTAAACGGCAGCCGGGCCTTCCTGACACATGTATTCGATAGCGTCCTGGTCACCGATGTAGTCGGAACCCTTGACGGTATCGTACATGTGCCAGCGCCAGTCATCGTTCGGGTCAGCGGACGCGATCGCGCAGGTGATGCCGCCCTGGGCGGATACAGTGTGCGAACGGGTCGGGAAAACCTTGGTGATCACGGCAGTCTTGTGACCGCCCTGTGCCAGTTGCAGCGCTGCGCGCATGCCGGCACCGCCACCACCAATAATGATGGCGTCGAAAGAAATCGTTGGAATGTTAGCCATGACTCAGATACCCCAGAGAATCTGCACGCCCCAGACGAAGTAAGCGAACATCGCAACGCCGCAGACTGCCTGGAAAAGGAAACGTATAGCGGTCGCGGACTTGCCGAACGCCATTGGCGTCAGGTAGTCGGTCGCGATGGTCCACATGCCGACCCAGGCGTGAGCGCCGAGGGCAACAAGGGCCAGGAGGCTGAAAATACGCATTCCGTTATGGGCGAACAGTTCATGCCACTGGGCGTACTCGAGGCCAGGGTTGGCCACGATGTATCCGATCAGGAAGATGAAGTAAGCCGCGAGAACGACCGCAGACACACGTTGCGCCATCCAGTCATAGAGGCCCGAACGCGACAGGTTCGTGACGTTAGTTACCATATCCAAACTCCTGCCAGAACGATTACCACCACGGAAACGGCGATAACGATTTTCGAGCCCAGCTTGCCGCCTTCCAGCGTCTCACCGATGCCCATGTCCATGATCAAATGGCGCACACCGGCTACCAGGTGATAAAGCAGAGCGGACAGGATGCCCCATGTCACTAGCTTGGCTAGCGGACTGGTCAGACACGCTTTCACCTGACCGAAGCCTTCCTCGGAGCTCAGCGACTTGTCCAATGCGTAAAGCATGATGGCAAGGCACACGAAGAGGATGACACCGGAGATTCGGTGAAGGATGGACGTGTAAGCAGTGACTGGGAGTTTGATGGTCCTTAGGTCTAGGTTTACAGGTCGTTGGCTTTTCACGGCTTTTTTTTCACACTGAAGAGCCCCTAACAATCAGGGCAAAGTTGTTGGGGAGTGCACTGGTCAGGTAACCACCACCCAGGGATGCGACCCCCAATGAAAGCAAGCCCAAAAGCCCTTGGCGGTCGGTGGCCGAGTATAGACAGTTAGGCTACTAATGACAACGCAAACACCTAACCCAAACAGCTGATTGCGCAACTGACATAAAAGGCGTAAATGGCAGCCAATTTCGAGAAAAAAGTCCGGTTAAAGCCTTCTGGAGCAAGACTTTAGGCAAATTGACATTCGAATTTATCTCACTATAGTGGTGCGGGCCCTGCGTGGGGGGTCTGTCTGATGATTTCAAGCATAAATAGGAGGCCACATGGCTGACAAAAAAGCGCAGTTGATCATCGAGGGCGCAGCCCCCGTCGAGCTGCCCATTTTAACCGGCACCGTTGGTCCCGATGTTATCGATGTTCGGGGCCTGACGGCCACGGGCCGTTTCACCTTTGACCCTGGCTTCATGTCGACCGCCTCGTGCGAGTCGAAGATCACCTATATCGACGGCGACAACGGCATTCTGCTGCACCGCGGCTACCCGATCGAACAGCTGGCTGAAAAGTCGGACTACCTGGAAACCTGCTATCTGCTGCTCAACGGCGAACTGCCGACCGCAGAACAGAAGGCCCAGTTCGTCAGCACCGTGAAGAACCACACCATGGTTCACGAGCAGCTGAAGACCTTCTTCAACGGCTTCCGTCGCGACGCCCACCCGATGGCCGTCATGTGCGGCGTAGTCGGCGCCCTCTCGGCGTTCTACCACGACTCCCTGGACATCAATAACCCGCAGCATCGCGAAATCTCCGCGATCCGCCTGGTTGCCAAGATGCCGACCCTGGCCGCGATGGTTTACAAGTACTCCATGGGCCAACCCATGATGTACCCGCGCAACGACCTGTCGTACGCGGAAAACTTCCTGCACATGATGTTCAACACCCCGTGCGAGATCAAACCGATCAGCCCGGTACTCGCCAAGGCCATGGACCGGATCTTCATCCTCCATGCCGACCACGAGCAGAACGCCTCGACGTCCACCGTGCGCCTGGCGGGTTCTTCGGGCGCCAACCCGTTCGCCTGTATCGCCGCCGGTATCGCTGCACTGTGGGGCCCTGCCCACGGCGGTGCGAACGAAGCCGTACTGACCATGCTCGATGAAATCGGCGATGTTTCGAACATCGACAAGTTCATCGCCAAGGCCAAGGACAAGAACGATCCGTTCAAACTGATGGGCTTCGGTCACCGCGTTTACAAAAACCGCGACCCGCGCGCCACGGTCATGAAGCAGACCTGCGACGAAGTATTGAAGGAACTGGGCATCCAGAACGATCCGCAACTCGAACTGGCCATGCGCCTGGAAGAGATCGCCCTGACCGACCCGTACTTCATCGAACGCTCGCTGTACCCGAACGTCGACTTCTACTCGGGGATCATCCTCAAGGCGATCGGCATTCCAACCAGCATGTTCACCGTGATCTTCGCCCTGGCGCGGACCGTCGGCTGGATCTCCCACTGGAAAGAGATGCTCTCCAGCCCGTACAAGATCGGCCGTCCGCGCCAGTTGTACACCGGCTACGAGTCGCGTGACATCACCAAGCTGGAAGACCGCAAGTAAGATCTGTCTTGCTGTAGCGTGTTGAGTTGTACCGGGAACGGCCTCTGCTTTTTATATAAAGAGCAGGAGGCCGTTTTTGTTTGTACGCTTTTTTGATGGTGTACATATCCGTTTCTGCGGTTACGGCCGCTATTGGTTCCGCCCTTACGGCGGGTCACTTGGAAAAGCGCCAAGTAACCAAGCGCTTTTGCCCCTGACATTCGGTGCCTCGCCCAGGCTCGGCATTCCCTCGCTCCGGTCCTGCTCCGTGGGCCCGCCGCCATCGGCCATCCATGGCCGGGGGCGGCTAACCCGGCATCCATGCCGGGTTGCCCACTGCGCAGAACCTGCACTCGGCCTCACGAGGGGGCGTACACCGCACAGCACCCGAGGCGGCCTACCGGCCGGCCTGGTTGCTGGTTGAGCTCGCTGCAGAATTTCGATCGGCCGACAGGTCGCCATCGCGAGCAAGCTCGCTCCCACAGAAGAGCAGAGCAAAAGCAGGGCCGCGTACCCCCACGCCCTTCACCACTCATCAGGCCGAGCGTTAGCTCGCCTGCAGCTCTTGATCTTGATCCACCCGCCCCCTCGGAAGGCTGAGCGGAGGTGTTTATCCGGGGATTGGCGCGCAGCGCCGTTCGACGCAGTCGAACTCATTGCATGTAGGTCGAAGCGAAGCCGACCGGAGGGCAATGCCCCCGGATGAATGCCGGAGCGAAGGAACGCCGAGCCTTAGCGAGGGGCCGTACGTTCGGGGCGAGCGTTTTTTTGGTTACTTTTTTTAGGCGCTTGTAAAAAAAGTGACTCGCCGTAAGGGCGAAACCATAAGTCGCCGCTACCGAAGGAATGGATATGTACACCCTCAAAAAACACTCCAACTGGCACAAAGTCTTCGCAAGCAGGCTCGCTCCTACAGTAAAACGGGCAAATCCAAAAAACCGGGTCGATTACCGCCCAATAAAAAAATGCCCCGATCTCTCGACCGGGGCATTCCATTCAACACAACTTAAACAGTCAAACCCAAACGCTTAGTGCGAAACAGCACCACTTGCACCCAGGCCAGTCTGCGAACGAACAAACTGCGGGAAGAACAACGCCCGCTCATTATCCGCAGCAGTGGACTTGTCAGTGATCGAGAAGAACCAGATCCCGACAAAGGCAATCATCATCGAGAACAGCGCCGGGTACTCATACGGGAAGATAGCTTTCTCGTGATGCAGGATCTGCACCCAGATGGTCGGACCAAGCACCATCAGGCCCACGGCACTGACCAGCCCCATCCAGCCACCGATCATCGCACCGCGAGTGGTCAGCTTTTTCCAGTACATGGAAAGCAGCAGCACCGGGAAGTTACAGCTCGCTGCGATGGAGAACGCCAGGCCCACCATGAACGCGATGTTCTGGCTTTCGAACAGAATGCCCAGACCGATCGCCAACACCGCCAGCGCGATGGTGGTGATTTTCGAGACGCGAATCTCGTCCTTCTCGTTGGCCTTGCCCTTCTTGATCACGCTGGCATACAGGTCGTGGGACACCGCCGAAGCACCGGCCAGGGTCAGGCCGGCAACCACTGCCAGAATGGTCGCAAACGCTACTGCCGAGATGAAGCCCAGGAAGATACTGCCGCCAACCGCGTTGGCCAGGTGCACCGCCGCCATGTTGTTACCGCCCAGCAAGGCGCCAGCAGCGTCTTTGAAAGCCGGGTTGGTGCTGACCAGCAGGATCGCGCCGAAGCCGATGATGAAGGTCAGGATGTAGAAGTAGCCAATGAAACCGGTTGCGTACAACACGCTCTTGCGAGCTTCCTTTGCGTCACTCACGGTGAAGAAGCGCATCAGGATGTGTGGCAGGCCAGCGGTACCGAACATCAGCGCCAGACCGAGGGAGAACGCCGAGATCGGATCTTTCACCAGGCCGCCAGGGCTCATGATCGCATCAGCTTTCGGGTGGACCTTGATAGCCTCGGAGAACAGCATGTTGAAGTCGAAGTTGACGTGCTTCATCACCATCAGCGCCATGAAGGAAGCGCCGGACAGCAGCAGGACAGCCTTGATGATTTGCACCCAGGTGGTCGCCAGCATGCCGCCGAACAACACGTAAAGGCACATCAGAATACCGACCAGGATCACCGCAACGTGGTAATCGAGACCGAACAGCAGTTGGATCAGCTTGCCGGCACCGACCATTTGCGCGATCAGGTAGAACGCCACCACCACCAGCGAACCACAAGCGGACAGCGAGCGGATCTGGGTTTGCCCCAGGCGATAGGACGCCACGTCGGCAAAGGTGTATTTGCCCAGGTTACGCAGACGCTCGGCGATCAGGAACAGAATGATCGGCCAGCCCACCAGGAAGCCGATCGAGTAGATCAGGCCGTCGTAGCCAGAGGTGAACACCAGCGCGGAAATACCCAGGAAGGACGCAGCCGACATGTAGTCACCGGCAATCGCCAGACCGTTCTGGAAACCGGTGATCTTGCCGCCAGCGGCGTAGTAGTCGGCTGCCGAATTATTACGCTTGGAAGCCCAGTAGGTGATGCACAGGGTGGCACCGACGAAGGCGACAAACATCACGATCGCGGACACGTTAAGCGGTTGCTTCTGCACGGCACCGGTCAGGGCGTCAGCCGCCCAGGCGCCAGGTGCGAAAGCTGCGATGCTCAAAAGAGCCATTAGACGGCGGATCATTGCTGAGCCTCCTTGAGAATCGCATTGTTCAGGTCGTCGAACTCGCCGTTGGCGCGTCGTACGTAGATACCGGTCAGGATGAAAGCCGAAACGATCAGCCCGATACCGATCGGTATGCCCCAGGTAATCGAGGACTCAGGGCTGATTTTCGCCCCCAGCACCTGCGGCCCGTAGGCAATCAGAAGGATGAATCCGGAGTAAAGCCCTAGCATGATCGCCGAAAGAATCCAGGCGAATCGTTCCCTCTTGCTAACCAGCTCCTTGAAGCGCGGGCTGTTTTGAATCGAGAGGTAAATGCTGTCGTTCATTGTTTTTATCCTCGCAGCACAGATTTAGTTGGAACGGTATCCACTCTATGCGGCTGCGGGGCAGGTTCCAGACGACCTTAGTCTTAGAACCCCATGGGGGTTTTCGCCAAATTTCAGTACGCCATACACAAGTGTGGGAGCGGGCTTGCTCGCGAAGAGGCCATAACATTCAACATTATTGTTGACTGTTACACCGCTTTCGCGAGCAAGCCCGCTCCCACAATTTAAAGCGAGGTGCCTGTTATTTAGTCCAGTCAGCCACACGCTCAGGGTGTTTGGCGATCCAATCCTTCGCCGCGGCTTCAGGTTTGGCACCATCCTGAATCGCCAACATCACCTGGCCGATTTCATCCTTGGATTCCCACTGGAAGTTCTTCAGGAACTTGGCCACTTCCGGCGCCTTGGCTTCCAGACCCTTGCTGCCGATGCTGTTCACGGTTTCAGCCGCGCCGTACACGCCTTTCGGGTCTTCGAGGAAGCGCAGTTTCCACTTGGCGAACATCCAGTGCGGTACCCACCCGGTGACCGCGATGGATTCGTTCTTCTTCTCGGCACGGGTCAGCTCGGCGATCATGCCGGCGCCAGAACTGGCCTTGAGTTGATAACCTGTCAGGTCGTAGTCCTTGATCGCCTGATCGGTCTTGAGCATCACGCCTGAACCGGCGTCGATGCCGACAATGCGGTTCTTGAAGGTGTCATCGGTCTTGAGGTCGTCAATGGACTTGGCCTTGACGTACTCCGGCACGATCAGGCCGATTTTCGCGTCCTTGAAGTTCGGGCCGTAGTCGACGACCTGATCCTTGTTCTTCGTCCAGTACTCACCGTGGGTCACCGGCAGCCAGGCCGACAGCATGGCGTCGAGTTTGCCGGTGGCCACGCCCTGCCACATGATCCCGGTAGCGACGGCTTGCAGCTTCACGTCATAACCGAGTTTCTGCCTGATCACTTCAGCCGCCACGTTGGTCGTGGCGACACTGTCCGACCAACCGTCGACATAACCGAGCGTCACGTCCTTGCCGGCGGCGCTCGCCACGGCCGAACTGATCGCCAGCACCAAAGCCGCACCTGCGCCCAAGAGTCGTCGCATCTTCATCGTTACTTCCCCGAAAGTGCTGCGCTCGACGGATGCCGAGTCGCTTAAACGTATTGTTATGGTGCACAGCGCCCCCATCACGCCCACCGCAAACTCGTTCGAACATCAGCGGAGTACTGACACTTGCGATAATCAACCTGACGCTCATGGCGACCTGCTCTGCCAGCGACCTCAAGGCATCGAGAAACGACATCAGAAAGCCATTAATCTTCAGCGCAACAAACACCCCTGCCAATCCGCTCGAACTTTGCATGTCAAAATCATGCAGGCCACCAAGCACGCGGCAAATGCAGGTAACATGCGCCGCTTTGCTCCCACACGGCCTGACCATGTCCGCGACCTCCCGCTTCCCTTTTGCTGCTTATCTATTCGCTTGCCTGCTCGGGCTGTTTGCCCTTGGCGGCTTCTGGTACGGCCTCGGCAAACCGGTGATCCTACCGGACGTCGCCAGCGCGACGCACAAGCTGCAATGCGCCTCCTACACCCCGTTCGACAAGGATCAATCGCCGTTTGACGTGCCATTCAACTTGCGCCCCGAGCGCATGGATGCCGACCTCGCGCTGCTGTCCAAAAGCTTCGAATGCATCCGCACCTATTCCATGACCGGCCTCGAAGCCCTGCCGGACCTGGCGCGCAAGCATGGCTTGAAGCTGATGATCGGTGCCTGGGTCAACAGCAACCCGGTGGACACCGAGAAAGAAGTCGACCTGCTGATCGCCTCGGCCAATGCCAACCCGGATGTGGTGAGCGCAGTGATCGTCGGCAACGAAACCCTGCTGCGCAAGGAAATCACTGGCGCTCAATTGGCGAAACTGATCAACAAGGTCAAGAGCCAGGTCAAACAGCCTGTCACCTACGCCGACGTCTGGGAGTTCTGGCTCAAGCATCCGGAAATTGCCCCCGCCGTGGACTTCCTGACCATTCACTTGCTGCCCTACTGGGAAGATGATCCGTCGAACATCGACGCTGCCCTGCAACATGTGGCCGATGTACGCCAGGTGTTCGGCAACAAGTTCGCGCCCAAGGATGTGCTGATCGGCGAAACCGGCTGGCCAAGCGAAGGTCGCCAGCGCGAAACGGCCCTGCCGAGCCGGGTCAACGAAGCCAAGTTCATTCGCGGCTTTGTCGCCATGGCCGAGCAACAGGGTTGGCACTACAACCTGATCGAAGCCTTCGACCAGCCCTGGAAACGCGCCAGTGAAGGTGCGGTCGGTGGGTACTGGGGCTTGTTCGACGCCGATCGCCAGGACAAGGGCGTGCTGGCGGGGCCCGTGACAAACGTACCGTACTGGTCGCAGTGGCTGGCGGTTGGCGGCTTGATCTTCATCGGCACCTTGCTGCTCGGCGGTCGGGTCCGCACGACGCGGTCGGCACTGGTGCTGCCCCTGCTCGGTGCCTTGGCTGCGTGTTCGATTGGCGCCTGGGGTGACCTGGCACGGGTGACCACGCGTTTTACCAGTGAATGGCTATGGGTCGGATTGCTGACCGCCCTGAATCTGCTGGTGCTGGCTCATGCCGCGCTGACATTGAGCCCTCGCAACGGTTGGCGTGGGCGAGCTTTCAACCTGCTTGAGCGCCGAGCTGGCTGGCTGGTTGCAACGACAGGTTTCGCAGCAGCCGTGATGATGCTGGAACTGGTGCTCGATCCGCGTTATCGCAGCTTCCCGAGTGTCGCGTTCATCGTGCCGGCACTGGTCTATCTGTGCCGCCCGGTGAACGTGCCGCGCCGCGAGATTGCGCTGCTGACCTTCATCATCGGTGCCGGCATTGCACCGCAGCTGTACCGTGAAGGTTTGCAGAACCAGCAGGCCTGGGGTTGGGCGCTGGTGAGTGTGTTGATCGTGGCTGCGTTGTGGCGCTGCTTGCGGGTTCGCAAGGTTTAACTCTTTAGCGACCTGACTGACCTCATCGCGAGCAAGCTCGCTCCCCCAGTAGATCTTCTGTGAACACAATGTTTGCGTGCGATAAAGATCAAATGTGGGAGCGGGCTTGCTCGCGAAGACGGACTTTTAAGCGCTGCGAGAAGCCCTGACCAACCGCAACCCCGCAATCACCACCGCAAACACTGCCAGCGTGGTGTTGTACAACGCCAGTGCCGGAAAACCGAACACCAGCGCCAGCACCGCCAGCCACCAGCCTGCCCGCCCCGGCACGACAAAGCCGATGATCGCCGCACCCAGCGCAGCCCAGCCCAGCACCCCGAAATGAATCATCAGCCCCAGCTTCGAACGTACCAGGCATTCCCAACGATTCGCTTCATCCACGCAAATGCCGACCCACTGCGCATCCTCCATGAAGCCATAGCGCGCGCCATAACTGGCGGCCAACCATAAAGGCAGCAAAACAAGCAGCAGAATCACGGGCAAGCGGCGAGACATGAAACACTCCAATTGGCGAAAAGCGGCGGCCAGCTTAATCGCCCTTAAGCGTTTCGCAAGCGATAACAACTGTTAACTGGTCTTTCAATCGCTGCAAAGTGTATCGTCCAGCTACTATTACTTCGAAATTAAGCCTGTTTGGTGCCGAGGGTTGGCACTTTGGCGCAAATCCGGTGGTCATAGCCTGCGAAATTCATTCGGTACCTTCCTCTAAGGGATTTAGTCATGCTCCGTTCCTTGCGCTTCGCTGCCCTGTTCGGCGGCCTTATATTGAGTGCGTCCGCACTGGCGGCCGACATTGACGCCGCCAGCTATGGCTACCCCCTGACCAACCCGTTCGAGGCGACCATCGCGACCACACCGCCGGACCTGCGTCCGGAGTTACCCCTGGACGAAGACATCGATCAGACGGTGCGCAGTGTCACCTTGCGTCCGGAACGGGCGTTCGAATTGCCGAACAACTTCTGGGCGGTCAAGACGCTCGACTATCGCATTGCCACACAGGATCACGCCGCACCGCTGATGTTCCTGATCGCCGGCACCGGCGCGCGCTATGACAGCACCCTGAACGAATACCTGAAGAAGCTCTATTACAAAGCCGGCTACCACGTGGTGCAGTTGTCATCGCCCACCAGCTATGACTTCATGAGCGCCGCATCACGCTTCGCCACGCCGGGTGTTTCCAAGGAAGACGCCGAAGATCTGTACCGGGTGATGCAGGCCGTACGGGCACAGAATCCAAAAGTGCCGGTCACCGATTACTACCTGACCGGGTACAGCCTGGGTGCACTGGATGCCGCTTTCGTCTCTCACCTGGACGAAACCCGCCGCAGCTTCAACTTCAAGAAAGTCCTGCTGCTCAACCCGCCGGTCAACCTCTACACCTCGATCACCAACCTCGACAAGCTGGTCCAGACCGAGGTCAAGGGCATCAACACCAGCACCACATTCTATGAACTGGTACTGGACAAGCTCACCCGCTACTTCCAGCAGAAGGGCTACATCGACCTCAATGACGCCCTGCTCTACGACTTCCAGCAGTCCAAGCAGCACCTGACCAACGAGCAGATGGCCATGTTGATCGGCACCTCGTTCCGCTTTTCGGCGGCCGACATCGCCTTCACTTCGGACCTGGTCAATCGTCGCGGCCTGATCACCCCACCCAAGTTCCCGATCACCGAGGGCACCAGCCTCACGCCATTCCTCAAGCGTGCGCTGCAATGCGACTTCGACTGCTACATCACCGAACAAGTGATCCCGATGTGGCGCGCCCGCACCGACGGCGGCAGCCTGCTGCAACTGATTGACCAGGTGAGCCTGTATGCACTGAAGGACTACCTGCACGAAAGCCCGAAAATCGCGGTCATGCACAACGCCGATGACGTAATCCTCGGTCCTGGCGACCTGGGCTTCCTTCGCAAGACCTTCGGTGATCGCCTGACCGTTTACCCGTATGGCGGCCACTGCGGCAACATTAACTACCGCGTCAACAGCGACGCCATGCTGGAGTTTTTCCGTGGCTAAATATCTCCTGCTTTTCGCAGCGTTACTCTGTGCAGGCGTCGCCAATGCCGACAACAGCAAAGCCAATGCCCCCGTGGTCGTCGACAGCGATGGCTTCAAGGAGCCGCTGAGCAAACTCAAATTCAACCCGGGCCTGGATCAACGCGAGTTCGAGCGTTCGACGCTCAACGCGCTGGCCGTCTACGATCCGCTGGAGGAGTGGAACCGGCGCGTCTATCACTTCAACTACCGCTTCGACCAATGGGTGTTCCTGCCGGTGGTCAATGGTTACCGCTACGTTACCCCGAGCTTCCTGCGCACCGGTGTCAGCAACTTCTTCAACAACCTCGGCGACGTGCCGAACCTGATGAACAGCCTGCTGCAACTCAAGGGCCAGCGCTCGCTGGAAACCACCGGGCGACTACTGCTCAACACCACCATCGGCATCGCCGGCCTGTGGGACCCGGCCACCGCCATGGGCCTGCCGCGTCAGAGCGAAGACTTCGGCCAGACTTTAGGCTTCTACGGCGTGCCGGGCGGCGCTTATTTCGTCCTGCCGATCCTCGGTCCGTCGAACCTGCGTGACACCGGCGGCCTGCTGGTGGATTACTCGGCCGAGAATGCGATCAACTTCCTCAACGTGGCCGAAGTCAGCTCCAACCATCCGGAAGTCGTGATCCTGCGCGGCATCGACAAGCGCCACCAGACCGGCTTCCGCTATGGTCAGATGAACTCGCCATTCGAGTACGAGAAAGTGCGTTACGTGTACACCGAAGCGCGCAAGTTGCAGGTTGCCGAGTAAGCCCGGCAACCGAAAAACACTGTGGGAGCGGGCTTGCTCGCGAAAGCGGTGTGTCAGACAACCTATTTGGTGACTGACACGACCTCTTCGCGAGCAAGCCCGCTCCCACATTTGCCTTGTGTTGCTTTCAGCCTTTCAGCGCCTTCCAGATCTTGCTGACAGCCATCACGCCAACCAACACCCCCGCCCCCGCCACAATCCCCGCCACGCCATTGAGCAACACCGGCACGATAAATCCGCCGCCACCCGCCGCCGCACCGACACTTTCGATCCAGTGATGCACCACCGGCACACCGTGCGTGAGAATCCCGCCGCCCACCAGAAACATCGCCGCCGTGCCGATCACCGACAGGCTCTTCATCATGTACGGTGCCGCACGCAGAATCCCGCCACCGATGCTTTTCGCCATCTGCCCGGGTTTTTGGGTCAACCACAGGCCAAGGTCGTCGAGCTTGACGATACCCGCTACCAATCCGTACACGCCGACCGTCATGACAATGGCAATGCCCGAAAGCACGATGATTTGCTGGGTCAATGGAGCGCCGGCCACGGTGCCGAGGGTGATGGCGATGATTTCCGCCGAAAGAATGAAGTCGGTGCGGATCGCGCCTTTGATCTTGTCCTTCTCGAACGCCACCAGATCGGTGGCAGGATCGGCCACCGCCTCAACCAGCTGCGCATGCTCGGCGGCGTCTTCAGCCTTGCTGTGCAGGAACTTGTGGGCGAGCTTCTCAAACCCTTCAAAGCACAGATAGGCACCGCCGACCATCAACAGCGGTGTAACCAGCCACGGAATGAACGCACTGATCGCCAGCGCCGACGGCACCAGGATCAGTTTATTGATGAACGAACCCTTGGCGACCGCCCAGACCACCGGGATTTCCCGTTCGGCACGCACTCCACTGACTTGCTGAGCGTTGAGCGCCAGGTCGTCACCGAGTACGCCGGCCGTTTTCTTGGCGGCCATTTGGGTCATCAAGGACACGTCATCCAGCACGGTCGCGATGTCGTCGATCAGCACCAGCAAACTGCTTCCTGCCATGAATCAGGTTTCCTTCTGCAATGAATGCGCAGCAGCATAGCGCGACATAAGAGCCTACGGTGCATTCTTGAGCGCCGCGCGAGGCCGGTGATACCATGCGCAACCGCCAGAACAGGCAAGGAATCACCCGGTTTATGAGCACTATCCGCGAGCGCAACAAACAACTGATCCTGCGTGCCGCCAGTGAGGAATTCGCCGACAAAGGCTTCGCTGCGACCAAAACCAGCGACATCGCAGCCAAGGCGGGATTGCCAAAGCCCAACGTCTACTACTACTTCAAGTCCAAGGAAAACCTCTACCGCGAGGTTCTGGAAAGCATCATCGAGCCCATCCTGCAGGCCTCGACACCGTTCAATCCGGACGGCGAGCCCGGTGAAGTGCTCAGCGGCTACATCCGCTCGAAAATCCGCATCTCCCGCGACCTGCCTTTCGCCTCGAAGGTGTTCGCCAGCGAAATCATGCACGGCGCCCCCCACCTGAGCAGCGATCTGGTCGAACAGCTCAATGGCCAGGCCAAACACAACATCGAGTGCATCCAGACCTGGATCGACCGCGGGCAAATCGCCCCCATCGATCCCAACCACCTGATGTTCAGCATCTGGGCCGCGACCCAGACCTACGCCGACTTCGACTGGCAAATCACCGCCATCACCGGCAAGGCGAAGCTGGATGAAGTGGACTATGAAGCGGCGGCGCAGACGATTATCCGGTTGGTACTCAAAGGGTGTGAGCCCGAGCGGTAGACTGCGGCGCGGCCTTCGCCAGCAGGCCCGCTCCCACAGCGGATTGGTGGGCGCTGAAAATCCAGTGTGGGAGCGGGCTTGCTCGCGAATGGCGACAACTCGGTTTTAGATCAAACCCAGATCGCATCCCACAACGGATAGTCGCCAAGCTTCTCGACCAACCCTGCCCGCAACGGGTTAGCCACGACATATCGAGCCAGCTTTACCAGATCTTCCTCTTTTCGCAGCGCATGATCATGAAAGCCTTGCTGCCAAAGGCTACCTGTTCTTCCGAGCGCCGAATTGACTGCTCGAGTGCTCAGGGATTTCGCCTGACACATCAATTGCGCCAGCGTCCCCTTTTGCAACTGAATCAACCAATGAAAATGATCGGGCATGACCACCCAGGCCAAGGAATCGGCAAATCCCTCACTCTGCGCTTGCCTGAAGTGATTCACCACCAACCTGCCCAAGCGGTAGTCCCTGAAAACGGGCTCTCGCTTCAGGGTATTGGCAGTCAGTAGATAGATGCGGTTTTGCTCGGCGTACCGGCCGATGCGCAGGCGGTGTGAAGCTGACAGCTCAGGCATTCCCTTGCCCTCTCTCATGATGAAATCATCAAAAGGCTAGACCAGGGAATATGGGAGGG
>NZ_JAGYGG010000042.1:0-48183 GCF_019947335.1 Pseudomonas sp. BF-R-24
ACACCCGCGAATCCGCGCCAAACTCGGCAGCCGACACCACGCCCACCCCAATCCCCACCACCACTGCCTCCCGAGCTGCCTCGCGACCTTCAACCTGAATCGCCGGCCGAATGCGAAACCCGGCCCCCGCCATTTCCTCCTCCAGCGTCTGCCGGGTCACCGAACCGATTTCCCGCAACACCAGTGGCGTGTCGTCGAGGTCGGCGAGGGTGATGGATTCGCGGTCGGCCCACGGATGATTGCGCGACACGAACGCAACCATCGGGTCGTTGCGCAGGGGCAGTGAAATCAGGCGTTCATCGCTGACATCACGGCCCAGCAATGCAAGGTCGGCCTGATAGTTGAACAGTCGAAACAGCGACTCATCGGTGTTGCCGGTTTCGATCTTCACGCTGATCCCGGGGTAGCGTTCGCAGAACCGGGCAATCTGCGGCAGCACGTGCACCGGTGCATCCACCGCCAGAATCAGGCTACCGGTCTGCAAGGCCTGGGATTCCTGAAGCAGTTCCTGGGCTTCCGCCTCGATCACGAAAAGCCGCTGGGTAACGCTCAACAGACGCTCGCCCAGATCGGTCAGGCGCACCGAACGTTTGTTGCGGTGAAACAGCAAAACACCGTAGCGCTCTTCGAGCTTGCGCACCTGGTCGGAAATCGCCGGTTGCGTCAGAAACAGGCGTTCGGCGGCCTTGGTAAAGCTTCCATGGACCGCCACGGCGTGGAAAGCTTTGAGCTGGGCGTGGGACACCGACATGGGAATCTCCAGTAACAAGCTGGGCTTATATTTGAAATACGATAAATCGATTTCACTTATTAGTCAGTAATTGTTTTTATCCACCTCAGCCCCGCTGACTGGTCAGTCGAACAGCAGCGGGTGCCATGAGCCTGTGCGTGCAACTACAGGACTCATCTGACCGGTATCCGCCGTAGGGACAGGGCGATATCGCAGTGCTCAACAATAAAAACACAGGCGTTTTCTTCCAATTCTGCCGGCACACTCACACCCTGAGGTCAGAACCACAATGAACAAGCACATCGGCACCATCAAGCGTTGGCGCGTGCAGATCTTCGCGATCACCTGGCTCGCCTACGCCGCGTTCTATTTCACCCGCAAAGCATTCTCGGTCGCCAAGCTCGGTATTGGCGAAGACCCGACCTTCATGCTCGACAAAATGGCCATGGCCAACCTCGACGCCATCTACCTGACGGCTTACGCCGTCGGTCAGTTCACCTGGGGCATCCTCGCAGACCGTTTTGGCCCGCGAGTTGTGGTGCTCGGCGGGTTGCTGATTTCCGCCGCCGCGGCGCTGGTGATGGGCAACTTCGCAACGTTACCGATTTTCGCTACCTGCATGCTGATACAAGGCCTGGCGCAGTCCACCGGTTGGTCGGGGCTGTGCAAGAACCTCGGCAGCTTCTTTCCCTCCGAGCAACGCGGACGGGTATTGGGCCTGTGGAGTTCCTGCTACGCCTTTGGTGGCCTGGTAGCCTCGCCGTTTGCCGGTTGGTGGGCGTACACGCTCATCGGCAGCTGGCATGCGGCGTTCATTTCCAGTGCGGCGGTGGTTGGGCTGGTCGCCGTGCTGTTTTTTATTTTCCAACGCAACAAACCGGAAGACGTCGGCTTGCCGGCGGTGGAGCCGGAGCCTGAGCTGACCGCCGAACAAGCCGAGGCGCAAAGCAAAATCAGCATGTGGGAGCCTTTGAAGGAAATCCTGCGCAACCGCACGGTGCTGGTATTGGGATTGGCGTACTTCATGCTCAAGCCGGCGCGCTACGCGATTCTGCTGTGGGGGCCGGTGATCGTCTTCGAACAGATGCCTTCGGTGGGCAAGGTCGGCGCGGCGATCATTCCGACTGCGTTCGAGCTGGCCGGGTTGCTCGGGCCGATCCTGATTGGCCTGGCCTCGGACAAACTGTTCGGCGCCCGGCGCATGCCGGCTTGCGTGATCAGCCTGTTGGCGCTGACGGTGTCCCTGGCGTTTTTCATGGGCGCCCTGCATACCGGCAGCGTGCTGCTGGTGGTGGCGCTGCTGTTCGTCATGGGCCTGACCCTCTACGGACCGGACTCGATGATCAGCGGCGCGGCCGCCATCGACTTCGGCACCGCCAAGGCCGGCGCCACGGCAGCCGGTTTCGTCAACGGCTGCGGTTCGGTCGGGGCGATTCTCGGCGGGCTGCTGCCAGGCTACTTCGACACCGTTACCGTGTTCATCGTCTTCGCCGGCTGCGCCATGTTCTCGGCGCTGGTCTTGATCCCGCACTGGAACAGCCGCCCCGGTGGCCTGGGCACTCACTTCGCCTACGTGCCCAATCAAGCGATGACCATCAAACCCCTGCGTACCTGAATCCTGTCCCTCGTCGCCTGCTGCACCTGCGGCAGGCCGGCGTGTGGGCCACTGACCGGAGATTGACCCCATGAGACCCTTTTGGCTGGACCAGGCCTTGAAGGCTGATGCATCCGAAACCTGTCCGCCACTGGAAGGCGACGCCCGCGCCGATGTCTGTATCGTCGGCGGTGGTTACACCGGGTTGTGGACCGCGATCATGCTCAAGGAGCAGAACCCCGAACTGGATGTGCTGCTGATCGAAGCGGACATCTGCGGTGCCGGGGCCAGTGGACGCAATGGCGGTTGTGCGTTGTCGTGGTCGGCCAAGTATTTCACCCTCGAACGTTTGTTCGGCGTCGAAGAAGCCGTGCGTCTGGTCCAAGAGTCCGAGCGCAGCATCCATGCCATCGGCGCCTTCTGCGAACAGTATGGGGTGGACGCCGATTACCGCCTCGATGGCACCCTCTACACTGCGACCAATCGCGCGCAGGTCGGCTCGACCGACGCTGTGATCGCGGCGCTGGAGCGCAACGGCATCAACTCGTTCACCCAGCGACCAGTGGCCGATGTGCAGCGCATGGCCGGTTCCAGCAAACACCTGGAGGGCTGGTTTTCCCCGGCCGCGGCCAGTGTGCAGCCGGGCAAACTGGTGCGTGGCTTGCGCCGGGTAGCCCTGCAACTGGGGGTGAGGATTCATGAAAACACCGCGATGACCGGGCTGGAGGAGGGCCGGCCGGCGGGCATTCAAACCCCCAAGGGCACCATTCGCGCCGACCGCGTGGTGCTGGCGATGAACGCCTGGATGGCCCGGGCGTTCCCGCAGTTCGAACGCAGCGTGGCGATCGTTTCCAGCGACATGCTGATCACCGAGCCTCGGCCGGATTTACTCGACGAAATCGGCCTGACCAGCGGCGTCACGGTGCTCGATTCGCGGATTTTCGTGCACTACTACCACAACACGCCGGACGGCCGGATCATGCTCGGCAAGGGCGGCAACACCTTTGCCTATGGCGGGCGCATGCTGCCGGTGTTCGATCAGCCATCGCCTTATGCCGGCCTGTTGCAGAGCAGTCTCGCGGATTTCTTCCCGGCGTTTGCCGACGTCAAGGTCGAGGCAACCTGGAACGGTCCATCGGATCGATCGGTGACCGGGCTGCCGTTCTTCGGGCAGATGAGCGCCAGTGGCAATGTGTTTTACGGTTTCGGCTATTCCGGCAGCGGCGTCGGCCCCTGCCACATGGGCGGGCAGATTCTGGCGTCGATGGTTCAAGGCCTGGACAACCCCTGGACCCGTTCGCCGCTGGTCAATGGCCCTCTGGGCTTTTTCCCGCCGGAGCCGATTCGCTATATCGGCTCGCTGATGGTGCGCAACGCCATCCGCCGCAAGGAGCGCGCGGAGGATCACGGGCATCGGCCACGGCATCTGGACGTGCGTCTGGCGAAGTTCGCTGCTGCAGCCGGCAAGGCTGACAAGGGTTGAGCGTCAGGGTGCAGGGTCCGAGCGGGTGAGCAGCCAGTCGAACAGCAGGCGGGTATCGCCACGGGGCTCATGCGGGCGAGGGCGGTGAGGTTGTGGCCGAGGGCCCATGGCCGTACAAAGCACCGGGCGATCCGGGTCACTGTCGAGGAAAATCACCAGTACCTCGCTGCCAGCCACGGGCAAGCGGGCCGGATCGATCCAGTCCTCGGCGGTGGTCAGTGCCAGCGGTAGCCACAGGCCGTTGGACTCTGCTGCGGCTGGTTGGGTGGCGGGCCAGAGGTTCACCTGAACCCGGCCGTCCTCGTCCACTGCCGCCGGTTGCCCGACCGGGCCGCACACTCGACCGGGCTGATACCCGGGGATACTCGGCCTGGGTTGTTTGAGCGCTGGTCTGAATACCGTCGACCAGGGGATGGCGCTGAATTGATTGCGGTAACCCGAGGCCATGCCCGGTGTGTCGTCGAGCAGAATGGATGACTGACACCCCTGATGGCGGATTTCGGTAACCAGCCACTGATCATTGAAATTCGCCAGCGGGTGCTCGGCCACTTGCAGGATCCGGCCACTGCGTAATGCCCCCTGGCTACTTTGACCGTGGATCTGCTGGTGACGGCAGCGCAGGCGTTCCAGTTGTCGACGGCTGAGCTGGTCGCGATGTTGTTGCTCGCCAGCGGGACAGTGCCTCGCCGTGGCGAACGAGTGATTGGCTGCACCTTCGCTGATGTCCGCTGCACCCGGATTCCTGGCGCCTGGACGCACAGGGGAGAGCGTGGCGTCATGGCGCTGGAACAGTTCGCGGATCACCGGTTCCTGGTGTTCGCCGGGGGCGCCGCCGCTCATCGACATGAGCAGTGGCTCCTGGGGAAAACTCAGGCTGTCGTCGGCCAGCACCAGCACATGGCCGTCGCGTTGATGCTCGAAGTGATAGTGAATGCCTTCTTCCTCGCACAGCCGTTGCAGCAACGCCAGGTCGGATTCTTCGTACTGAATGCAAAAAGGTCGCAGGGGATAGTGCCTGGTTGCCAGTTCAAAGCGATAACTGCTGACGGGCAACCCATGTTCCTCCAGCAATTGGCGCAGGATCATGGGCACGCTGGCGTGCTGGAAAATACGTCGGCATCGTTGCTGTTCCAGCACCTGGACACGAGGCACCAGCACCAGCTTGTAAGCGACCCGGTGCCCGCTTCGATGTTCACAACTGGCGCTGTCCAGCACGCCATGAATGCCTTGATCGTGGCCGAATTCGAGGAACGCCGGTTGGTGCAGCAATCGCTCAAGGTTCAGGGCTGGTGCCAGCCCGATCACCTCGATGTCGAATCGATAGGGCTGGTTGAGAGCTTCATGACCACTGAACCGGACCACCTGGAAGCTCAGGTCGTCTTCGAGAAGCGTCAGGGTGGTGGGACTATCCTTGTCGTTGTGCATCGAACGCGCTACCGCTGTGGAGTAGGGTGCAAAGCGTACGAAACCCCGGCGCATTGCGGGTACGGTAAAGCGACATTTCCGAATTGCCCTACAACCGCTGGTGAAGATGTCGATGCAAGTCGGGATTTTTTGGTCGATTGCCAACTTTAGGCCGTATAAACTTGTGCAAAGCGTCGGCCAATAGATGTCTCGGCGCCACAGATGCCACAGATAAGAGAGTGAGAAATGGGCGCACAGTGGAAGGTTAAACACAAAGAAGCGGCAGCCAATGCCAAGGGCAAGATCTTCGGCAAACTGGTGAAAGAAATTACCATTGCTGCGCGCAACGGCGCTGATACTGCTACCAACGCGCACTTGCGCCTGGTGGTTGAACAGGCCAAGAAAGCTTCGATGCCCAAGGAAACACTGGATCGTGCTATCAAGAAGGGCGCGGGCCTGCTGGGCGAAACCGTGCAATACCATCGCGTGACCTATGAAGGGTTCGCCCCGCATCAGGTGCCGTTGATCGTTGAGTGCGTGACCGACAACATCAATCGCACCGTCGCCGAGATCCGCGTGGCGTTCCGCAAGGGTCAGCTGGGGGCTTCCGGTTCGGTGGCCTGGGACTTCAACCACGTCGGCATGATCGAAGCGTCGCCGGACACCCCGGACGCCGATCCGGAAATGGCCGCCATCGAAGCCGGTGCACAGGATTTCGAGCCGGGTGAAGAGGGTGCAACCCTGTTCCTGACCGAACCGACCGACCTCGACGCGGTGCAGAAAGCCCTGCCGGAACAAGGCTTCACCGTGCTGTCGGCCAAACTGGGCTACCAGCCGAAAAACCCGGTCAGCGGCCTGAGCGATGAGCAGATGGCGGAAGTCGAAGCGTTCCTCGAAGGCCTCGATAACCACGACGACGTGCAGGACATGTTTGTCGGGTTGGCGGGTTAAGTCTTTGTGTCAATGACGGTCATGTTGTTTGACAGACCGTCATCGTCGGATCGCCGCCCGGAGCAAGCTCGCTCCCACAGGTTTAGCGCTACCCTGTGGGAGCGAGCTTGCTCGCGATTGACCGCGCAGCGGTCACAGACTTTCCAATTGCCGCACGATTTCGCTGAACCCCGGCCGTGCCAGCACTTGCGGCTGACAGCAACGCTGTTGCAGATCTTCCAGTACCCCACGCTGTTCGTCGCTTAACCCCGAATTAACCCGCTCCAGCAGTTCGCCCAGCAACACCCCGAACGCCCGCACCTCGATCCGCTGCAAGGCGCGGCTTTCCAGGCTGTCGGAAATCCCGTGGAACGACGCCGCGCCAAAATCCCCCAGCAAGCAATCGCCCTGTTCATTCCACAGAATATTGTGCCCGTAGAGATCGCCATGGGTGATGCCGTGGTTGTGCAAGTGTTCGGCCACCGAGGCAATGCCCGAGGCAATGCGCAGCGCCACCGCCGCACTGAAACGCAAGCCTTCGGCATAAATGTCGCGGCTGCACGACGCCAGGCTCGGCAGGCTGGCGAGGTTGCGAAAACTCGGCGGGATCAACTGCATGACCAGCCCGGCGGTTTGTTGCGGGTGATCGACAATCCGCCCTTCGACGCGAATCAGATTCGGGTGCAGGCCCGCGGTGATGCAGGCGTTCATCTCGTGCAGCGGCGAGCCATCGCTGGTCATTTCGCCCTTGTAGAGCTTCACCGCAACGGGCATGGCCGGTTGGTCGGTCGGTTGCCAGACAGCTTGATGAATCACTCCGGACGCCCCTTCGCCGAGTTTTTTCTCCAGGTGCAATGCCGACCAGTCAATGCGCGGTGTGGCATCGAGGGCGGCGGCATCGGCTTCGGTTTCCAGCGGATTACCGGCGTAGGCCAGCCAGGTCAGGCTTGGCAGCGTCAGCAGCCATTGCGGCAAGTCGGTGAACTGGTTGGCGGCGATGCGGATCAGCTCCAGCCGATGACAATTGTGCATCGACTCCGGCAACGCCTGCAGGCGGTTACCGGCAAGCATCAGCTTTTGCAGGTATGGCCGCTCTCCCAACGCGCTCGGCAGCGTCTCGATGCAATTGTCGGTCAGGATCAGCCAGCGCAGCAGCGGTGGCAGTGCCGCTGCGGGCACGTGGGCGATACGGTTGGCCTTGAAGCCGATCATCGTCAGTGCAGCGCATTGGCCAACACAGGCCGGCAATTCGGTGAAACGGTTATCGGAGCAGAACAGCACGCGCAAACGGGTCAGGCGATGCAAGTCCTCTGGCAGCGCGCTCAGAGCATTGCCGCTGAGGTTGAGCACTTCCAGCGAATCCGCCAGATCGAAGATCTCCCGGGGAAACTCGGTCAGGCCTTCGGCCAGATCCAGCCGCGTGATGCCCGACAACTCGCCGGCGCGCAATTGAGCAAGGGTATGCATGAACAGATTCGCCATTAACCTAGAGGAGGGCGCGGGGCCCCGGAAATGGGCGACATGATAGCGGGAAAGATGTGGCGACTGTCAGGCCGCCTTCGCGAGCAAGCCCGCTCCCACATTTGATCGGTGTAGATCAAAAATTCTGTATCCGACACAAATCCATTGTGGGAGCGGGCTTGCTCGCGAAGAAGTCAGTCAATGCAACAAAAAGCTATCGATCAGACCGGTTCGCTGACTTCGACCAGTTGTCCCAATCGGCTGCGCGTGCGCGCCAGATCAATGGCATCGCCACCCAGGCTTTCGCGCAATGAGTGCTGCCCGAGCAACGTCAGGTGCTTGTCCTGGTCGTACAGCACGTCGATGAGATTGATAAAACGCTGCTGGGCGGCAATCGTGCAATCGTCCAGCAGTGGCAGTTCATCAATGATCCAGCGGTCGAACCGGCGGCACAGCTCCAGATAATCCATCACCGCCGTGGGCTGATCGCACAAATCGGTGAAGGTAAAACCGACGCCGCGCCCTTCGCAGAAACGTGCTCGCAAATGCCGGGTACCTACCGGCAACGAAACAGGCGGGGCATTGTGCCTGGGCAGGTTCAGCGATTGTCGTTGCGCCACGCTCGCCGGCCAGACGTAGTGACCTTGAGTGAACAACTGATGCGCATGGGTTCGGGCCTGGCTGCGGTAGTCGTGGGGCCCGCCGACCTCCATCACCTGCATGCGCGTATTGATCAAGTCGATCACCGGTTTGAAGCGGGCGTGGTACAGCGGATTGGGCAACAGGCCTTCGGGCGGATAATTGGAGGTGACCAGCAACAGGATGCCGCGCTGGAACAGTGCCTTGAACAACCGGGTGATGAGCATCGCATCGCCGATGTCGTGCACATGGAACTCATCGAAACACAGCACCCGGCAATCGCTGAGCAGTTCATCGAGGGTGATCGCCAGGGCGTCGGCCTGATCGCGGTGCTCGAACATGCCCTGGTGCAGTTGGGCGAAAAACTGATGGAAGTGCAGGCGTTGTTTTTGCGCGAGGGGAATGGCCCGGAAAAACCCGTCGAGCAGCCAGCTTTTGCCGCGCCCCACGGCACCATGCAGGTAAAGGCCGGGAAGGGGTTTCGCCGCAGTGCCCATCAGCATGCAGGCATGCCGGGCCATGCAGTCGATCACCCGCTGTTGGCTGTGACTGAGGGTGTAACCCTGGGCATGGGCCTGATGGCGAAAGTAGTCGTGGATGACCTGGCCGGCCGTGGCGCTGCCGGCAGCCGGTGCCTTGCCGAGAAGGCGACGCAACGTTTGCCAGCGCGATTTGATTCGCGAACGGCTGGGCGGTCGAACGGCCACTGGGATATCACCTCTGGTGTACGGGCAGGCTCTTTGTGCTGCGCCGCCATAGTGTAACCAGAGCAGGGAATCTGCTTCCAGCAGTGTCGGAATATTCCGGGCCACCGTCACTGGGCTCTAAAGGAACACCGCAAACTCCCACAAAAAAAAGCAGCTGGATGGCGATCAGAATTGAGTGGTCTGTTTGAGCATCCGCGCCGCCGGTGTATCCGCCGGGCTGACCATCGCATAGTTGTAGCCACTTCCCGACCAGTACTCGGCCTGCAACTCGCCATCACTGCGACTGCCCCTGGGCAGCAGGAAATTTTTCGGCCCTGGCGGGCGCACGTAGAAACTGATTTTCTGCCCGCTTTGGTTCTCGTAGACCACCATCGCCGCCGGGCCTTGCTCGGTGCTCAGCAGGCGCCCGCTAACCGGTTTGAAACCGCTATCCGAAAGGTCGGGCAGGCGATTGGCCTGTGTGAAGTAGCGGTCGAGCCAGCCTTGCATGTCACCGTCGTCGCCGACTTTGAAATCCGCCGGCAGGAGGCCTTGCTGGGCAATCAGGCGATACGCCTGCAGTGCATCGGTCATTGGAAGCTGGGGGCTCGCCAGTGTCATCTCCCGCGCTTGCCAGCCGCTGAAACCGCCGACGCTGACGGCGATGAACAACACCGCGGCACTGGCCAGGTGTCTACGGGATTGGCGTTTAAGGCGCTGGCGTATAACCGCCGGATCCAGGTCCGGGTTCGAGGGTTGTTGCAAGGCACCACCCAGAGCTGCGCGCAGTGTCTGGGCGTCCTGCTGCCAGGCGCGCACTTGCGCGGCCATCTGCGGGTTGCCGGCCAGAAAAGTCTCCACCTGGCGTCGGTCGGCGTCGCTCAGTTGGTGGTCGACGTAGGCGTGCAGGTCACGCTCGCTGGGGGGCATGCTGATCATTTGAGTCTCCGCAGGGAAGGGCGGTTGATTTCGCCATCGCTGAGTTGGCGCAGGGCCTGGCGAGCCCGGGACAGGCGGGACATCACGGTGCCGGTGGGTACGTCGAGAATCTCGGCGACCTCTTTGTAACTCAAACCTTCCACCGACACCCAGAGCAGCAGCGCGCGCTGCTCGGTGGGCAGCCGGTCGAAGGCGTTGAGGGTCGATTGGGCAATCACGGTGCGCTCCACCGAGGGCTGGGCATCGTCACGCCCGGTGAAGAATTCGAGCATGCGCGCGTAGCGCCGGGAGCGACGGTGAGCATCGAGAAACTGCCGATAGAGAATCGAGAACAGCCAGGCGCGCAAGTCGCCCTCGGCGCGTTTGCCAGCCCAACTCGAGAGTGCCCGCTCCAGGCTCGCTTGCACCAGGTCGTCAGCGCTGCTGGTGTTGCGCGTCAACGACACGGCGAACCGTCGCAATCCTGGAATGATTTCCCTCAGTTGTTCGTCGATATCGTTCATGAAGTTCTGACTAGTCACTACGCTTGGGACTAGGAAGACGTCCGGTACCGGAGGTTATTCCACGTCAGAAAAAATAAACACCGCGCGTGGGAATAAACCTGCATGCGGTTCGTCTGCTTGATTCTTCTCACTTGTGGCCGATGGCCCTGGAGTCTTTCATGGTAGATCGATCATCACCGCCAACCCGGCCACCCTTGAGTGCTGCAAGCCTGACGTTGCGTCTGGCTGGCATTGCCGTGGTCGTTGCTGCCGTGGCTGGGGCGTTTGCCTACGTCAACGGCACCTTTGACCCACAGCGCCTGACCCCGAAGAAACTGATCAACGTGCTGGAAACCAACAACGGCGTGCATCCGGGTTTCCGTCGCAACCATTCCAAAGGCGTGTGCGTGATCGGGCATTTCGAGAGCAGCGGTGAGGCGCGCAGCTATTCCACCGCCCAGGTGTTCAACGAAGCTCGGACGCCGGTGGTCGGGCGTTTCGCCTTGCCGGCCGGCAACCCTTATGCTCCGGACAGTGCCGTGCCGATCCGCAGCATGGCCTTGCGCTTCACCCAGACCAACGGCCAGCAGTGGCGCACGGGGATGAACAGCATGCCGGTGTTCCCGGTAGGCACGCCCGAGGCGTTCTATCAATTGCAGCAGGCGCAGTCGCCGGACCCGGCTACGGGCAAGCCGAACCCGACCGCGGTTCCGGCGTTTTTCGGAGCGCATCCGGAAGCTGCACCCTTTCTGGCCTGGATCAAGACCGCCAAACCGTCAGCCAGTTACGTCACCGAGACCTATAACAGCGTCAACGCGTTTTATCTGGTGAACGCTGCCGGACAACGCCAGGCTGTGCGCTGGAGCATGGTGCCGGTAGCGCAGGATGCGTCGGGTGCCATGGCGCCCGAGGGCAGCGACTTTCTGGAGAAAGACCTGGTTCAGCGTATAGCCGCAGGACCGTTGCGTTGGCAGTTGAATATCATCCTGGCCAATCCCGGCGATCCAGTAAACGACGCCAGCAAAGCCTGGCCTGAAGGGCGCAAAGTGTTGAACGCAGGCACGCTGGTGCTGGAAAAAACCCAGCCGCAACTCAATGGCGAATGCCGTGACATCAATTACGATCCGCTGGTTTTACCCGCCGGTATCGAAGCATCCGACGACCCGTTGCTCGCCGCTCGTTCAGCCGGTTACGCCAATTCCTACCTGCGTCGCACCAGCGAAGTCAGCCAGTTGCCCGCCGCCAAACAGGAGGCCCAGCAATGAGCACCCAACCCAACCACTTCGCTCCATTGGCGCGACTGCTGCACTGGCTGATGGCACTGATGATCATCGCCATGCTGTTTATCGGTGCCGGCATGGTCGCCTCGGTGTCCGAACGGCATGAATGGCTGATCAATCTGCACAAACCTTTGGGTGTCGCGATCTTGCTGCTGGTGATCGTGCGGCTGGTGGTGCGGTTCTCCACCACGCAACCACCGCTGCCGGCGGATTTGCCGGGCTGGCAAGCGATGGCGGCCAAGGCCTCGCATGTATTGCTGTATGCCTTGATGCTGGTCTTGCCGCTGCTGGGCTGGACGATGATTTCGGCGTCGGGCGAACCGGTGATGCTCAGCAGTTCGCTGCAGTTGCCATCGATCGTGCCGGCGAACGCCCAGCTGTTTGCGTTTTTGCGCAAGGCCCATGGGTATCTGGCGTACCTGCTGTTTCTGACCGTGTTGCTGCATTTGGCGGCCGCGTTGTTTCACGGCTGGGTGCGGCGGGATGATGTGCTGGACAGCATGTTGCGGGGCAAGGATCGCGGCTAGTTGCAATGGAGAAAAAGATCGCAGCCTGCGGCAGGCGGCGATCTTTTGATCTTGAAGGGAGATCAGCGCAGGGTATCGACCATATCCGCAATGGTGGTGAGCACATCCTTGCCCAGCTGCTTCGAACGCTTGCCTGACCAGCCCGTCAACGGGTTCGGATGATCGTCATGATCCTTGAACGGCATTTCCAGGGTCAGCGACAGGCAGTCGTACTTCTGGCCCACGCTGTTGCAGGCCAGCGTCATGTTGGCTTGACCCGGCTCGTCGCGGGTGTAGCCGTGTTTGGTCTGGAAATCCTTTGTGGTGTGTTTCAGGTGGTTGCGGAAGTGCTCTTCGAGTTTTTCGATCCGCGGTGTGTAACCCGGATTGCCTTCGCAAGCAGCTGTGAACACATGAGGGATTTCCTCGTCACCATGGACGTCGAGGAACATATCGACGCCGTATTTTTCCATTTGCTGCTGAACGAACAGGACTTCCGGGCTGATTTCCTGGCTGGCGTTCTGCCAGGCGCGGTTCAGGTCCTGGCCCATGGCGTTGGTGCGCAGGTGTCCGTGGAAGGCGCCGTCCGGGTTCATGTTCGGCACCAGGTACAGATCGGCGCCGGCCAGCAGCTTGTTCAGCACTGGGTCGTCGTTTCTTTCCAGGCGTTCGATCACACCTTCCATGAACCACTCGGCCATGTGCTCGCCCGGATGTTGCTGGGCGATGATCCACACTTTGCGCTGGCCTTCGGCGCCGGTGCCTTTGCGCAATAGCTGGATGTCGCGACCTTCGACACTCTTGCCGGTGGCCAGCAGTTCGGTGCCGGCCTTGGTCAGCGCCTGCTCGATCAGCCAGTCGTGGCGGCCTCGGCTGTAGGGTTCGAAGTAGGCGAACCAGGCATGGGTCTGCTCGGCTTCGAGGCTGAAGCGCAGGCAGTCGCCTTCGAAAATGGTCGGTACGCGGAACCAGTTGACGTGATCGTAGGACGCCACCGCCTGATAGCCGGCCCAGGCCTTGTTGTAGGAGGATTGGCTGGCATTGTTCAGGCGAAACCAGTGCTCCTGGCCGACATGCAGGCCGCTGGCCTTGAAGTGAAACCATTGGAAATGGTTGCTCTTGGTATCGGGGCGGATCGCCAGCAGGGGCTTGAGCGGGTCGCTGACATCGATTACCTGGATATTGCCGCTGTCGAAGTTGGCACTGATGTCGAAAGAAGATTTAGCCACGGCCATAATCGGGTCCTGAAAATGATTTTTATGGTGGCTACTTTACACGCAAGAGTGGGGTGAAACCGAGGGGAATTGCGGGGTGCGAGGGTGGGGGCGTCCTCCTTGACGCCGCCGCAGCTTAGAGGCTATGCGATTGATTCTCAAGTGCTATCTGTCGCTGGTTTGAACCAATGATGCCGGGCTTCTCTTGCCAACTGGAATTCTTTTGATATCATCCGCGCCATCGAATTTGCGGCACCCAAAGACTTCATTAGCCTGAAGCCAAAGCCAGAAAAACTGGCAAAAAAAAGACCCAGCAAAAAGCCGGGTCAAAAACCGTGATTAGCCTGATGAGGAGATAGTCCAGGAGACCGACCTAAGGTCACCTGGTCCATCGACTGATCTCGCGACCAGCTGATGCAATAATAATCATTCTCGTTTGTAAGTCAAATGTTTTTGCCTGCGCGACAGGAAAATTCTTTCCTGCCCTCTCGATTTGTCTTCTCAGCTCAACCGTTTTCATACTTCTCCAGCGATCGATCGACCATCGCCTTGGCCATGTCGATCATGTGTACGGTCGAAAACGCGAGGTCGCGGCTTGCGCCTTGCAGGTGATTGGCGGACTCGTACGCGGTGGCGGCAGCACAGCGCAACAGGTCCAGGGCATGGACCAGCGCCTCTTCGCCGCTGATATTGCGGTTTACATCAAAAAAACGCGGCTCGGCCACTCCCTCCGAAACAGCTGGTTTCAAGTAATAGTCCAGCGCGCGTTGTGCCGCCGCTGAGTCCAGGGGCGAGGTAAAGGTGGTGTCGATGTGCATGTCCGGCAGGTCATTGGTGGGTTGGTTCATGGCGATGGCAAGCTCCGTGTTAGATTCAGATCCGTGAACCGATCCTAATACGAACTGTATTTGTGACGACAATTTAAATACTACATTTTGTGTTTTGATGGCTGGAGTCGCCCACGTATCGTGCCGCACATGGATAAATGGATTGAATTGGTCAAGGCCAAGATGAGTGAACTCAAAATCACTCAAGAGATACTCGCCGAGCGCCTCGGGATGTCCCAGGGCGGCATTGGCCACTGGCTCAACAAACGTCGTGAACCCGGCATCGAAGACATGAACCGTGTGCTGCGGGCGCTGGGCCTTGAGTTTCTCGAAGTGGCGCTGGTGATCCGGGAGCCGCAGGCGTCAACGGACGACGAAATCCCCCTGACACAGAAGTACAACCCGTACTTTCGCTACCCGGTCAGTGACTGGCGCGAACCTGCCGAAGTGCGTGACGGCGAGGTCCCGGTGTACGGAAAAGGGCACTTTGAACTGTCCGATTACCACGCCCGGGGGCCGGCATTCTGGTTGAGAGTGGCAGGCGATGCGATGACCGCACCCAATGGCATCAGCATCCCGGAAGGCATGCTGATCCTGGTGGACCCTGCGGTGGACGTCGAGCCTGGCAAACTGGTCATTGCCCAGTGGCCGGGCAGCAACGAAGCCACGTTCCGCAAGCTCATCGAAGAGGGCGGGCAGCGTTATCTGGTCCCGCTCAATCCGACGTATCCGAAAGCCTTGTACACCGAAGAGTGTCGAATCATCGGTGTGGTGGTTCAGGCAACAGCCAGGTTCTGATCAGATCGGTCCTCGCGATGCGTAGGACCGATCTTCATTTCACGCTTCTTCCAGTTCGACCAGCGCACTGCCTTCGCTGACCATTTCGCCTTCCTGGCAATACAGCGCCTTGATCACCCCGGCGTGGGGCGCGCGGATGCTGTGCTCCATCTTCATCGCTTCCAGTACCACCAATTGCGCTCCGGCCTCGACCGATTGCCCGGCCTCTACCAGTACCCGGACGATGCTGCCGTTCATGGGAGCGGTCAGCCCGCCCTGATGGCTGTGGCTGGCCTCGACGGCGCTGATCGGGTCGTACGACTCGATGCGGCGCAACTCGCCATCCCACTGCAAATACACATAGTCGCCACGGCGTATTGCGCGGTGCTGACGGCGCACGCCTTCGAGTTCGGTCAGCAGTTGCTCGCCCTTGAGCCGAGCGCTGTGGGCATTGATGTCGCCCAGCGTCAGCGCACGGTCCTGACCTTCACAACTCAAGTGAAGGGTGATTTCTCTCGGCAAGCCGGCACGCAGCCCGTTAGGTGCAGCCCACGGCGAACTCGGGTCATCGGCGCGGGTTGCATGAGGCTGGCTCTGGGCGAACGCCTGGGCGGCGGCTTGCCAGAAATCATCGCTGAGTTCCGCTGGGGTCGGCAGCAACTGTTCCTGATAACGGGGAATGAAGCCGGTATCCAGTTCGGCAGCGGCAAATGCCGGGTGGCCTATGATGCGCCGCAGGAAATTGATGTTGGTCTTCAGCCCGCCGATGGCGAATTCGTCGAGCATGCTCAGCAGGCGCAAGCGCGCCTGTTCACGGTCTTCACCCCAGGCAATCAACTTGCCGAGCATCGGGTCGTAGAAAGGCGAAATTTCATCGCCTTCTTCAACGCCGCTGTCCACTCGACGCCCCGGCCCTTGGGCGGATTCGCGATACAGCTCCAGGCGACCGGTCGCCGGCAGGAAATCATTGCCCGGGTCTTCGGCATACAGCCGCACTTCGATCGCGTGCCCCACCAGCGGCACCTGGTCTTGAGTCATCGGCAACGCTTCGCCGCGTGCCACGCGAATCTGCCAAGCCACCAGGTCGAGGCCCGTGATGGCTTCGGTGACCGGGTGTTCGACCTGCAGGCGGGTGTTCATCTCCATGAAGAAGAACTCGCCGCGCGCATCCAGCAAAAACTCCACGGTGCCGGCACCGACGTAGCCGATGGCCTGTGCCGAACGTACGGCGGCTTCACCCATGGCGCGCCGCAGCTCCGGACTCAGGCCTGGCGCCGGTGCTTCTTCGACGACTTTCTGATGACGACGTTGAATCGAGCAGTCGCGTTCGTTGAGGTACAGGCAGTTGCCGTGCTGGTCGGCGAAGACCTGGATTTCCACGTGACGTGGCTTGAGCAGGTATTTCTCCACCAGCATCCGCGAGTCGCCGAACGACGATTGCGCCTCACGCTGGGCCGAGGCCAGGGCTTCGGCCAATTGGCTGACGTCCTCGACCACTTTCATGCCTTTGCCGCCGCCCCCGGCCGTGGCCTTGAGCAACACCGGGTAGCCGATGCGTTCGCAGGCGGCGCGGAAGGTTTCCAGGTCCTGGGCTTCGCCGTGATAACCGGGCACCAGTGGCACGCCAGCGGTTTCCATCAGGGCTTTGGCGGCGGACTTGCTGCCCATGGCATCGATGGCCGAGGCGGGCGGGCCAAGGAAAATCAGGCCGGCCGCTTCGATGGCGCGGGCGAACCCGGCGTTCTCCGACAGAAAGCCATAGCCGGGGTGAATCGCCTGGGCGCCGCTGGCCTTGGCGGCAGCGATCAGTTTGTCGATCTGCAGATAGCTGTCGACGGCCTTGCTGCCGCCGAGGTCAACCCGAATGTCGGCTTCGCGGCTGTGCCGGGCGTCACGGTCGGTGGCGCTGTGCACGGCCACGGTGGTCAGGCCCAGGGCCTTGGCGGTACGCATTACCCGGCAAGCGATTTCGCCACGGTTGGCCACCAGCAGGGTGGTGAGGACAGGTGCGCTCATCAACGGGGCTCCTTGGTGGTTTCGGCTTGCCAGCTCGGCGGACGTTTTTGCAGGAAGGCGCGCAGGCCTTCCTGGCCTTCGGGGCTGACGCGAATGCGGGCGATGGCGTTTTCGGTGTAGCGGCGCAATGCCGGGGTCAGTGAGCCGTCGCCGACTTCGCGCAACAGGTCCTTGCTGGCGCGCATCGCGGCCGGACTGTTGAGCAGCAGGTTGTCGATCCATTGATCGACTTTCTGTTCCAGCTCGGCACCTGCATAGCTCTCCGACAACAATCCGATTTCCCGTGCCCGTTGCCCGCCGAAGCGCTCAGCGGTCAAGGCGTAGCGACGTGTAGCGCGCTCGCCAATGGCTTGCACCACGAACGGGCTGATTACCGCGGGTGCCAGGCCGATGCGCACTTCCGACAGGCAGAATTGCGCATCATCGGCACCGATGGCCATGTCGCAGCAACTGATCAAGCCCAACGCGCCGCCAAAGGCTGCGCCTTGCACGACGGCCAGGCTCGGAATCTTCAGTTTGGCCAGGTTGTACATCAATTCCGCCAGTTCCCGGGCGTCATCGAGGTTGGTGGCGTAATCGAGCTCGGCCGATTGCTGCATCCAGGCCAGGTCGGCGCCGGCGCTGAAATGCTTGCCGCGACCGCGCACGATCAGAAACCGCAGGCTGGCATCGCTGGCGACTTTGTCGAGGGCGAGTATCAGTTCGCGGATCATTTCGGCATTGAAGGCGTTGTTCTTTTCTTCACGGCTGAGCCACAGCGTGGCAAATCCACGGGGGTCGGTCAGCAGTTCGAGGGTGTTGAAGTCGCTCATATTGTCCGTCTCCACAACTCTATTCTTCTGTAGGAGCGAGCAGGCTCGCGATGAGCGCTCAACCGACGCTGGCTACCTGATGCTCCGCGTTATCGTTAACGCCTATCGCGAGCAAGCTCGCTCCTACAGAGGTCGGATCACATCCGGAACACGCCGAAGCGGCTCGGTTCGATTGGCGCGTTCAACGACGCGGACAAGGCCAGGGCCAGTACGTCGCGGGTCTGGGCCGGGTCGATGACACCGTCGTCCCACAGACGCGCGCTGGAATAGTAGGGGTGACCCTGTTCTTCGTACTGGTCGAGGATCGGTTGCTTGATCTCGGCTTCCTGTTCGGCGCTGAAACCATGGCCACCGCGCTCGGCCTGTTCGCGCTTGACCTGCACCAGCACGCCGGCCGCCTGTTCGGCGCCCATCACGCCGATGCGCGCATTCGGCCACATCCACAAGAAGCGCGGATCGTAGGCGCGACCGCACATGCCGTAGTTACCAGCACCGAAACTGCCGCCGATGATCACGGTGAACTTCGGCACCTTGGCGCAGGCCACGGCGGTCACCAGTTTCGCGCCGTGCTTGGCGATGCCGCCAGCTTCGTACTTCTGCCCGACCATGAAACCGGTGATGTTTTGCAGGAACAGCAGCGGGATGCCGCGCTGGCATGCCAGTTCGATGAAGTGCGCGCCTTTCTGCGCCGCTTCAGCGAAGAGGATGCCGTTGTTGGCGAGGATCGCGATCGGGTAACCGTGCAGGTAAGCAAAACCGCAGACCAGCGTCGTCCCGAACAGCGCCTTGAACTCGTCGAACACCGAACCATCCACCAGCCGCGCAATCACTTCGCGCACGTCAAACGGTTGCTTGGCGTCGGCCGGGACCACGCCGTACAACTCGTCACTGCTGTAGAGCGGGGCGATCGGCGTGCGTTGCTGAACCTCGCCTTGCTTGCGCCAGTTGAGGTTGGCGATACTGCGGCGTGCCAGTGCCAGGGCGTGTTCATCGCTCTCGGCATAATGGTCGGCCACACCGGAAATCTTGCAGTGCACATCGGCCCCGCCGAGGTCTTCGGCACTGACCACTTCACCCGTCGCGGCTTTCACCAGCGGCGGGCCGGCGAGGAAGATGGTCGCTTGTTCGCGGACCATGATCGCTTCGTCGGCCATCGCCGGCACATACGCGCCACCAGCGGTGCAGGAACCCATGACCACGGCAATCTGCGGGATGCCCATGGCGCTCATGTTGGCCTGGTTGAAGAAGATTCGTCCGAAGTGCTCGCGGTCCGGGAACACTTCATCCTGACGTGGCAGGTTGGCGCCGCCAGAGTCCACCAGATAGATGCACGGCAGACGGTTCTGCTGGGCGATGGTCTGGGCGCGCAGGTGCTTTTTCACCGTCAGCGGGTAATACGAGCCACCTTTGACCGTGGCGTCGTTGGCGACGATCATGCACTCGACGCCTTCCACACGGCCGATCCCGGCAATTACGCCAGCAGCGGGGACGTCTTCGCCATACACCTCGTACGCCGCCAGTTGGCTGATCTCCAGAAACGGCGAACCCGGATCCAGCAAGCGGTTGATGCGCTCGCGAGGCAGCAGTTTGCCCCGCGAGGTATGGCGTTCCTGAGCCTTCGGGCCGCCACCTTGCGCCACTTGGGCGAGCAGGGTGTGCAACGCGTCGACCTGCTTGAGCATCGCTGCGCTGTTGGCGGCGAACTCCGCTGAACGGGGGTTGAGCTGGGTATGCAGGGTAGCCATGTGCAGCTCCGTTTAGCGGGTTTCGTTGAACAGTTCGCGACCGATCAGCATGCGACGGATCTCACTGGTGCCCGCGCCGATTTCGTACAGCTTGGCGTCACGCAACAGACGGCCGGCCGGGAATTCATTGATGTAGCCGTTGCCACCGAGAATCTGGATCGCGTCGAGGGCCATTTGCGTAGCGCGTTCGGCGCTGTAGAGGATCACGCCGGCGGCGTCCTTGCGCGTGGTCTCGCCGCGCTCGCAAGCCTGGGCCACGGCATACAGGTAGGCGCGGCTGGCGTTGAGTTGGGTGTACATGTCGGCGACCTTGCCCTGGATCAGCTGGAATTCGCCGATGCTTTGGCCGAACTGCTTGCGGTCGTGGATGTACGGCACGATCAGGTCCATGCACGCCTGCATGATCCCGGTCGGGCCGCCGGAGAGCACGACGCGCTCGTAGTCGAGGCCGCTCATCAGCACTTTCACGCCGCCATTGAGCACGCCGAGGATATTTTCTTCCGGTACCTCGACGTCATCGAAAAACAGCTCGCAGGTGTTCGAACCGCGCATGCCGAGCTTGTCGAACTTGTTGCTGCGGCTGAAGCCTTTCCAGTCGCGCTCGACGATGAAGGCGGTGATGCCGTGAGGGCCTTTTTCCAGGTCGGTCTTGGCGTAGATCACGTAGGTGTTGGCGTCCGGACCGTTGGTGATCCAGGTCTTGCTGCCGTTGAGCACGTACTTGTCGCCGCGTTTATCGGCACGCAGTTTCATCGACACCACGTCGGAACCGGCATTCGGTTCGCTCATGGCCAAAGCGCCGATGTGCTCGCCGCTGATCAGCTTCGGCAGGTATTTGGATTTCTGCTCGTGGTTGCCGTTACGGTTGATCTGGTTGACGCACAGGTTGGAGTGCGCGCCGTAGGACAACGCCACCGAAGCCGAGCCACGGCTGATTTCTTCCATGGCCACCACGTGGGCCAGGTAACCCAGGCCGGCGCCGCCGTACTCTTCCGGCACGGTAATGCCCAGCAGGCCCATGTCGCCGAACTTGCGCCACAGGTCGGCGGGGAACAGGTTGTCGATGTCGATCTGAGCGGCGCGCGGGGCGATCTCCTTGGCGACGAAGGACTGAACCTGATCGCGCAGCATGTCGATGGTTTCACCGAGGGCAAAGTTCAGGGATGGATAGCTCATGGGTCACCTTTTGGCTTTTTTGTAGGGTGGGGAGGCCGTGATTGGGTTCTCACCTTTACGTTAACGTAAGCCTGTGACGAATGGCTGTCAATCACCCTTTACGTTAACGTCAACTTGGGTGATTCTGTAGGAGCGAGCTTTCTCGCGAAGGACGTCAACGATAACCCGTGTTGTCTGGATAAACGCGTTGCCTTGACGTTCTTCGCGAGCAAGCTCGCTCCTACAAAATAAAGACAATAGGGGTCGTCATGGATCAACCCAGTGCAAGCCCGCAACGCAGTTACACCCGTGGTTCCCAGGACAAAGCCTTGCTGGCGATGACCATCGGCCAGGCGTTCGACAACACGGTTGCGCAGTACCCGGACGGGGAGGCGCTGGTGGTGCGCCATCAACAGCTGCGTTATACCTGGCGGCAATTGGCCGAGGCCGCGGACCTGCACGCCAGGGCACTGCTGGCGCTGGGGCTGCAAGCCGGGGACCGCCTCGGTATCTGGGCGCCGAACTGTGCGCAGTGGTGCATCAGCCAAATTTCCACCGCGAAAATCGGCGTGATCCTGGTCAACATCAATCCGGCGTATCGCAGTTCCGAACTCGAATACGTGTTGAAGCAATCCGGCTGCCAATGGCTGGTGTGTGCCGGGGCCTTCAAGACCTCGAACTATCACGCCATGGTGCAGGGCCTGGTGCCGGAACTGGCGGAGCAGTCCATCGGTAAATTGCTCAGCGAGCGGTTGCCGGAGTTGCGCGGCGTGATCAGCCTGGATGTGCAGCCGCCCAGCGGTTTCCTGCCCTGGTCGCAACTGACGGATCTGGCTGGCAGCGTGTCTCCTGAACAATTGCGCGAGCGTCAGGAAAGCCTGCATTTCGACCAGGCGGTGAACATCCAGTACACCTCTGGCACCACCGGTTTTCCCAAGGGCGCGACCCTCAGTCACTACAACATTCTCAACAACGGTTACATGGTTGGCGAGAGCCTGGGCTTGACGGCGGCCGATCGCCTGGTGATCCCGGTGCCGCTGTATCACTGCTTCGGCATGGTCATGGGCAATCTTGGCTGCATCACCCATGGCAGTACGATGATTTACCCGAACGACGCGTTCGATCCGTTGCTGACCCTGGGCACTGTGGCCGAAGAAAAGGCCACCGCGCTGTACGGCGTACCGACCATGTTCATCGCCATGCTCGATCAACCTCAGCGTGCCGGGTTCGACCTGTCGAGCCTGCGCACCGGGATCATGGCGGGCGCAACCTGCCCTATCGAGGTGATGCGCCGGGTCATCAGCGAAATGCACATGAGCGAAGTGCAGATTGCCTACGGCATGACGGAAACCAGTCCGGTGTCGTTGCAGACCGGTCCTTCAGACGACCTGGAACTGCGCGTGACCACCGTCGGCCGCACCCAGCCGCAACTGGAAAGCAAGATCATCGATGAAGCGGGCAACCTGGTGCCGCGTGGCACCATCGGTGAGCTATGCACCCGCGGTTACAGCGTGATGCTCGGCTATTGGAACAACCCTGAAGGCACGGCGGACGCCATCGATCAGGCTGGGTGGATGCACACCGGCGACCTGGCGAGCATGAACGACGAGGGTTACGTGTGCATTGCCGGGCGCAACAAGGACATGATCATCCGTGGTGGTGAGAATATTTACCCGCGGGAGCTGGAAGAATTTTTCTTCACTCATCCGGCCGTTGCGGATGTGCAGGTGATCGGCATTCCTTGCTCGCGCTACGGCGAAGAGATTGTCGCCTGGATCAAGTTCCACCCCGGCCACAGCGCTACCGAGCAAGAGCTGCAAGCCTGGTGCAAGGAGCGCATCGCGCACTTCAAGACGCCGCGCTACTTCAAGTTCGTCGAGGAGTTTCCGATGACGGTGACTGGCAAGATCCAGAAATTCCGGATGCGCGAGATCAGTATCGAGGAGTTGCGCATCAACAAGGACTGACTCTTTCCCCTGTAGGAGCGAGCCTGCTCGCGAAGAACTCAAGCGTGTCGCGTTGATCCAGGATGAGCGCGTTATCGTTGACGACCTTCGCGAGCAAGCTCGCTCCTGCAAGGGGTCGTGGAAATCTCAAATGCCAGACAGCACAAAGGGGAGCCGAAGCTCCCCTTTAATTTTCGTTGCGCGTGCTCTTTTTTTATTATTGAGGGTCGGTCTGTTTTTGTTTTTGGCAACCGTTGCCCTTTACCGCTGTTTTTGGCGATCCCCATTCGGAATCAAGAGCAAACGTATTTTTTTGAGCGCTGATCTACTTTCTCGCTAAGCGATCCAACCAGTTCGGGAGCTACCTGAAGGTAGTTTTATTATTCTCTGCCCGGTTGCGGGTAACTCCGAAAAGCACCCTGAAAAGCACATCTTCTCCAAAAAAATCTGTTAGCTGCGTCTCTGCCGTGTTGTTTTTGTTATGTCAGAGTCGTTACGTCTTGTTTTTATTAGGTTTGCCGCAATTTTTTTATTCTTGTTATGCGATAGATATAGCAGGAGGCGTGCCAACTTTATAAAAGCCTTTAAAATCAATGGTTTGAAAATTTGTAGGGTTTTGCGCCTCAGGCAAAACCCTACAATTTGTTTCCGTGTTACTCGCTTGTGCCCACGTTTGAGTCCGTGCGGTAACACCCGGACACACTCAGCGCACTCACTGTGCGCTGCGGGCCTTGGCCACGCGGGAGCCGGTAGGGCGACCCAATACCGTGCAAATCTGCTGGCCGGCGAGCATCAAGGCGTCGAGGTCGATTCCGGTGTCGATGCCCAGGCCGTTGAGCAGGTAAACCACGTCTTCGGTGGCGACGTTACCGCTGGCGCCCTTGGCGTAGGGGCAGCCGCCGAGACCTGCGATGGAGCTGTCGAACACCGAGATGCCTTCCAGCAGGCTGGCGTAGATGTTGGCCACAGCCTGACCGTAGGTGTCGTGGAAGTGCCCGGCGAGTTTCTCCCGGGGCACCTCCTTCGATACCACTTCAAACATCTTGCGGGTTGCGCCAGCGGTGCCGGTGCCGATGGTGTCCCCCAGCGAGACCTCATAGCAGCCCATGGCATACAGCTCGCGGGCGACCACGGCGACCTGCTCCGGGGCGACATGACCTTCATAGGGGCAGCCCAGCACGCAGGACACATACCCGCGCACAGTCACCCCATGTTGTCTGGCGGCGTCCATGATCGGCCCGAAACGCTCCAGGCTTTCGCTGATCGAGCAATTGATGTTGCGCCGGGAAAACGCTTCGGACGCCGCCGCGAACACGGCCACTTCCTTGACCCCGGCGGCGAGGGCATCTTCGAAACCGCGCAGGTTGGGGGCGAGCGCGCCGTAGACCACGCCAGGTTTGCGCTGGATCTGCGCGAAGACCTCAGCGGAGCCGGCCATCTGCGGCACCCACTTGGGCGAAACGAAACTGCCGACTTCGATATAGCCGAGCCCGGCTGCGGTCAGTGCGTCAACCAGTTGCACCTTATCGGTAACACTGATGGGTTGGGCTTCATTTTGCAGGCCGTCGCGTGGGCCGACTTCGACAATGCGTACGTGGGTGGGGAGGGGCATGGGGTTCGACCTGTGCTGATTGTTCGGAGAACCCTGTAGGAGCGAGCCTGCTCGCGATGGGCTCCCAGGCACCGTGTTTATCCAGCAAACACGCGTTATCGTTAACGACCATCGCGAGCAGGCTCGCTCCTACAAGGGGTCGGGTTTTACTGAATGACTTCCTGGCTTTTGAGCGTCTGCTCCAGCGCCTGCACGCAGCGCTCTTCGGCAGTATCGAGTTCCAGTTTCATCTGTTCGATGTCCAGCATTTGCTGTTCAAGCTGTTCCCGGCGCTCGCTGATTTTCGCCAGCATGCTGTGCAACTGTTTGGTGTTACCGCTGGACGGGTCGTAGAGCTCGATCAGCTCGCGGCATTCAGCCAGGGAGAAACCGATGCGCTTGCCCCGCAGGATCAGCTTCAGGCTGACCTTGTCGCGGGGTGAGTAAATGCGTTCCTGGCCACGACGCTCGGGGCTGAGCAGGCCTTGCTCTTCATAAAAGCGAATGGCACGGGTGGTGATGTCGAGCTCGCGGGCGAGATCGGAAATGCTGTAGGTCTGGCTGCTCATGGACGCGCTCGCAAAAGGTCATGGCGCTAAGCTAATGGCAGGTTGACGTTTACGTCAAGGGGCAGTGTTTTTCGCTGTTCTTACTGGCCTCTTCGCGAGCAAGCCCGCTCCCACAGGGATCTGTGTAGGACACAAGTATTGTGTCCACTGAAGATCCAATGTGGGAGCGGGCTTGCTCGCGAAGAACGGTAACGCGGTGTAGCGCCCTACACCTTCTCGAGCTTTTTCTCCTGCGCCGTCACCTGCTGGCACAACTCGATCATCTGCTCGCGCATCCAGCGGTTCGCCGGGTCCTGGTCAGTGCTTTCGTGCCAGTAGAGGTGGGTTTCCACCGGCGGTACATCGTTGACAGGCAGATAAAAGGCGTGCAAATCGTTACGACGGGCGAAGCGTTCCGGTACGGTCATGACCATGTCGGTCTGCTGCAACACTTGCGAGGCCATCAGGTAATGCTGGGAGCGCAGGGCGATCTTGCGCTGGATGCCCATCTTGCCCAGCGCCAGGTCGACATAGCCGAGGCCGCTGCGACGACTGGAAATATGGATGTGGGTCAGGCTCAGGTAATCGTCCAGTGTGAGTTTTTCCTTGCCCGCCAGCGGATGCCCCTTGCGCATGGCGCACACGTAGCGGTCCTCCATCAACTTGACGTGACGCACCTGCGGGTCGGTGTTGAGCGGCGCATCCACCGCGAAGTCGAGGCGACCGGCGGCCAGTTCCTTGGTGGTTTCGCGACGTTTGGACAGGAAGCTTTCGATGATCACCGCCGGAGCCAGGCGGCGCAGGCGCTGGAACAGCGGCGGCAGGATCACCGCTTCGGTCAGGTCGGTCATGCTGATGCGATAGGTCTTGACCGCTTGCTGCGGGTTGAAAATGCGGCTTTCCTGCACCGACACGCGCAGCAGCGAGAGCGCGTTGCGTACCGGGCCGATGATGTTCTGCGCCATGGGCGTGGGCACCATGCCCTGGGCTGTGCGCACGAACAACGGGTCGTTGAAGGTCTCGCGCAACCGGGCCAGAGCGTTCGACACCGCTGGCTGGGTAATGCCCACAATCTGCCCGGCGCGGGTCAGGTTGGCTTCGGTGTAGATCGCGTCGAAGACGATGAAAAGGTTGAGATCGACCTTGCTCAGATTCATTACGCGGCTCTCTTATTGTGTGGGCGGGCTGACCGTGACGATCAGCCGATCATATATCGGTGATGAATGTTTATACACGCCGAGAATAGGCTAGGTAAATTATCAACGCTGTTCTAGCATCGATACATGACCTAAAACAACCTCCCCCAAGAAGGTATCTCGCTCATGGATTTCGCTTATTCGCCCAAGGTTCAGGAACTGCGTGAGCGCGTAACAGCGTTCATGGACACCTACGTCTATCCCGCCGAAGCCGTGTTCGAGCGCCAGGTCGCCGAGGGCGATCGCTGGCAGCCGACGGCGATCATGGAAGAACTGAAACTCAAGGCCAAGGCCGAAGGCCTGTGGAATTTGTTTCTGCCTGAGTCCGAACTGGGTGCCGGCCTGACCAACCTCGAATACGCGCCACTGGCGGAAATCATGGGCCGCTCGCTGCTGGGGCCAGAGCCGTTCAACTGCTCGGCACCGGACACCGGCAACATGGAAGTGCTGGTGCGTTACGCCAACGAAGAGCAGAAACAACGCTGGCTCGAACCGCTGCTGCGCGGCGAGATCCGCTCGGCGTTCGCCATGACCGAACCGGATGTCGCGTCCTCCGACGCCACCAACATGGCCGCCCGTGCCGTGCGCGATGGCGACGAGTGGGTGATCAACGGCAAGAAATGGTGGACCTCGGGTGCTTGCGACCCGCGCTGCAAAATCCTGATTTTCATGGGGCTGAGCAATCCGGATGCGCCACGTCACGCCCAGCACTCCATGATTCTGGTGCCGGTGGATGCGCCCGGTGTGAAGATCGTGCGCCCACTGCCGGTGTTCGGTTACGACGATGCACCTCATGGGCACGCCGAAGTGCATTTCGAAAACGTGCGGGTGCCCTACGAAAACGTCCTGCTGGGCGAAGGACGCGGCTTCGAAATTGCTCAAGGTCGCCTTGGCCCTGGCCGGATTCACCATTGCATGCGTTCGATCGGCATGGCCGAGCGCGCCCTGGAACTGATGTGCAAGCGCTCGGTGAACCGCACAGCGTTCGGCAAGCCTCTGGCACGCCTGGGCGGCAACATCGACAAGATCGCCGACTCGCGGATGGAAATCGACATGGCACGCCTGCTGACGTTGAAAGCGGCGTACATGATGGACACCGTCGGCAACAAAGTGGCGAAAAGCGAGATCGCGCAGATCAAGGTCGTCGCGCCAAACGTGGCATTGCGGGTGATCGACCGGGCGATCCAGATCCATGGCGGGGCAGGGGTTTCCAACGATTTCCCGCTGGCCTACATGTATGCAATGCAACGCACCCTGCGCTTGGCCGACGGCCCGGACGAAGTGCACCGTGCGGCAATCGGCAAGTTCGAAATCGGCAAATATGTGCCGAAAGAGATGATGCGTAGCGGACACTAAGACCGCGGCGCCTGCCATTCGCGAGCAAGCCCGCTCCCACATTGGATCTCTCCACGGCGAAGATTCAGTGTGGGAGCGGGCTTGCTCGCGAAGGCGTCATTCCATTCAATGCACCAACATCTGGCTCAATACACCCAAACCTCAACCCGCCGATTCTTGATCCTTCCCTCATCGGCGCTATTGGCCGCCACCGGCATTTCGGCACCGAATCCGCGAATCTCGCGAAACACCACGCCGCTCTTCACCAACTCCCGCCGTACCGCCATGGCCCGCAGCTTCGACAACAGATCGGCGCGCGCCGGGTCGCTCTTGGCATCGCCAAACCCCACCAGCGTCACTTGCCCAGCCGTTTTGTCGTGCTGCTTTATATAGTCGAGCACCCGCCACAGGTCTTGTCGGGCCTTGTTGTCCAGGGTGGCGCTGCCTTCCTCGAAACGGAAGTTCACCGACAACCGTTGAGCATGTCTGCTTAGCGCCTGATAACCCTCTGGCATCAACGCATTGGGGGTAACGGCCATGGCCTGGACGGTTTGGGCAATAAAACCGTTGGCGGCCACAATGGCCTGACCCTTAGTGCTTTGGGCAAACGCCACCAGGGCGTTGGCCCAGGGATTTTTCCCGTTGGGTGGCAGATAGAAGAACAGCCGACGGGACAGCGGATAATCTTCCGTGGCAATCAGGCTGTTGAGCGGCGGCATGGCTTGCGATTGACCGTCGACAATGGCCACGGCTTTAGCCTGGCGCACGTAGGGCAAACCGATGAAACCGATGCCTTGCGGGTCTGCGCTGACCGCATCGGACAGTTGCTCGCTGGACTCGAAGCGCTTCGCCGTACCGCCGAGGATTTTCCCGTGGCCGCTGAGGACCAGTTCCTTGAAGGTGTCGTAGGTCCCGGACTGATTATCCCGTGCATACAGATGAATCGGCCCGCCGCGACCGCCAACGTCTTCCCAGCTCTTCACCTCGCCACTGAAAATGCGCGCCAGTTGCACGGTGTCGAGTTGGTTCAGCGGATTGTCCGGATGAAGGATGATCGCCAGGCCATCGATGGCAATGACCTGTTCGGCGCTCGGACTTTTCAAGTCACCGAGCGATTGCAGGCTGGCCAGTTCGCTGTCCTTGATCGGGCGCGACGAGGCGGCCAGATCGGCGCTGGCTGCTTTGAGTGCAGTGAAACCGGTGCTGGAGCCATGGGCCGCTACCTCCACCACGACCCGACGGCCCTGAACGGTTTCGCCGACGATGCGCAGTTCGTTGGCGGTGTCCGGGGTTTCACGGCGGATCTTGCGCAGGCCCTGTTCACTCAACAGACCCTCTACCAGCGCCGGCCCCAATGCCGCACCGATGGTGTTGGAACCCTGAATCCGCAGCGCCGGGCCGTGTTCGGGTGTCGGCAAGTCGCCGGCCGAGGCCGCCTGCGGCAAGCCCGTGCACAGCATCAACAGGAACAACACGCGCAGCATCATGCCGGCACCATATATAGCCAAAGGAGGTGTCGGGAGATTAAGTCAGTAAGGTTTCCGAAAAATGACGCTTTGCAAATGTGGGAGCGGGCTTGCTCGCGAAGGGGCCATAACATTCAATGTCGATGTTGAATGTAAGACCGCCTTCGCGAGCAAGCCCGCTCCCACAAGGTATTGATGTGTCTGTTAGATGTCAGCTCAACTCAAGCCAGATCGGCGCATGGTCCGAAGGTTTTTCCATGCCTCGCAGTTCATAGTCCACACCGGCGGCCTTCACCCGTGGCAACAGGCCGTGGGAGGCGAGGATCAGGTCGATGCGCAGGCCACGCTTGGGCTCGTCTTCGAAGCCACGGCTGCGATAGTCGAACCAGCTGAAGGTGTCGGTCACGTCCGGGTTCAAGTGACGGAAACTGTCGACCAGGCCCCAGTTTTTCAGGCGGGCCATCCACTCGCGCTCTTCCGGCAGGAAGCTGCACTTGCCGGTTTTCAGCCAGCGCTTCATGTTGTCCGGGCCGATGCCGATGTCGCAGTCTTCCGGGGAAATGTTCACATCGCCCATCACCACCAGCGGCTGGTCGTTCTTGAACTGGCTTTCCAGCAATTGCTGCAAATCGCCGTAGAAACGCTGCTTGGCCGGGAACTTGGTCGGGTGGTCGCGGCTTTCGCCCTGTGGGAAATAACCGTTCATGATAGTCACCGGCACGCCGTTGGCGTCGGCGAAGGTGCCCCAGATGAAGCGCCGCTGGGCGTCTTCTTCGTCGGTGGCGAAACCTTTATGCAGGGCCAGCGGCTCCTGGCGCGAGAGCAGGGCGACGCCGTAATGGCCTTTTTGCCCGTGGAAGTACACGTGATAACCCAGGGCCTGCACCTCGGCGAGCGGGAACTGTTCGTCGTGAACCTTGGTTTCCTGCAAGCCGATCACATCGGGCTGGTGCTTTTCGATCAGCGCCGCCAGCTGATGGGGGCGGGCGCGCAGCCCGTTGATGTTGAAGGAGACGATCTTCATGGTCGGCAGTCCTGGCAAAAGGGCGATGCTAGCTGACATGTGGGAATCGGGCCAGTGTGGGGTGAGGGGATTCGGCTGTGCCTGTCAGATGTGTATGGGCAGTGATGGCCCTTTCGCGAGCAAGCCCGCTCCCACAAAAGCAAGGCTGGCGCATCACCTGTGGGAGCGGGCTTGCTCGCGAAGGCGATTTCATTGCCTACACTCATTTCGGAACTGTGTCAGCGCCAACAGGCTCGTAACAACAAGAGCGCAGCCACCCGAGCTGTGCCGGGGAGATCAACCGTCATGCCCGAAACCTCGACCGCCATCGCCGATATTCACATGCTCGACAGCGGCTACGGCCGCGAAGCGCGTTCGTTGCTGTACCAGGCTTATCGACACGAGCCGACCTTCGGTTATCTGTTCGAAGCCGAGCGCCCCGGCTACGAACAGCGGGTTCGCGCCACCGTGCGCGAGTTGGTGACCCAGCACTTTTTTCAGGACCTGCCGGCCATCGGCCTGCTGGTCAACGACCGCCTGATCGGCATCGCCCTGATCGCACCGCCACAACGTCGCCTCGGCGTCACCGAAAGTTGGGCCTGGCGCCTGCGCATGGTGCTCAGTACGGGATTTCGCTGCACCCGTCGCTACCTCGAATATCACGCGGCCGTGGAGGCCTGTGTGCCGAATGAATCGGTGCACGTCCTGCCGTTGCTGGGGGTTCATCCGCAGTTCCAGGGCAAACATTTCGGCGAACAACTGTTGCAAGCCGTGCACAACTGGTGCGCCGTGGATGAAAACTCACAGGGCGTGATCCTCGATACCGGGAACCCTCGCTACCTGGAGTTCTATAAGCGCCAGGGCTATCAGGAAATCGGTGAAGTTGCCGTAGGACCGATTCGCGAGCACGTGTTTTTTCACCCCAATCCCCAGGTGTTACATACTGCAACCGCTTGAACGGCGAACTTTCTTTGCATGTCAGGCTTCATCACGCTTCCATGTTCATGATCCATGCTCGTGATAGCATCCGCGCCTATGAAGTTTCCAGGAAGAATTACCAGCGGTGTGCTGATGCTGATGACCAGCTGCGCAGCGCTGGCACAAAGCGAATTGGATGTACGGATCAAACCGTCCAATGACGAGCTGAAAGCCAATATCGAAGGCTATATCGGCAGCCTCGGCGATCGCGATGAAGAAGCGTTGCTGCGCTTCAGCCGTGGCGCCGAAGAACAGGCGCGCAAGGCCGCCCAGGCCTTGGGCTATTATCAGCCGCACATCGACAGTGAAGTGAAGGGCGGCGAAAAGCCGCGCCTGGTGTTGACGGTCGACCCCGGCGAGCCGGTGCACTTGCGCAACGTCACGGTGCGCGTCGACGGTCCGGCAGCCTCCCTCAAGGCCTTTCGAATTCCCAAAAGCGACGCGCTCAAGCCCGGCGCCGTGCTCAACCATGGGCATTACGAGGACGCCAAGCGCCTGATCCAGAATCAGGCTTCGCGTTATGGCTTTTTCAGAGGCCGTTTCACCCGTTCAAAATTGTCGGTCGATCCGCGGGCCGGCGTTGCCGATATCGAACTGATCTATGAAAGCGGTCCGCGCTATACCTTGGGCAAGGTCAGTTTCGAGGGCGATACGCCGTTCGATGACGAGTTGCTGCAACGCATGGTGCCGTTCAAGACCGGCACGCCGTATGACTCGGAGCTGATCGCCGAACTCAACCAGAATCTGCAATCGAGCGGCTACTTCGAAGGCGTGCGCGTGGACGCGGCACCCACGGCGTCCAGGGACGAGGCGATCCCGGTGGACGTCAAGCTCGAAACCCGCAAGCCGCGGACCATGGGCCTGGGCCTGGGTTTCTCCACCGACGTCGGCCCGCGGGCCAAGGCCAACTGGACCCGGCACTGGGTCAACGCGCAAGGGCACAGTTATGGCTGGGAAACCGAAGTCTCGGCACCTCGGCAAAACGTCGGGCTGTTCTACGACATTCCGCTGGACCCGCCACTGACCGACAAACTGCGTTTTGCCGGTGGCTACCAGAATGAAGAAATCGCCGATAAGGACAGCCACAGCAAGCTGCTGACCCTCGGCCCCGAGTGGCACAGCAAACTGCCCAGCGGCTGGCAGCGGGTGGTATCGCTGAAGTGGCAGCGCGAGGATTACCAACTGGGCGACGACTCGGGACTCAGTACCTTGCTGATGCCCGGTGTGAGCTATTCGTACCTCAAAAGCGACAACCGCATCGACCCGCACAACGGCTATCGCCTGCAATTCGAATCCAAAGTGGCCAAGGAAGGTCTGGGTTCCGACAGCAACCTGCTCTACGGCACGGCATTGGTCAAAGGCCTGACCACGGTGTTCGATAAACACCGCCTCCTCGGGCGGGTGCAGGTCGGCGGCAGTGCCACCAACGGTTTCAAATCGGTGCCGCCATCGCTGCGCTTCTTCGCCGGTGGCGACCAGAGCGTGCGTGGCTACGACTATCAGAGCCTGTCCCCGGAAAACTCCGACGGCGACCGCATTGGTGGCCGCTACATGGTCGCCGCCAGCGCGGAGTATCAGTATTCCATCGCCGAAAAATGGCGGATCGCGACCTTTGTCGATCAGGGCAACTCCTTCAACACGCTCGAACTGCCGAACCTCAAGACCGGGGTCGGTATCGGCGTGCGCTGGGTATCGCCGGTGGGGCCGATCCGCCTCGACCTGGCCCACGCGCTGGACGACGATGGCGGTATTCGACTGCACTTTTCCATGGGGCCTGAGCTTTGAAGCGTGGTTTGAAAGCAACACTGCTGACGATGGCGGCGCTGCTGGCAGTGGTTGCCCTGACGCTGGCCACGGTGCTGGGCACGGCGACGGGCAGCCGCTGGGCATTGGGTTTCGTGCCGGGCTTGACCCTGGAAAACTTCCAGGGCCGGCTGGGCGGGCGGTGGAGTGCCGACCGGGTGCTGTGGCAGCAGGACAGCAACCGGGTTGAACTAAGCAAGGTGATTTTCGCCTGGTCGCCGTTGTGCCTGACCCGCATGACCCTGTGCATCGAGCAATTGCAGGCCGATCAGGTCAGCCTGACGTTCCCGCCGGGTGCCGAAGAGCCAGACAGCGGCCCGATCACGCTCCCGGAGCTGAAGTTACCGTTGGCCCTCGAACTGGGAGAGATCAAGGTCGGCAGCCTGTTGTTCAACGGCAGCGAAGAGCTCAAGGGCCTGCAACTGGCGGCGCACTGGACGACGGCCGGTTTGAAGATCGACGCGCTATCGATACAGCGCGATGATCTGAGCCTGAACCTCTCCGGCCTGTTGCAACCTTCCGGCAACTGGCCCCTCAGCGCCTCCGGCAAGCTGACCCTGTTGTCGACACCTGCCCCCCTGGCGCTGGCGCTGAAAGTCGACGGCGACCTGCTCAAGACCCTGAACCTGAACGCCGACAGCAGCGGTTACCTCAACGGGCAACTGACCGGCGAACTGCAACCGCTGGTGGAAAACCTGCCGGCCAAGGTGCGGATCACCGCCGATGGCTTCAAGCCCAGTGCCGATCTGCCGGACACCCTGCAACTCAATCAGCTTGAACTCACGGGGGCAGGCGACTTGAAGAACGGCTACGCGCTGCTCGGCAAAGCCACGTTGCCCGCCGAGCAAGGGCCCGTCACCCTGGCGCTGCAAGGCAAGGTCGACGCCAAGGGCGCGCAGATCGCCGCGCTGGACCTGACCGCCAACGACAAGCAAAGCCTCAAGCTCACCGGACAGCTGGATTGGAGCAAGGGCTTGAGCGCCGAGGCGAAGATCGACTGGCTGGATTTCCCGTGGCACAGGCTCTATCCGCTCATCGACGAACCGCAGGTAGCGCTTCGCACGTTCACCGGCGAAGTCTCTTACACCGACGGCAAGTACCTCGGGCATTTCGCCGCGGCGGCGGATGGTCCGGCCGGCGCCTTCACCCTGGCTAGCCCTTTCGCGGGCGACCTGACGAAAATCTACCTGCAACAGATTCAACTCCAGGCCGGGCAGGGCAAGGCTGAAGGGCACCTGAACCTGCAATTTGCCGACGGCATTGCCTGGGACACCGCGCTGGACCTGTCGGCGATCAACCCGGCGTACTGGGTCGCGGAGCTGCCGGGCACACTGGCCGGGCCGTTGCGCAGCACGGGTGAGATGAAGAACGAGGTGCTCAGCCTCAACGCCGACCTGGACCTCAAGGGCAAACTGCGCGGTCAGCCGGCGGTGATCCAGGCCAAGGCCGATGGCCGTGGCGAGCAATGGAACCTCAATACCCTGCAAGTTCGCCTCGGCGATAACAGCATCAGCGGCAAAGGCAGCCTGCAACAGAAACTCGCCGGCCAGATCGATCTCAAGTTGCCGCGCCTGGCCCAGCTCTGGCCGCAACTGCGCGGCCAGCTCAATGGCCGCGTGGATGTCGCCGGCACACTCAAGGCGCCCCAAGGCAAGCTTGACCTGCAAGGCTCGCAGCTGGCTTTCCAGGACCATCGCCTGCAAAGCCTGAACCTGGACGCCACGCTGGACAGTGCACAACGGGCGAAAGTCGACCTCAAGGGCAGCGGCATCCGGGCCGGTGACACTTCACTGGGAACCCTGACCGCCAGCGGCCAGGGCGATATCAAGAACCAGAAGCTGAACCTCGATCTGCAAGGGCCGAAGCTGAAACTGGCGCTGGGTCTGGACGGTGCGCTGGACAAAGGCAATTGGCGCGGACGCCTGGCCAGCGGTGATATCCAGGCCGGTGGCCAGGACTGGAAGCTGCAAGGGCCGGCGAAACTCGAACGTCTGGCGGACGGCAAAATCACCTTTGGCGCCCATTGCTGGGCCTCCGGCCAGGCCAGCCTCTGCGGTGAAGACTCGCGCCTGATGCCCGAGCCGAAGCTGCGTTATCACCTCAAGCAATTCCCGATCGACAGCCTCGCGCAGTGGTTGCCGAAGGATTTCGCCTGGCAGGGCCGGCTCAACGCCGAGCTGCAACTGGACCTGCCGGCCAGTGGCCCGAACGGCCAGGTCAGCGTCGATGCCGGTGGCGGCACGTTGCGCATCAAGGACAAGGACCAGTGGCTGGACTTCCCGTACCAGACCCTGAAACTCACCAGCAAACTCACGCCCAAGCGCATCGACACCGAGCTCAACTTCGTCGGTGGCAAACTCGGCGAACTGATGGTGCAGGCGCAGCTCAATCCGTTGCCGAAGAACAAACCGTTGAGCGGCTCGTTCCGCTTGAGCGGGCTGGACCTTTCAGTGGCGCGACCGTTCGTGCCGATGGTCGAGAAGCTGACCGGGCGCTTGAATGGCAGCGGCACGATTTCCGGTGGGCTGCTGGCACCGCAGGTCAATGGCAGCCTGCAACTCAGCGACGGTCAGATCTCCGGTCCTGAATTACCAATGGAGCTGAAAAATCTGCACCTCCAGGCGCTCATCGCCGGTGAAAGCGTGCAACTGAACGGTGGCTGGGACAGCGGCAAGGCCGGGCATGGCAGCCTGAACGGCAACGTCGCCTGGGGCCAGGCGCTGGTGGTGGATCTGGCGCTCAAGGGTTCGCAGTTGCCAGTCACCGTCGAGCCTTACGCCAAGCTGGAAGTCGCACCTGACCTGAAAATCTCGATGAAGGGCGATGAGTTGGCCATCGCCGGCAAAGTGCTGGTGCCCAGGGGCGACATCACCATTCGCGAGTTGCCGCCATCGACGGTCAAGGTCTCCGATGACACGGTGATCGTCGGTCAGCAGACCGAGGAGGGCAAGCCGCCGCTGGCAATGAAAATGGACATCGAAGTGCTGGTCGGTGAGGACAAGCTGAGCTTTGCAGGATTTGGCCTGACCGCGAATGTGCAGGGGCATGTGCACATCGGCGACAACATGGACACCCGTGGCGAGCTGTGGCTCAACGATGGGCGATATCGCGCCTACGGCCAGCGGCTATCGGTGCGCCGGGCACGCTTGCTGTTTGCAGGTCCCATCGATCAGCCGTACCTGGACATCGAGGCCATTCGCAAGACCGACGACATCATCGCCGGCATTCGTTTGAGTGGCAGCGCCGAGCAGCCGACCACGCAGATCTTCTCCGAACCGGCCATGAGCCAGGAGCAGGCCCTGTCCTATCTGGTGCTCGGGCGTCCGCTGAGCAGCAATGGCGAAGACAACAACATGCTCGCCCAGGCGGCCCTCGGGTTGGGCTTGATGGGCAGCTCCGGGGTGACCAGCGGCATCGCCAAGAACCTGGGCATCCAGGACTTCCAGCTGGACACCCAGGGCAGTGGCGATGCCACCAGTGTGGTGGCCAGCGGCAATATTTCCGAGAAGCTCAGCCTGCGCTATGGCGTCGGCGTGTTCGAACCGGCCAATACCATTGCCCTGCGCTACAAGCTGAGCAAAAGGGTCTACCTCGAAGCCGCCGGCGGCGTGGCCAGTTCGCTGGACATCTTCTACAAGCGGGATTTCTAGGCCTGCGTTTTCGTTAAAACCGAGTCGCCCCCATCGCGAGCAAGCTCGCTCCCACAAGGTCCAGTGCGATCCCTGTGGGAGCGAGCTTGCTCGCGATGGCGTCAGTGTGGCCGCAACAAATCCCGACGCCATTGATCAACTATTTACCAAGCATGCTAACTATTACGTTGACATTCGCTGCCTAGGCAGTAACATCTTGACATACATTCACTGCCTAGGCAGCTAATTGGTGGCCAGATGAAACATTTCTCCCCGGAAGATTTCCAGAATTGCCATCTCGGCCTGTTGCTCGGGCGTGCCGCGCTGCTCAAGGACCGGATCATCGACACCCACATGGAACCCCACGGCATCACCGCCGCGCAGTTCAAGGTGTTGATCATCATCGCCCAGTACGGCGTCGATTCGCCGGGCGAGTTGTGCCGTCACCTGTCCCTGGACAGCGGCTCGATGACGCGCATGCTCGATCGTCTGGAACAGAAAGGTTTCCTTGCCCGCCAACGCTCCGAGGCAGATCGCCGCCAGGTGCAGCTTGTGCTCACGGATGAAGGGCAGAAGCTCGCCGGGCGGTTGCCGCACATCGGTGCCGAAGCCATGAATGAACTGGCCGGTGCCATCACTCCGGAAGAACTGAAAACCCTGGAGTTGATCCTGAAGAAAATTTTGGTGGCAGCCGGTGACGCGATCACCCTGCTGCGGGTAGGTGACAAATGAGCAGTAACCCCTTGCGTACCGGCTTGAGCCTGGTGCTGTTGGCCATGAGCGTCGCCGGTTGCGCCAGTTACAGCGGCCTGAAAACCGAAGGCGTCAGCCTCGACGCGAAGACCCTCAAGGCCGGGCGATCCCTCAGTGGTGTGACGTTGTCCCCCGCGGCCTGGCCAAAAAGCGACTGGTGGAAAAGCCTCGGCGACCCACAACTCGATGGCCTGATCCGCGAGGCCCTGCGCGACAGCCCGGACATGCAGATCGCCGATGCCCGTGCCCATCAGGCCAGCGCCGCAGCCTACGCCGCTGACGCTGCGCGGATGCCGACCCTGGATGCCAGCGCTGGTATCAGCCGCTCGCGCCTGGCCCGGGATCAGGACCCGCTCGGGCAGGGTGACGCTTACGCCACCGTTCGCAACATCAGCACCGGTTTCAACTACGACTTCGACCTGTGGGGCGGTCAACGCGATGCCTGGGAAGCGGCCCTCGGCCAGGCTCGCGCCGCCGAAGTCGACCAGCAGGCTGCGCAACTGACGCTGGCCGCCGATGTCGCCCGGGCTTATAGCGATCTCGGTCAGGCGCACATCGTCTACGACCTGTCCAACGAAGACCTCAAGCGCACCCGGCAAATGCTCGACCTCAGCCAGCGGCGCCTGACTGCCGGGATCGACAGCCAGTACCAGTTCCAGCAGACCGAAAGCCTGGAAGCCACTTCCCGGGCCAACCTGATCGACGCCGAAAAACGCTTGAACAGCGCGAAAATTGCCCTGGCCGTTCTGCTCGGCAAAGGCCCGGACCGCGGTAATGAAATTGCCCGCCCGAACATTCTTCAGTCGAGTGCGGTAGCGCTACCTTCGGTGCTGCCGGCCGAGTTGCTCGGGCGTCGCCCGGACCTGGTGGCCGCGCGCTGGCGGGTCGAAGCGGCGAGCAAAAGCATCGACGCCGGCAAGACCCGGTTCTATCCCAACCTGAACCTCAGCGCCGCCGCCGGTGCCGAATCCTTGCTGGGCGATGCGATGTTTGGTTCGGCCAGCCGCTTCTTCAACATTGCACCGACGATCTCTGTGCCGATCTTCGACGGTGGCCGCTTGCGCGCCGACCTCGATTCCCGCGACGCCGATTACGACCTCGCCGTGGCGCAGTACAACAAAAACCTGGTCAAGGCGCTGGGGGATGTCAGCGACAGCGTCAACCAGCTGCGTGACATCGGCCGGCAGATCGCTGCCCAGCAGCACGCCACCGACATCGCCCAGGATTCCTACAACACCGTGGTCCAGCGTTACGGTTCCGGCATCGGCAACTACCTGGACGTGCTCAGCATCGAGCAGCAATTGCTCCAGGCCCAGCGTCAGTTGGCCAACCTGAATGCCGAGCAAATCGACCTGTCGATCCAACTGATGCAGGCGCTGGGTGGCGGTTACCAGCCTGAGGCCATTGCCTCGGCCAACGCCACGCCAGCCACGCTGACCCACTAATTCAAGGTACTTGTCATGGCCACTGCCGATACAACTCAACCTCCTGAAAACACTCAGGGCAACCCCAATTCGGGCAAGCGCAAGTTCATGCTGCTGGTCCTGGCTGCCGTCGTCGTGCTCGGTTGCGCGGGTGTCTGGGCCTACCACGAATTCTACGGGCGCTGGAGCGAAAGCACCGACGACGCCTATGTGAACGGCAACGTGGTGGAAATCACGCCGCTGGTCACCGGCACCGTGGTCAGCATCGGTGCCGATGATGGCGATCTGGTCCATGAAGGCCAGGTGCTGGTGAACTTCGACCCGAACGACGCCGAAATCGGTCTGCAAAACGCCCAGGCCAATCTGGCGCGTACCGTGCGTCAGGTGCGTGGCTTGTACAGCGATGTGGACGGCATGAAGGCCCAGGTCAACGCCCAGAAAGCCGAAGTGCAAAAGGCCCAGGACAACTTCAGCCGCCGCAAGAACCTCGCCGCCGGCGGGGCGATTTCCCAGGAAGAGCTGTCTCACGCCCGCGACGACCTGACCTCGGCGCAAAACGCCCTGGCCAATGCCGAACAAAAGCTCAAGACCACCAGCGCGCTGGTCGATGACACCGTGGTTTCATCGCACCCGGACGTGATGGCCGCCGCCGCGCAACTGCGTCAGGCCTACCTGAACAACGCCCGCAGCACCTTGATTGCGCCGGTGACCGGTTACGTGGCCAAGCGTTCTGTACAACTTGGCCAGCGCGTGCAACCGGGTACCGCGCTGATGGCGGTGATTCCGCTGGATCAGCTGTGGATCGACGCCAACTTCAAGGAAACCCAGTTGCGTGACATGCGCATCGGCCAACCGGTGGAGATCGAGACGGACCTGTACGGCAGCAGCGTTAAATACAGCGGCACCATCGACAGCCTCGGCGCCGGGACCGGCAGTGCGTTTGCCTTGCTGCCAGCGCAAAACGCCACCGGCAACTGGATCAAGATCGTGCAGCGCGTGCCGGTGCGGGTCCACGTCAACGCCGAGGAGCTGGCCAAACATCCGCTGCGGGTCGGCCTGTCGACCATGGTCGATGTGGACCTGCACGACCAGAGCGGGCCGGTGCTGGCGCAACAGCCGCCGCAGAAGGCGTCGTTCAGCACCAGCGTCTATGACCGTCAGTTGACGGAGGCCGACGCGATGATCACCCAATTGATCCACGACAACAGCGCCGCGGTCAGCAAGACCGCGCAACGCTGATATGCCATTACATCGACCCTGTGGGAGCGGGCTTGCTCGCGAAGGCGGAGCGTCAGGCGACATCCATGTTGAATGTGCCGACCTCTTCGCGGGCAAGCCCGCTCCCACAGGGTTAGCTGCGCCCGTCTGGTTTCAAAGGATTTGCGATGAGCAATAACGCGTCTTTCACACCGCCCAGCCTGTTGCTCAGCACCATCGGCCTGTCGCTGGCGACCTTCATGCAGGTGCTCGACACCACCATCGCCAACGTGGCGCTGCCGACGATCTCCGGCAACCTGGGCGTGAGTTCGGAGCAGGGCACCTGGGTCATCACCTCGTTCGCCGTGAGCAACGCCATCGCCTTGCCGCTGACCGGTTGGCTCAGTCGGCGTTTCGGCGAGGTGAAGCTGTTTGTCTGGGCGACGCTGCTGTTCGTGCTGGCTTCGTTCCTGTGCGGGATTTCCACCTCGATGCCGGAGCTGGTGGGCTTCCGGGTGCTGCAAGGGGTAGTGGCCGGGCCACTGTACCCGATGACCCAGACCCTGCTGATTGCGGTTTACCCTCCGGCGAAACGGGGGCTGGCGCTAGCGCTGCTGGCGATGGTCACGGTGGTCGCGCCGATTGCCGGGCCGATCCTCGGCGGCTGGATCACCGACAGCTACAGCTGGCCGTGGATTTTCTTCATCAACGTGCCGATCGGCCTGTTCGCGGCATGGGTGGTCACCCGGCAGATGAAAAAGCGCCCGGTGGTCACCAGCCGCCAACCGATGGATTACGTCGGTCTGATCGCGCTGATCATTGGCGTCGGGGCGCTGCAGATTGTGCTCGACAAGGGCAACGATGCCGATTGGTTCGAATCCAGCTTCATCGTGATCGGCTCGGTGATTTCGGTGGTGGCCCTGGCGTTCTTCGTGATCTGGGAAATGACCGACGAACACCCGGTGGTCAACCTGCGCCTGTTCGCCCATCGTAACTTCCGCTACGGCACCATCGTGCTGATCCTGGGCTATGCCGGGTTCTTCGGGATCAACCTGATTTTGCCGCAGTGGCTGCAAACGCGGCTGGGCTATACCGCGACCTGGGCCGGTTTTGCCGTGGCCCCGCTGGGGATCCTGCCGGTGCTGCTGGCGCCGTTTGTCGGCAAGTACGCACCGAAATTCGACATGCGCCTGCTGGCGGGCGGGGCGTTCCTGGCCATCGGCCTGAGCTGTTTCATGCGCGCAGGCTTCACCAATGAAGTGGACTTCCAGCACATCGCCATGGTGCAGATGTTCATGGGGATCGGCGTGGCGCTGTTCTTCATGCCGACCCTGACGATCCTGCTCTCGGACCTGCCCCCGAACCAGATTGCCGACGGTTCGGGGCTGGCGACGTTCTTACGGACCTTGGGCGGCAGTTTCGCGGCGTCGTTGACCACCTGGATCTGGATTCGTCGGGCGGACCAGCACCACGCCTACCTGACCGAAAGCATCACCCCCTTCGACCCGGCGACCCGCGAAGCGCTGACCCACCTGGGCGGGGCAGGGGCCAAGGCCTATACGCAGCTGGACCAGATGGTGATCAGCCAGGCGTACATCATGTCCACGGTGGACTACTTCACCTTGCTGGGCTGGATGTTCCTGGGGTTGATCCTGATTGTCTGGCTGGCCAAGCCGCCGTTTACGGCGAAGGCCGGTCCTGCGGCCTCGGCGGGACACTAAACACCGCAGTACCAATGTGGGAGCGGGCTTGCTCGCGAAAGCGGTGGATCAGTCAATATAGATGTCGACTGACACGCCCTCTTCGCGAGCAAGCTCGCTCCCACAGGGATCTCCTACAGCCTTCAGTTCGCGGGTGCTGCCAGTTGCGGTGGCGGAGTGAAATCAAACGGCGCCAGCGCGAACCCTTGCTCATCCACCTGCAATGCCCACCCTTGACGATCCCAATCCCCCAGCACAATGCGCCGGGCCGCTTGCTCGCCAAGCTGCAACTTGTGAATCGCGGGACGGTGGGTGTGCCCGTGGATCAAGGTCTTCACGCCGAATTCCTGCATGATCCGCGGAATCTCTTCGGGCGTGACATCGACGATGTCATTGGCCTTCATCCGCGTTTGCGCACGGCTTTCACTGCGCAGCTTGCGCGCCAGCTTGTGCCGGGTGCGCAGCGGCAGATGCCGCAGGATGAACAGGGTGATCGGGTTGCGCAGGTAGCGACGCAGCTTCATATAGGCTTCGTCGCGGGTGCAGAGGCTGTCGCCGTGCATCAGCAGCACCGGCTCGCCGTTGAACTGCACGACACTCGGATCCTTCAACAAGGTGCAGCCGGCTGCTTTGCAGAAGGCCTTGCCCAACATGAAGTCGCGATTGCCGTGCATCAGGAAAATGGCCGTGCCGCTGTCGCTCAATTCGCGCAGGGCCTGGCAGATGGAACGCTGGAAGGGTGTCATGGCGTCGTCGCCAATCCACACCTCGAAGAAGTCGCCCAGAATGTACAACGCACTCGCCGAGCGGGCGCGTCCGGCGAGCAAATCCAGAAACGCCCGGGTAATGTCCGGGCGCTCCTCTTCCAGATGTAAATCTGAAATCAGCAATATCACTCAATGATCTCGGCTTTCTCGATGATCACGTCGTCTGCCGGTACGTCCTGGTGGCCGGACTTGGAAGTGGTGGCCACGCCTTTGATCTTGTCGACAACGTCGGTGCCGGCGGTCACTTTACCGAATACCGCGTAGCCCCAGCCCTGAACGTTTTTGCCGCTGTGGTTCAGGAAGCTGTTGTCCGCCACGTTGATGAAGAACTGTGCGGAAGCCGAATGCGGCTCCATGGTGCGGGCCATGGCGACGGTGTATTTGTCGTTGGAAAGACCGTTGTCGGCTTCGTTCTGGATGCTTGGGCGCTTGTCTTTCTTTTCTTTCATGCCTGGCTCGAAACCGCCGCCCTGGATCATGAAGTTACCGATGACACGGTGGAAAACGGTGTTTTCGTAGTGACCGGCTTTAACGTACTCAACGAAGTTGGCCACGGTGATCGGGGCTTTGTCGGCGTTCAGTTCGAGGACGATGTCACCGAAGTTGGTAGTCAGTTTGACTTGGGTCATGATCGTTACTCACTAGAGGAATTCGTGGTGTTGGAACATCTCGTCCCGCCACCGGTTCAGCCTTTTTGGCCAAGGTGCGCAGTTTAGCGTGCCAGACGCGAATTTCGAGGCTGTTTTTTCATTTGCGGCCTATTAAATGCGACGGTTTACAGAGTGCGCTCTGTCAGGTACTTGACGGCATCGGCTATGATAGCGGCTTTGTTTTGTCCGGCCTTCATTACGGCCACGCACTTGTACGTTCAAGGATCCTATGAGCAAGCCCACTGTCGACCCTACCTCGAATGCCAAGACCGGCCCTGCCGTGCCGGTCAACTTCCTGCGGCCGATCATCCAGGCAGACCTGGACTCGGGCAAGCACACGCAGATCGTTACCCGTTTTCCGCCTGAACCCAACGGCTACCTGCACATCGGCCACGCCAAGTCGATCTGTGTGAACTTCGGCCTGGCCCAGGAGTTCGGCGGCGTCACGCACCTGCGTTTCGACGACACCAACCCGGCCAAGGAAGACCAGGAATACATCGACGCGATCGAAAGCGACGTCAAATGGCTGGGCTTCGAATGGTCCGGCGAAGTGCGCTACGCCTCGCAGTATTTCGACCAGTTGCATGACTGGGCGGTGGAGTTGATCAAGTCCGGCAATGCCTACGTCGACGACCTGACCCCGGAACAAGCCAAGGAATACCGCGGCAGCCTGACCGAGCCGGGCAAGAACAGCCCGTTCCGCGACCGCAGCGTCGAGGAGAACCTGGACCTGTTCGCCCGCATGAAAGCCGGCGAGTTCAAGGACGGCGCACGGGTGCTGCGGGCCAAGATCGACATGGCCTCGCCGAACATGAACCTGCGTGACCCGATCATGTATCGCATCCGTCACGCTCACCACCACCAGACCGGTGACAAGTGGTGCATCTACCCCAACTACGACTTCACCCACGGTCAGTCGGACGCCATCGAAGGCATCACCCATTCGATCTGCACCCTGGAGTTCGAAAGCCACCGTCCGCTGTACGAGTGGTTCCTCGAGCACTTGCCGGTACCGGCCAACCCGCGCCAGTACGAGTTCAGCCGCCTGAACCTGAACTACACCATCACCAGCAAGCGCAAGCTCAAGCAGCTGGTCGATGAAAAGCACGTCAATGGCTGGGACGACCCGCGCATGTCCACGCTGTCGGGTTTCCGCCGCCGTGGCTACACGCCTAAATCGATCCGCAACTTCTGCGAAATGATCGGCACCAACCGTTCCGACGGCGTGGTCGACTTCGGCATGCTCGAATTCAGCATCCGCGACGACCTCGACCACAGCGCCCCGCGCGCCATGTGCGTGTTGCGTCCACTGAAAGTCGTGATCACCAACTACCCGGAAGGCCAGGTCGAGAATCTCGAACTGCCGTGCCACCCGAAAGAAGACATGGGCGTGCGCGCGTTGCCGTTCGCCCGTGAAATCTACATCGACCGTGACGACTTCATGGAAGAGCCGCCGAAGGGCTACAAGCGCCTGGAACCGGCCGGTGAAGTGCGTCTGCGTGGCAGCTACGTGATCCGCGCCGACGAAGCGATCAAGGACGCCGATGGCAACATCGTCGAACTGCGCTGCTCCTACGATCCGGACACCCTGGGCAAGAACCCGGAAGGTCGCAAGGTCAAAGGCGTGATCCACTGGGTGCCGGCCGCTGCCAGCGTCGAGTGCGAAGTGCGTCTGTACGATCGTCTGTTCCGTTCTCCAAACCCGGAGAAGGCCGAAGACAGCGCCAGTTTCCTGGACAACATCAACCCTGATTCGCTGCAGGTACTCACCGGTTGTCGTGCCGAGCCTTCGCTGGGCAATGCACAGCCGGAAGACCGTTTCCAGTTCGAGCGCGAAGGTTACTTCGTCGCCGATCTCAAGGACTCGAAACCAGGTCAGCCGGTATTCAACCGTACCGTGACCCTGCGTGATTCGTGGGGCCAGTGATTTAGCGTCAAGGAATAAACGTGCTTACGATCTACAACACGCTCACCAAGAGCAAAGAAGTCTTCAAGCCGCTCGATGGCAACAAGGTGCGCATGTACGTGTGCGGCATGACCGTGTACGACTATTGCCACCTGGGCCACGGCCGCAGCATGGTCGCGTTCGACCTGGTGACGCGCTGGTTGCGCTTCAGCGGCTATGACCTGACCTACGTGCGCAACATCACCGACATCGACGACAAGATCATCAATCGGGCCAACGAGAACGGCGAGTCGTTCGAAGCCTTGACCGAGCGCATGATCGCGGCGATGCACGAAGATGAAGCGCGCCTGAACATCAAGAAGCCGGACATGGAGCCGCGTGCCACGGATCACATCCCTGGCATGCACGCGATGATCCAGACCCTGATCGACAAGGGCTACGCCTACGCCCCGGGCAATGGCGACGTGTACTACCGCGTCGGCAAGTTCATGGGCTACGGCAAGCTGTCGCGCAAGAAGATCGAAGACTTGCGCATCGGCGCACGCATCGAAGTCGACGAGTCCAAGCAGGACCCGCTGGACTTCGTTTTGTGGAAAGCCGCCAAACCGGGCGAGCCGAGCTGGGAATCGCCGTGGGGCGCCGGGCGTCCGGGCTGGCACATCGAGTGCTCGGTGATGTCCACCTGCTGCCTGGGCGAGACCTTCGACATTCATGGCGGCGGCAGCGACCTTGAGTTCCCGCACCACGAAAACGAAATTGCCCAAAGCGAAGCGGCCACCGGCAAGACCTACGCCAACGCCTGGATGCATTGCGGCATGATCCGTATCAATGGCGAGAAGATGTCCAAGTCCTTGAACAACTTCTTCACCATTCGCGACGTGCTCGACAAGTACCACCCGGAAGTCGTGCGTTACCTGCTGGTGTCGAGCCACTACCGTAGCGCCATCAACTACTCGGAAGACAACCTCAAGGACGCCAAAGGCGCCCTGGAGCGTTTCTACCACGCGTTGAAAGGCCTTCCGAATGTGGCGCCAGCGGGCGGCGAAGCCTTCGTCGAGCGCTTCACCCAGGTGATGAACGACGACTTCGGCACGCCGGAAGCCTGCGCGGTGCTGTTCGAGATGGTCCGCGAGATCAACCGTCTGCGTGAGAGCGATCTGAACGCTGCGGCCGGTCTGGCCGCCCGTTTGAAAGAACTGGCCAGCGTGTTGGGTGTGTTGCAACTCGAAGCCGATGACTTCCTGCAGGCCGGTGCCGAAGGGCGCGTGGACGCAGCCGAAGTCGAGGCGCTGATTGCCGCGCGTCTGGCGGCACGCGCCGGCAAGGACTGGGCCGAATCCGACCGCATCCGCGACCAGCTCACCGCCATGGGCGTGGTGCTGGAAGACGGCAAGGGCGGCACGACCTGGCGTCTGGCTGACTGATTGCCTTGTTGGCTACGCCTTTTACAAAAAGCAGAAACCCGCCTTGTGCGGGTTTTTGTTTGTGGGTATGGCGGAAAATGCTATTCCAGCAGTGCTGACGCCTTCGCGAGCAAGCCCGCTCCCACATTTGATCTGCGGTGTGTTTGAGTTTGGTGTACGACGCAAATCCAATGTGGGAGCGGGCTTGCTCGCGAACGGTCTCAAGCCGAACATCGCCAGTGCCGATCACTCGTCATTCCACTTGGCGCAACCGCTTGTAAAGGGTATTACGGCTTACTCCGAGCCTGCGCGCCAGATGGGAAATATTCCCCCCAACCGCCTGCAGCTGCCGATTCAACTCCTCGGCATCATCAAGATCAACCGCCAACGGCTCCTGCGTCTCCACCGGCTCCATCTCCAGATCGACAAAAAAATCATCCGGCAAATGCTCCGGCCTTATCGGTTGTTCCTCGGCCATGGCCAACGCCACCTGCATCACGCTGCTGACCTGACGCAGGTTTCCCGGCCACGGATGGCGTTCGAACAGCGCCAATACCTCGCGGCTCAGTCCGGCCCATTGGCTTGGTTCGCGATGCTGTTCCCACAGGCGTTTGAACAACGCCTCTTTATCACTGCGCTCTCTTAACGGTGGCAGTTCCAGGGTCAGGCCGCCGATGCGGTAATACAGGTCTTCACGAAACCGCCCCAGTTGTACCTGTTCGCGCAACGAGCGATTGGTCGCTGAAATGATGCGCAAGTCCACAGGAAACAACTCGCTGCTGCCCACGGGCTGCACGCAACGCTCCTGCAACACCCGCAACAGTCGTGCCTGGGTTGGCAGTGGCATATCGCCGATTTCATCGAGGAACAGCGTGCCTTTGTCAGCCTTGCGGATCAGCCCGATGCTGCCTTTCTGGTTGGCGCCGGTGAACGCGCCTTTCTCGTAGCCGAACAGCTCTGACTCGACCAGTTCGGCGGGGATCGCTGCACAGTTCACCGCAATAAACGCCTGTTTGCTGCGGGAGCTGGCCTGATGCAAGGCTTTGACGAAAACTTCCTTGCCGACGCCAGTCTCGCCGTGGATTAACAGCGGAATGTCTTTTTCCAGCAAACGCTCGGCCTGACGCACAGCTTTTTCCACGCGGCTGTCGCCGAAGTGCAGGGTGTTGAGGCTGATCGCGGCCGGTGTTGGCGCAGTCACGGCAGGTTCGGCGAACACTCGCGGTTGAATCGGAACCTGCTTGGGTCTTTTCAGCAGACACTGGAAGCGGTTGCGCCCGGAAGCCTGCAGCGAGAAGGGCAAGCCTTCGGGTTGGTTCAGCAACTCCAGCAGCGAGACCTTGAACAGGCTTTCGACACTGACCCGCGACAGGCTGATGCCCAGCAGGTTGTCGGCCCGGCGGTTGGCCGACAGCACCTGGCCGGTTTCATCGAATATCAGCAATCCGGCCCACTGACTGTCGAGGTTATTCAGCCCGGTGTTGAACGTCAGTTGGAAATGCTGGCCATGGAACAGGTTGAGGATCAACCGGTTTTCCACGGTCTGGCTCATCATCTTGACCATGCCCAGGGTGTGGGACGGCGGCAGGTAGCTGTCGCTGGACACGTCCAGCACCGCGATCACCTTGCGCTCGGTATCGAATATCGGCGCGGCGGAACCGGTCATGAAGCGGTTGGCCTTGAGGAAATGTTCGTCGTGCTCGATGTGCACCGCTTGCTCGCAGGCCAGGGCGGTGCCAATGGCGTTGGTGCCGGTGCAGCGTTCCATCCAGCTGGCGCCGGCGCTGAAACCCCGGGCCAGTTTCGGTTCGATAAAGCGCTGGGTGCCCCACGATGTGAGTACCTGGCCCTGATGGTCGGCGAGCATGATCAGGCAATTGGAGTTGCTCAGGATGTTCTCGTAGTAGGGCAGCACTTCCTGATGGGTGGTTTGCACCAGCGAATGCTGGCTCTCCAGCAGTTGCGCGATGCCTGCGGCCGGCAATTGGTCGAATGCCGGCGTGCTCTGATGACTGAGGCCGAACGCGCGGCAACGGGACCAGGAGTCCTGGATGATGGCGTCGTGGGACAACGGCGATGCGGGTGCGGCCATGGCAGTCAGTCTCTGAATCAGCATTTTTATTGTTGTTATGGGCAGCTCGGCAACACACCGAACTACATGTGGGAGCGGGCTTGCTCGCGAAGGCGGTGTGTCAGGCACATCCTCGC
>NZ_JAGYGG010000043.1:0-47518 GCF_019947335.1 Pseudomonas sp. BF-R-24
TCGCGAAGGCGCAGGGTCATCCAACATCAATGTCGACTGACACACCGCCTTCGCGAGCAAGCCCGCTCCCACAGTTTTTATCCGTTTGATGCTTACTCCATCGTGGTCTTGACCATCGCCAGTTCCGGGTGGCTGACCAGCTTGTCGATGTGCAGGTCCGGGTCGTCAAACCAGACTTCGGTCAACACCCGGTAATGTTCCATATCACGGCAGCGCATGCGCAGGCTGTAGTCGAACGCACCGCTGATCAGGCGACATTCCAGCACCTGAGGACAGGCGCGGACCTTGGCCTCGAAGGCCTTTTGCGCCGCGCGTCCGCTCTGGTTCGACAACGCCACCAGCACCAGCAACGACAATCCCGGCGTCAGCTTTTTCTCATCGAGAATCGCACCATAACCGCGAATGACCCCGAGCTGTTCCAGCTTGCGCACCCGTTCCAGACACGGCCTGGGGGTCAGGTGTACGCGCTCGGACAGCTTTTGATAGGTGATGCGCCCTTCGTGGCGCAACACTTCAATGATTGCCTGATCGATACGATCAAGCACGATCGACAGATCGCGGATATCCGCCATGTACGCCTTGCCTCACTTCAAACGACCCGATAGAAATTGCTGCAAACGTTCGCTGGTTGGCCGGTCGAGTATCGTAGCATCACCCTGCTCTTCGACCCGCCCCTGATGCAGGAACAACACCTGGCTGGAGACCTGCCGGGCAAAGCCCATTTCGTGGGTCACCATCAACATGGTCCGGCCCTCTTCGGCCAGTGCCTGAATGACCTTCAGGACTTCACCCACCAGTTCCGGGTCGAGCGCCGAGGTTGGCTCGTCGAACAACAGGATTTCCGGTTCCACCGCCAGGGCACGGGCAATCGCCACCCGCTGTTGCTGCCCGCCGGAAAGAAACGCCGGGTACTGATCGGCCACCCGTTGCGGCAGGCCGACTTTGTCCAGATACGCCCGAGCGCTCTCTTCGGCGGCCTTGCGATTCATGCCCAGGACTCGACACGGCGCCAGCATGATGTTCTCCAGCACGGTCAGGTGGCTCCACAGATTGAAATGCTGGAACACCATCGCCAGTCGCGTGCGCAAACGCTGCAACTGCTTCGGATTGGCAACGCGCATGCCGCCGACGCCCTGGCGGGTGAGGACTCGCTCGCCATCCAGAGCAATGGCGCCTTCGTCCGCCCGCTCCAGAAAGTTGATGCAGCGCAGCATGGTGCTTTTGCCCGAACCGCTGGCGCCGATCATGCTCACCACGTCCCCTGCCCTCGCGTTTAACGAGACGCCCTTGAGTACTTCGTTGTCACCAAAACGTTTATACAGATTTTCAACCGTGAGTTTGTACATGCGAATACTCCTGAAGCGGCACACTTATCGGCGCCGCTCTGGATAAAGAATGGAAGTCAGTGGGCCGGGCCTAGAAAGCTCAGCCAGCGTTTCTCAGCCAGGCGGAACGCACCGACCAGCCCGAACGACAGCACGAGGTACAGCAGGCCGGCGATACCGAATGCCTGAAACGTCATGAAAGTCGCGGCGTTGGCGTCCCGGGCGATTTTCAGGATGTCCGGAATCGTTGCGGTGAACGCCACCGAAGTCGCGTGCAACATCAGGATCACTTCGTTGCTGTAGTACGGCAGCGCGCGGCGCAGCGCCGAAGGCAGGATCAATTGCAGATACAGGCGCCAGCCACTGAGTCCATAGGCATGGGCCGCTTCGATTTCACCGTAGGGAATGCTGCGGATCGCTCCGGCGAAAATTTCCACAGTGTAGGCGCAGGTGTTGAGCGTGAACGCCAGCAAGGTGCAATTCATGGCGTCGCGGAAAAACGCTTCGAGCAATGGCTGCGAACGGACCACCGCAATGCCGTAGATCCCGCTGTAGCAAATCAGCAACTGGATATACAACGGCGTGCCGCGAAAGATGTAGGTAAACAGCTGAACCGGCCAACGCAAGACACCCCAGCGCGAGACGCGCAAGATCGCCAGGGGCAATGACAGGAAAAACCCCATGGCAATACTCGCCACCAGCAGCCACAGGGTCATCGCCAGACCGGTGAGGGTCTCGCCATCGCTGAACAGAAAGGGTTTCCAGTATTCGGCAATCAACTCGATCATCGCGCCATCCCCCGTACACCCTGGTTGTAGCGCCGTTCCAGCACACGCAAAACGTAGTTCGAAGCGCTGGTGATCAGCAAGTAAAGCGCGGCGGCCAGCAGCAGGAAATCAAGCATATTGAACGTACTTTTACCGGCCTCCTGCGCGACTTTGACCAGGTCCGACAAACCGATGATCGATACCAGAGCCGTGGCCTTGAGCAGCACCAGCCAGTTGTTGCCAAGGCTCGGCAATGCAAAACGCATCATTTGCGGGAACACCACGAAACGAAAGCGCTGCCAACGGCTCAGGCCAAAGCACGCCGCGGCTTCCTGTTGACCGCGCGGCACACTCAGAATCGCCCCGCGAAAGGTCTCGGTGAAATACGCCCCGTAGATAAAACCAAGGGTGATGATGCCGGCCACGAATGGGTCGATTTCCATGTAGGGCCAGCCCATGGCCTCGGTCAGGGCGCTGAGCCAGCCTTGCAGGCTGTAGAAAATCAGCAGCATCAACACCAGGTCGGGCACGCCACGGATCAGTGTCGTGTAAAAGGTCGCCGGGAGATTCAACAGTTTCAGCGGCGACAGTTTGGCCGCCGCGCCGAGCAGCCCCAGCGCCATGCTCACCAAAAGTGCGAGCGCCGACAGTTTGAGGGTGACCCAGGTGCCGTGCAGCAACAAAGGGCCATAGCCTTGCAGGGCCGAAAGATCGAGCCCCAGAATATTCAGGAAGGAGTTCACGCCAGTCACCTGTCTTGATGCGCCCCGGTCGCAGCGATACATCGACCGGGGCACGAGGATCAGTTGTTGTAGAGGTCCAGATCACCGAAGTGTTTCTGCTGGATCTGCGCGTAGATGCCCTTGTCGTGCAGGGCCTTGATGGCGGCGTTGAGCATGCCTTTGAGTTCTTCGTTGTCCTTGCGCACACCAATGGCGATTTCCGACGGCACCAACGGGTCGCTGATGCCTTCGCTGTTTTGGAAGTCCGCCCCTTGTGGCGAGGTCAGGAAACTCATCTGCGCTTGCAGCTTGTCCTGGATCGACGCATCGAGACGGCCAAATACCAGGTCGGCATAGACCTGATCCTGATTCTGATAGGCCCGCAGCTTTACCCCGCCTGGCCCCAGTTTCGCCTTGGCGTAGGTTTCCTGAATCGTGCCCTGCATGTAACCGATGGTTTTTCCGCGCAGCGATTCGGCGGTAGGCAGCAGTCCGGAGTCTTTGCGGGTGACGATGGCGGTCGGTCCTGCGTACAGGCGATCGGTAAAGTCGATCTGTTTTTTGCGCGCGTCGGTAACGGTCATCGAAGATTCGATGGCATCGAACTTACCGGCCTTGAGCCCCGGAATCAGCCCGTCGAAATCATTGCTGACCCACACGCAGGTCAGCTTCAGCTCGGCACATATTGCATTGCCCAGGTCCACGCCGAAGCCCTGAACCCCGCCATCGGCCGTGGTGGATTCAAAGGGTGGGTAGCTTGGGTTGACGCCAAATCGCAGCTCCTTCCATTCCTTGGCACTGGCGCCCGTGGTGCAGCAAAGCAACGCGAGTGCCGGCAAAGTCAGCCATTTGATGTTCATTTTCTAGAGTCCCGGATTATTTGGATTTATAGCGATCCGGCGCTTGCGTCGGACCACACTTTTTTGACAGGGGCAGAGAGTCGATGCGGTCTTCACCGCAGCCGTTTTTGTTGTTGTTTTCGACTGGAAGGTGCCAGTCGTCGGAGTTGCACTCCATCTCGGACAGCGATCAACAAGCGCTTGAAATGGACCGTCAGAATGCCAATTGCCGGGAGGGTGCTGGTGTCGTAACCCCACGTTCAAACAGCGTGCCTGTGCTGAACGAAGGGCATTCACAGCCGATTCTGTCGCCCACTGTGTCCCCACATAAAAGGGAGCGGCACAGGACATGTGCTTGTCTTTGAGGCCTTCTTTACCTGCATGACGATGCTTCGTGAAGCACATCGCGCTTGAGCCGTGCGAGCGAGATGCGAGTGGTCACTGTCCCCCGGCCGATTCCGCTGTGCGCTCTGTGTTTTTCGACTTCTCTCGCTGTGTCCAGGGTCAGTATTGGCCGAAATCTTCTCTCCATTGCCTCGACAATAGGTCCGTTGCAAACACATGGACCGCCTCCTGAGTCTCAGCCGCCAAAGCGAAAGGCAGTCCAGACCGGCACACCATAAAAGCCCAAAGGAACCCAATATGACCCGTTACATTGACGTCAATGATCTGAGCCGTCTCGTCCAGGAAAAAGGTTTGCCTCGTTGCCTGATCGAAATGGCCGAGTACATCCGTCAAGACTACGTACGCTGGCCGGATTTCGAAAAATGCGCGCGCCTGGCGAACCACTCCCCCGAGGGCGTCATCGAGCTTATGCCTGTGTCCGATGCCTCGCTCTATGCCTTCAAGTATGTCAACGGGCATCCGAAGAACACGCACAATGGCATGCTGACGGTCATGGCGTTTGGTGCACTGGGAGACGTCGATACCGGCAAGCCTGTCTTGCTGAGTGAAATGACCCTGACTACCGCCATTCGCACCGCCGCCACTTCTGCACTCGCCGCCCGCTACCTCGCCCGACCGGAAAGTCGCCGAATGGCACTCATCGGCAACGGTTCACAGAGCGAATTCCAGGCCCTGGCATTTCATACGCTGCTGGGCATTACTGAAATCAGCCTCTACGACATCGATCCTGCCGCGACGGCGAAGCTGGTAGCCAACCTGCGGGCCTACCCCGCCATACAGGTGACCGTTGCCAAAACCGTCGCGGAAGCCGTACGTGGGGCCGATATCGTGACCACGGTCACGGCCGACAAGGCCTACGCAACGATTTTGACGCCTGAGATGATCGAGCCCGGGATGCACCTCAACGCAGTGGGCGGCGACTGCCCCGGCAAGACCGAACTGCACCGAGACATCGTGGAGCGTGCGCGAGTCATGGTTGAGTACGAACCACAAAGCCGCATTGAAGGCGAAATTCAGCAGATGCCCGCCGACTCACCGGTGATCGAATTCTGGAAAGTCATCAATGGTCAGACCCAAGGTCGCCAGCATGCCGAGGAAGTCACCTTGTTCGACTCGGTCGGCTTCGCCATCGAGGACTACTCCGCCTTGCGCTATGTGCTGGATGTTGCAAGAGCGCTCAACATTGGCAGCGACATCCAGCTGGTGCCGGAGCTGCAGGATCCCAAGAACCTGTTCTCGTTGCTGCAACCTTCAGCAACTGACGATGTAAGGCTTCGGGCTTAACTGCACTCGACACTTCGAAGCGTTTACCTGGCGGCCCCTTCGGCTGCCAGGCGGAACCTTGAACAACCCCTCGGTCGTTTGAGCCATTTTTACAGCGCCATCCGCTGCGCCAGCGGCCTGGATCCACATAAACAAACGACGCCTTTGCATAAAAATTCCATGGCTGCTCGCCCCATGCCTGATGGACCTGGCTGATGCCAAATCCACGCCAGCATGCGGGCTTTCCTCATCCACTATGGAAGACTCGATATGCCACGTTTCATGCTCAGCACGCTGACGCTCGCCCTGGCCTTGACGGCAATGATGCCGGTAGTCAATGCCGCCCCTTTACTCGATCCCACACCTGCACACGCTCGCGTCGACAATCAATCAGGCCAGGCCAATACCTGGCTGGAGATTGATCAGGCTGCCTTCGAAGGAAACATCACCAGGCTTCAGCAACGGCTGGCGGGTAAAAGCCAGATGTGTGCCGTGATGAAAGCCGACGCTTATGGAAATGGCATAGGTTTACTGATCCCTTCCGCCATCCGGATGGGCATCACCTGTATCGGCGTGGCGAGCAATGAGGAGGCGCGTGTTGCACGGGAAAAAGGCTTCAAGGGACGCCTGATGCGTTTGCGCAGCGCTACCGTTGATGAAGTCGAGAATGCACTGCGCTACAACATCGAAGAACTGGTAGGCAATCTGGAGGTTGCACGCCAGCTCAATGCACTGGCCACCCGCAAGGGCGTGAAGCTGCCGGTCCACCTGGCGCTGAATTCGGCGGGCATGAGCCGCAACGGTCTGGAAATGAGCACGGCTGAAGGACAACAACAGGCGGTGGATCTGACCAGGCTGGATCATCTGAATATCGTCGGAATCATGACCCACTTCCCAGTCGAGGAGCGTGAAGATGTGCTGCAGGGCCTGGCGAAATTCAAGGAGCAGTCCGGCTGGTTGATCGAGCACGCCAAACTGGACCGCAGCCGGATCACCCTGCACTGCGCCAATACCTTCACCACCCTTGAGGTGCCGGAAGGTTGGCTGGACATGGTTCGCCCAGGGGCAGCACTTTATGGCTACCCGGTGGGTGGGCATAACGAATTCCAACGGGTGATGCAGTTCAAATCACGGGTCGCGGCGGTCAATGCCTACCCGGCGGGCAGTACGATCAGCTACGACCGCACCTTTACCCTGAGCAAAGACTCGTTGATCGCCAACATCCCGGCCGGCTGCTCCGATGGTTATCGAAGAGCGTTTTCCAACAAGGCTTCAGTTCTGATCCGCGGCCAACGCGCGCCGGTGATCGGCAAGGTCACCATGAACACGCTGATGGTCGACGTCAGTGGTATCAAGGGCGTGCAGGCGGGAGATGAGGTCGTTCTCTACGGCAAGCAAGGTGATGAAGAGATTACCCAGACGGAGCTTGAGACCATCAACGGCGCATTGCTGGCGGACCTGTACACGATCTGGGGCAACTCCAATCCGAAAGTCTTGAAGTCCAAATAAGGGAAGCCTGATACCAGTCACTTAACGAACGCAGGACATCTGTAGGAGCCGAGCTTGCTCGCGATGGACGTTAACGATAACGCGTGTTTTCTGAATACACGCGCCGCCTTGAGTCCATCGCGAGCAAGCTCGGCTCCTACACAGACCTCATCGATACAGTCCCGATCAGTTTTGCTCAAAGTGATCTTTCAGGTACTCAGCCGCCTCATCCGACGCTTGCTTGACATGCTTTGTCATCAACGCAACCGCCGCCTCCACATCTTTAGCCCGATACGCCGCAAGGATCGCGCGGTGCTCGTCCTGGCTATCAATCCCTGCTGAGCGCAGCTGCATGTAGATATGTGTATAACGCTGCGCGACGGTGTGCGCACGGATGATCATGTTTTCCAGGTGCTTCATTCGCGCAGGAGCATATAGCGCCGTATGAAGCGAGAGGTTCCATTGGCTGCTCAAGATCGGATCGTGAACTTTCTCGAACTCATCGATGATGCGTTCGACAGCATCAAGTTGCTCGGGTGTCGAAAGCGGTACCGAATGGCGCACAGCCAGTGGCTCCAGAACCGCCCGCAACTCAAAGCACTCATTCATTTCATGCCGGGAGGGCTGCGTCACCATAAAGCCACGGTTTGGCAGGAATTGGACCAGTCCCTGCCCTTCAAGCTCGCGCAGCGCTTCGCGAACCGGCACCTTGCTAGTGTTGAGTTCGGTAGCGATCAGGTCCTGACGCAGAGGTTCGCTACCGGAGAGCGCGCCGGTGACGATGGCTTCTCTGATAACGGCCGCAACAAATTGCGGTGCGGACACGCGTGCCAGCGGGATCAGTCCTGCAATGTATTTCAGTGGTGATTGGTTAGACATATGACACTAAGTGGCCAGGGGCGATTTAAAGGCGTGTCTGGGTTTGGCAGATACGAGGAACAACTACATCACTGTGGACAACCGTATACGATTATACGAAAACGGACAAGGACGGCATCCTCGGCCTGCCCTCTCGAACTTCAGTCCAATCCCTCGCCCCATCCATCTGAAATACAAGTCTCATTCATCGTTTTGTTGTTGTCGCTGACGGATCTATAATCGTATACTTTCTACAGTAGGACGGAATGAAAACACCCTGGTTTGCCGTTTGCGATCAGGTCCTCGTCCCTCTTGCGCCATCTGCAACCACATCAGGACAACCACCGTGATCAACATAAAAAATGTTTCCAAGTGGTACGGTAACTTTCAGGTACTGAGCGACTGCTCTACCGCAATAAAAAAGAGCGAAGTCGTCGTAGTGTGCGGCCCTTCCGGCTCTGGCAAATCAACGCTGATCAAAACGGTCAATGCGCTGGAGCCCTTCCAGAAAGGCGAAATTGTCGTCGACGGTATCAGCCTCTCGGACCCGAAAACCAACCTGCCCAAGCTACGCAGCCGGGTCGGCATGGTGTTTCAACACTTCGAGTTGTTTCCGCACCTGTCCGTGACGCAAAACCTGACGCTCGCCCAGATGAAGGTGCTGGGCCGTGGCCAGGACGAGGCGCTCAAACGTGGACTGAAAATGCTCGATCGTGTTGGCCTGAGCGCCCACAAGGACAAGTTCCCAGGGCAGCTCTCAGGTGGTCAGCAGCAGCGTGTGGCAATTGCTCGTGCATTATCCATGGACCCGATCGTCATGCTGTTTGACGAACCTACCTCCGCCCTGGACCCGGAAATGGTCGGAGAGGTTCTAGACGTCATGATCAAGCTCGCAAACGAGGGCATGACCATGATGTGCGTCACCCACGAAATGGGCTTTGCCAGGAAAGTCAGTGATCGTGTGATTTTCATGGACGCGGGAAAAATCATTGAAGACTGTAAAAAAGAAGAGTTCTTCGGCTCTCCCGAAGCACGCTCCCCTCGTGCCAAGGACTTCCTGTCAAAGATCCTGCAACATTGATCACGCGGAGTCGCCAAGGGGACTCACCAACGCAACTCAAAGGCATTTTTCGCGCCCGGCTGGATGCTGCTGCCCAAGCGTGCGCACTCGCGAGAAAGGGTGTCGTGCAGCCATTGACGGTCATCCCCTTCGGCGCGACAGATGCGAAAGCGACGCAGGCGGGTGGGTACCAAGTCCAGCGACTGCAGGTGCCCGCCCGGGTCCAGCGAGGCAAAGTATAGAAACCCCAGGTCGCCGCGAAAGGCTGTGTAGCCCTCGATGCCTTCGTAATCGTTCAGAAGATCACCGCAGCCATAGAGAATCAGGCGTTCGCGGTAGACCTCGATGCCTTTGACGTGGTGCGAGGAATGCCCGTGCACCACGTCAACTCCGGCCTCGTCGATCAAGGCATGGGCGAACCAGCGCTGCTCGCGCGGGATATCGAACCCCCAGTTGTCGCCCCAGTGAATGGAGGCGACCACCAGATCCCGCGGTTTTTTGCCCTCGAGAATCCGTTTGGCCACAGGGCGCAGGCTTTGCATCGACAGATCCTCCAGCCGCGCGACGCCCGCGCCCCTATCCGTGGCGGTCCAGTCCGACGCAATGCCGCTGTCGGGTGTGCCGAGGCCAAACACCAGCAGGCGCCGTCCGCCAGGCTGCAGCAACACGGCGGGCGCTTCGGCAGATTGCCGGTTGTGCCCGGCGCCGGCGCTGCACATACCATTGCTCGCCAGGGTATCCAGCGTGTCGGCCAGGCCGGTTGCCCCCCAGTCCAGCACATGGTTGTTGGCCAGCACGCAGCAGTCGATGCCGGCTGCGCCGATGGCCGGGAAGTTCTCCGGGCTCATGCGGTAGTTGATGCCTTTTGGCTCCGGTCGTCCGCGGCGAGATACCGCAGTTTCCAGATTGATGATGCATGCGTGTGGCTGGCGAAGTTCGAACTCATCCAGCGCAGCGCCCCAGACATAGGTGAAATCGACTGGGCGAGGAATCGGGCCATTGACTCGTTCTGCCAGCCGGACGTAGTCGCCGGCATTCTTGACGTAAGCTTCGTAAAGCCGCGGATCGCCAGGATGCGGCAGTACTGCATCGATGCCGCGGGCAGTCATGACGTCGCCGCAGAGAAACAGCTTAAGCGTATCGGTAACAGCTGCCATGGCACCCTCCCGAATATAAGCCGGGGGATGTTTCCATCCCCCGGCTTATTATTACGCTGAAATAGGCAGAACGACTTCTGAACCTCTACTCAGTTGTTCTTCATATGCAACTGATAAAGCTCATTGGCAATGGCGATATCCTCCAGCCCCAGCCCGATTGAGCGGAAGAAGGTATGGCGCTCGGGATCGGGAAGTCGGGCGGCTCCCGTCATCAGCTCGGGCAAATCTCCGCAAATACTCTCGGGTAACCAGCCATGCTGGTCTTTTGCCAAGCGCATTTCCCCTGCGCTGTCGGGCGTTGTAGCCCGGTAATCGCAATAGACGCTCATGTTCAGCAAGGACTCTGGCGGTACTTCATGTGCCAAGGGTGCATTGGTACAAATGGAAGTGATCAGCGCCGGTTTTTTCAGCGTGACAGGGTCAAGCACCGTTCGACCGGCCGAGGTGCACAGCATGATGACATCCGCATCTTCGACCGCACTGGCCAGTTCGGTATGAATGCTCACGCGGGGATCTATGTCCCGGAGCGCCTGCTGTTCGGACGCTGGCAGAGCGTCAATATTAGGTGCATACAACCTGATATCCCCCCATTCGCGCAGTGCCAGGACATGCCGGGCATGAGCCTGGCCCAGCCGCCCTACTCCCACTACCGCCAGCTTGCTGACATGCGCGGGCGCGAGCAAATCGACGGCGAGTGCGGTGGTTCCCGCCGTTCGCTCAACCGTCAGTTGTCCCGAATCACAGAGCAAACGGGGTTGACCGTCATCCATCGACATCATCAACGTCCAGGCCGTCACCAGAGCCCCTTCCGGAAGCGGGATATAGGGCGAGAGCTTTGCACCAAAGACCCGCTCCTCGGCAAGCGTTCCGAGGTAGCTGATAAAGTTGCCCTGCCCATTGGGAAACGGATTGCGCAGTTGTGGCGGTTGCACAGCCTTTTCCTGTCCCAACGCCAGGAACATACGACGCAATGCGGACAGCACATCAATCTGATCGATCAGTTTGGCCACTTGAACTGAATCAAGTACGGCAATGTCATTTTTCATCGAATTCATTCCTTCATCGAGCATCTGACAGAAAACCTAAAACGTCGAAACCACTCGGTTCGAGTTCATGGGAAAGAATATTCAAACAACTAGTTGAATAGCTTGAAGCTACCAAGAGAACTGATACTTCTTACTCAATACAACCCTACACATCGGTTTTCTAAAGATGGGCAACCACATCGATTTCAATATCAAACGGAAACGGCCAAGGCTTGACTGCAACGAATGAGCGGACGGGTGGATTCTCAGGGAAATACTTGCGATACACTGTGTTTACCTCATCCATCATCGATGGATCCGTCACGAAGATCGTGGTTTTCACGACGTTATCGAGGCACGATCCTGCCGATTCAAGAACAACTTTCATCACCTGCAATACAGCATGCGTCTGTTCAATAATAGTGCCTCGAACTATATTCCCGGTCAGTGGATCGAGCGGCGGCAGGCCACAGGTATAGAGCATCGAACCCGAACGAATCAGCAAAGAAGTCGGTGTATTCAAACGTCTGAGCGCGTCAGATAAAAACGGTACTTCTATTATTTCTTTCATGGAGGCATCCATTATTGATACAGGCGGGCCCTACGTTCACGCTCAATCGACGCAACGTAGTGTTGGATATACATGCAGATAACGAAGTAGATGACGCCGACAAACAGATAGAGCTCTTTGTAGAACCCTTGCCAGTTTTCGTCATAAAGGCTTGATCTTGCCGATCCAAGCAAATCGAAAAGTCCGATGATCATCAACAGCGAACTGTTCTTGACGAACGCGATGGCGATGTTGGCAATCGGTTGCAGCGAATGGGCGATGACTTGCGGCAAGATGACGTAGGCATGACTGCCCCAATAACCGAACCCCAGGCTTGCCGACGCTTGGCGCTGACCGACTGAAAGTGCTTGCAGGGCACCGCGCAAGGCTTCGGAAAAGTAAGCGGCGGTAAACAACGAGAGACCGATACCTGCCCGAAAAAGCTTGTCGAAAATAAGCTCGTCCGGAAGTATCAACGGAATGATCGCAAAGGTCATGAAGACAATAGTGATCGCCGGAACACTGCGAATGAGATCCACATAAAGCCGGCACGGAACAGAGACAAGCGGCATCTGCGACCGACACCCCAACGCCAGCAGCACACCCAGAGGGAACGCACACACGAGGCCGGCAATGCTGATCAGCAGGGTGATCGGCAGTCCACCCCAACGCGCACGATCCACTGACTCAAGACCGAACAGTCCGCCACTCATCAATAGATAACCAATCAACGCGGCCAGTACCCACAACACAATGGCCACTGTGTGATGGCGGACTCGAATCAAACACCAGAGCGCAACGGCCGCGATCAATGCAACGAAAGTGATCGGACGCCAAAGCGATTCCGGAGGATAGGCCCCGAACAGGATGAGATTGAGCTTGGTGCCGATGAACGCCCAGCAAGCGCCTCCGTTCTGGTGGCATTGCGCGGCATCGCCGCTAAAGGTTGCATCAAGCAACAGCCATTTGAAGATATCTGGGCCAACCAAAACGACGCCCCAGAGAAAAAGCGCGCCGAGCACAATCCGGCTTGGCATACCCGAGCCCAGGCCTTTCAGACGCTGGATCAGCGTCAAGGGTGCGACAATCGACACTTGGGCACCATTATTCAGATCACCAGACATAATGTTTCTCCCAAAGACCGATTACCCGCGTCGTAATAATGTTTACCGTGACGTAAACCAGCATGAAAATGCTGATCAATTCGATGGCCTGCCCCGTTTGATTCATGGCGGTATTTCCCGCCGAGACCAGTTCCGGGTATCCCACGGCAACACCGAGCGAACTGTTTTTCATCAAGTTCAGGAGTTCACTGACCACCGCCGGCATCGCGATCCGGAAGGCTTGTGGCATCACGATGTAACGCAGCACGCCAAAGTGCGTCAGGCCCAGCGCATAACCTGCGGCAATCTGTCCCTGGGCAATGGACTGCACGGCCCCACGGATCGCTTCGGCTATATAAGTGCCCGTGTACACAGAGAGCCCGATGAACATACTCATGAACTCGGGTGAAAAGTGCCCGCCGCCGCCGATTGAAAACTTGCTCGCTGTGGGCCATTCAAATGTCATTTGCCCGGACCACAGGGCATAGGCCGTGGACACAACAGCAACCAGGCTCAGGAGTATCAGCAACGCTCCCGGGTTTTTCAGTGTGCTGCCACCGGTGCGCACGCTTCTGAGGACAAACGCCACGACGGTGCAAAAGATCGCGACGATTGCTGTCAATGCGAAGGGGGACGGCCACGGGAAATTGATCCCGCGATTACTGATGAACACACCCGGTACCGGCTCCAGAGCCTCCCGGACGACTGGTAGACCGTAAGTAAAAACAGCGAACCAGAAGAACAACTGCAGCAGTAGCGGTGTATTGCGGATCGTCGAGACATACACTTTGGCAATTCGTCTGGCCAGGCCGAATTTAGATAACTGAGCCAGCGCCGCCAATACCCCGAGCAGCACGGAGAACACGATGGCGCAAAACGCCACTTTCAACGTGTTTGAAAACCCCGCTAGCAAGGCGTACGCATATGACTTGTCACCGCTGAAAGCAATCATGCTTTCGCTGAGGTCGAAGCCGGCGCGAGTCCACAGAAAGCCGAACCCGGTATTGATCCCTTTCTGTGTAAGGCGCTCGTTAATCAAGTGCCCGAAATACCAAACCGCAATCACGACAGCCGTGAGTACTACAAGCTGGACCAACACCGTGACTGCCCGGTGTTGGTGTTTAACTGCGCCATCTCTTGCCGACATGACCTTCACCTCTCGTTTCTGATTCGCCATCTACGCGGCGTTTGAGCCATTCACATCGCGGATCAGAAAAGCGGGGCGTACAGCAGGCCACCGTCCGACCACAGGGCATTCTGGCCACGCTTCATCTGCAAGGGAGTATTGGCACCCACGTTGCGCTCGAAGATTTCTTTGTAGTTGCCTACCGCGGAGATGACATTGATCACCCAGTCATCCTTGAGACCCAGCCCTGCCCCAACGCCAGGTGTTACACCCAGAAGACGCCGGACGTCTTCGTTGTTACTGGTGAGCATTTGTTTAACGTTTTCTTTGGTGATACCGAGTTCTTCTGCAGTAAAGGTTGCGAAGACGGTCCACTTGACGATGTCTGCAAAGTGCTTGTCATCGCCCCGCACAACTGGACCCATTGGCGACTTCGAGATCACATCCGGAAGGATGGCGTAGTTTTCAGGGTTGCCTGAGTTGAGCCGGATAACCGCCAACTGCGACACATCGCTGGTGATTACATCGCAGCGGCTTGCGAAAAAGGCCGAGAAGAATTCAGTCCCGCTTTCGATCACCACAGGTTTGAATGTGATCTTCAACTTGTCGAAGAAATTGCGAACCACATACTCGCTGGTGGTGCCCTGCTGAATGCAGACCGTAGCGCCATCGAGTTCTGCCGCCTTGGTGACGCCCAGTTTCTTGTTGATCAGAAAGCCTTGGCCGTCGAAGAAGTCCACCACCGGAAATTGCAGCCCCATCGTGGTATCGCGCGTCAGGGTCCAGGTGCTGTTCCGAGAGAGGACATCCACTTCGCCATTCTGCAGCGCCGTGAAACGTGCCTGATCGGACAGCGGGACAAACTTGACTTTCGGCTTCTCGAAAATCGCCGCCGCAAAGGCTTTGCAGAAATCCGCATCAAACCCCTGCCAATCACCTGCACTGTTGGGCGCACCAAAGCCGACCAGGCCCGGGTGCACACCACAGACAAGCACTCCACGCTCTCGAATTTTCGACAAGGTATCGGCCTGTACCGGTGCAGAAATTGCCAATGAAAGCCCCAGGGCTGCTGCGGTAGATGCGAAAAGAACTCTTAGACGTGTCATCAGATTCTCCACTCGGTAGAAAGTATACGATTTCAAGCTATATGACTTTGCGAGCGGCTGTCAAGCCACAAGAATGGTCGCATTGGCAATTTGTTTTGAGTTTAGATCGGGTGCGCTGCGAGGTGGCTGATCACCGGCGTGTGTCGCAATGGCTCAAGCAGCCCATCGGGATTGCGCAGACCCAAATCACGGATGATGCCCATCAAAAGTCAGACTTCCTGGTCGACCTTCTGATCAACGGATTGTTCTGCAACTGCGATGGCATGCTGGAAGCTTTCAAGAAATACAGTTTCTGCATGGGTCATTTTTTGCTCGCGGTTCCACAACAAGTGAATGTCCACGTCGGAGACTCCATCCCGGGGCGGCAGGCGCCAGAGCATGCCGTTGTAGAGGTCAATATCGAGTAAGTGCTCTGGCAAACAGCCGATACCAAATCCTGCGATCACCAACCTGCGTATTTCTTCAAAGTTTGATGACGACGCGACGATCTTGCCGGTGAAGCCCTGTTGGTCACGAAACACGGTAAGCGGCGAAAGATTGCCGCCAATCTGGTCGCTCGTGAAGCTGACAAAATTTTCCCCTTGCAGCTCAGCCAGATCCAGGCCCCGCACGCCAAAAAAGCGATGGCGTTTTCCGCAAAAGAACGCATATCGCTGACGTATCAGACAACGCTGCTCAAGCTTGGGTTGAGCGATGCGGCATAAACCGACACCGACGGTGGCGGTCTTCTGTATCAGCGAACTGAGAATGTCGGAGCTGCGCATTACCTCTATTTCCAACTCCACACGCGGATGATTGAGATGAAAATTCGCGAGAAAATCATCATAGACCGTCGATTGCACCCGGCTGATCGAGAGCAGGCGAACCTTCCCCACCACATCATCCTGGGGGCCTTCGATGGCCGAGCCGATGCGCGACACGTTGCCGTACATCTCTTCGGCAATCCGCAGTATTTCTTCCCCTGCCTCAGTGAGATCGAAGCGTGGCCCCTTGCGCGAAATCAAGGCGCACTCCAACTGCTCTTCCAGCCGCTTGAGCGATTGACTGACGGCTGATTGGGTAATGAACAGCCGCGCCGCAGCACGGCTGATGCTCCCTTCCTGACCAATCGCCAGGTACGTGCGCAACAAATTCCAGTCCAGACGATCGTTGAGGAAACGCCGCCCTCCCCATCTAGCCTGCATTAGCTCTTCATTCGAGTTTTTGCTGCTCATCTTAATGTCCATTATTAGCGTGACTTAATCAGCGCTTAAGGATTAGCAAATTGCTTAATTATAGAGGCTACGAGATAAAGCACGAAGGCGCCAGAGGGACAGAGCGTTACCGTGATCCGATTGATCCCTGTCGGTAAAATAATCAGAGAAAGGAACTTACATGTACACACCCGACAACATTGCCCCCGCCGAGTGGAAAGCCCGCTGCGAGCTGGCCGCACTGTATCGACTGGTCGCGTACTTTCGCATGACCGACCTGATCGACACTCACATCACCCTGCGCATTCCAGGCCCTGAACACCACTTCCTGATCAACCGCTACGGCGTGATCTTCGATCGCATGAAAGCCAGCGACCTGGTGCGCATAGACCAGTATGGTCAGGTGGTGGGCGGTGCGAACGAGCGCACCCGTGTCAACGCCGCAGGCTTCGTGATTCATTCGGCGATCCACATGGCCCGCCCGGATCTCAATTGCGTGGTGCATACCCATACCGCAGCCGGGATGGCTGTGGCCGCCCAGGAGCAAGGTCTGTTACCGATCAGCCAGCATGCGCTGAAGTTCTACGGCAAATTGGCTTATCACACCTATGAAGGCATTGCGCTGTCGCTGGCCGAGCGTGAACGATTGGTCGCCGACCTGGGGCCACACAAGGCCATGATCCTGCGTAACCATGGCCTGCTGGCGGCCGGTGGAAACGTGGCTGAAGCCTTCCACGAAATTCACTTCCTGGAGCGCGCCTGCCAGGCGCAGGTCGCGGCGCTGGCCGGCGGCAGCCAGCTGGTCTACCCCAGCAAAGAAGTCTGCCAACACACAGCAGAACAGTTCGGCCGCGACGAAGCCGAGGAAATCATGGGGCTGAGCTGGAATGCCGCCTTGACCTTGATTGAAGACCAGCGCGAGTCCTATTGCTCATGAACACCGTCGTACTGCTGTCGCGCGACAGCATCCTGCTCGGCCAGCTCCAAGCGGCCTTTGCCCGTCAGGCGCCAGACATACGGGTAGTGCTGGCCGATGACCCGGTCGCCAGTGAAGCACTGGTCGCGGCATGCTGGTTCCCGCCGGCCAACAGTTTGGGCGCGCTGCCCAATCTGCAACTGGTGCATTCGGTTGCCGCGGGTGTTGATCACTTGCACACCGATCCCAGCTGCCCGAACTTGCACGTGTGCCGAGTGGTCGATCCCGCGCACCGCCAAGGCATGACCGAGTACGTACGCTGGGCGGTGATTCACTATCACCGACGTTTCGATCAGGTCTTGCAGCAGCAGCCTGACCAGCTCTGGCAGCGCCCGATACAGATTCAGGCAAAGGATTTCAAGGTCGGTGTGATGGGCTTGGGTTCGCTGGGCGCAGCCATTGCCGAAGACCTGGCCAGTGCCGGCTACAGCGTTCACGGCTGGGCGCGCAGTGTCAAAAACATACCCGACGTGGTCTGCCACAGCGGCGACCAGGCGTTCAGTGGCTTTCTCGAAGGCCTCGATCTATTGATCAACCTGCTGCCGTTGACCCCGGCGACCCGAGGCATTCTCTGCACTGAAACCTTCAAGGCCTTGGCGCCTGGTGCTGTAGTCGTCAACTGCGGTCGCGGCCAGCACGTACGCATCGACGATCTACAACAGGCATTGAGCAGCGGTCAGCTGCGCGGTGCGGTGCTCGACGTCTTCGAGCATGAACCCCTGCCGGTCGATGATCGCCTGTGGCGCATGCCCGGGGTGATCGTTACCCCGCACATGGCATCGGCGGCGTCCCACGACTGCATCGCCAGCCAGATTGCCGAAAACACGCGGCGGCTGGCCCGTGGTGAACCCCTGAACAACCCGGTCGATACGTCCCTGGGCTATTAAGACACGCGACAAGAGGTGAATGATGAAAGTATCCAAGGTCAACGGTGAGCGCCTGTGGGGCAGCCTGATGGACATGGCCAAAATTGGCGCCACCGAGCGTGGCGGCAACTGTCGCCTGGCCCTTTCCAGGGAAGACCTGGCTGGCCGCGAGTTGTTCATGGGCTGGTGCCGTGAGGCTGGCTTGAGTATCGCGTTCGATGCCATTGGCAATCTTTTCGCCCGCCGCGAAGGCCAGGACAATGCCCTGCCGCCGATCGTCATGGGCAGTCACCTGGACACCCAGCCAAAAGGTGGTCGCTTCGATGGTATCTACGGCGTGCTGAGCGGACTGGAGGTGGTGCGTTGCCTGAATGATCAAGGCATCGAAACCCGCCAGCCCATCGAAATCGCCGTGTGGACCAATGAGGAAGGTGCGCGCTTTACTCCGGCCATGTTCGGTTCGGCGGTGTTCACTGGCATTCTGCCGTTGCAAACGGCATTGGATGCCCGTGATGTCCAGGGCATCAGCGTCGCTGAAGCCTTGGCCGATATTGGCCATGGTGGAGACCTTCCCCTGCAGCGGGCCTTCGATTCTTACTTCGAGGCTCATATCGAACAAGGCCCAATCCTGGAAGACAACGGCCTGCCGGTAGGTGTTGTCACTGGCGGCCAGGCAATCTGCTGGCTGGATGTGCAGGTTGGCGGTGTCAGTGCCCACGCCGGCACCACACCGATGCCGTTGCGCAAGGATGCCCTGTTCGGTGTCGCTGAAATGGCCTGCGTGTTGGAATCAATCGCCAGAGACTTCGCGCCCAAGGGGCTGGTCACAGTGGGCCAGCTGGAGATAGCCAAGTCTTCACGCAACACCATCCCTGGGCGGATCAACTTTACTGTCGATCTGCGCCACCATGAAGACCAACAGATCGCCGCCATGGAGCAAGCCGTATACGAGCGCTTGCAAATCGTGGCTGACAAGCGCGGTTTGAACCTGGCGATCAGTCGTCACTGGCTCAGCCCGGCGACACCCTTTGATGCCGATTGTGTGGCCGCTGTGCGCTCGGCGGTCCAGGCGCTGGGTTACCCCCATCAAGACATCGTCAGCGGTGCCGGGCATGACGCCATTCACCTCGCCGGGCATTGCCCCACCACGATGGTCTTCATTCCCTGTGTCGGTGGCCTGAGCCACAACGAAGCCGAAGACGCCCTGCCTGACGATGTCCGCATGGGCTGCGACGTGCTGCTCAATGCGGTGCTGCAGCGAGCTCAGCACCTGAGCGACTGATTATGTAATTAACACCGAACCTCTGAGTTTGCGTCATTCACACGACCTCCGAGGCAGGGCCCGTTTGCGCCTGAAAAACAATAAAACCGATCTCCAGCTACAGCATCACCGTTACTCACACTGCCAACCAATAAATCAATCCACTGAGCCCAACGCTCAATTTGGAGAAAAAGGCATGAACAGCTCCGCGTGCATCCAGACCGCTACCCCGACGGTCGAACCCAGCGTCAACATGAAAAAAGTCGCCGTCGCCAGCGTCATCGGCACCACGGTGGAATGGTACGACCTGTTTGTTTTCGCCACGGCTTCCGCCCTGGTGTTCAACAAGATTTTCTTCCCGGCGTTCGATGCCTTGATTGGCACCCTCCTGGCCTTCGGCACCTTCGCTTCGGCTTATGGTGCGCGCATCGTCGGGGCTGCCTTGTTCGGCCACTACGGCGACAAGCTTGGGCGCAAATCGATGCTGCTGATTTCGCTATTGACCATGGGTGCGGCAACCTTTGCCATCGGTCTGTTACCGGATTACGCCAGCATTGGCATCTGGGCACCGATCCTGCTTTTAACCCTGCGGATCATTCAAGGCCTGGCACTGGGCGGTGAATGGGGCGGTGCGGTGTTGATGGCCGTCGAACATGCCCCCGCCAACCAGCGTGGCTTGTATGGCTCATGGGTACAGATCGGCGTGCCGGCCGGTACCATGATTGCCAACCTGGCCTTCCTGGCGATCGCCTGGTTGCTGCCGGCTGAAGACATGCTTGCCTGGGGCTGGCGCATCCCGTTCCTGGCCAGCGCGCTGCTGATTGCCGTGGGCCTGTACATCCGCCTCAACATTACCGAGACACCTGCGTTCCACAAGGCTCAAACCAGCGAGCCGCAAATCAAGCTGCCGCTGGCCGAAGTCTTCAGCAAATACTGGAAGCAAGTCCTGCTCGGCGGCGTGGCAACCATGTCGACCGGCGCATCTTTCAACATCATCGTCGCCTTCGGCCTGACCTATGGGACCCAGACCCTGGGCTTCAGCCGCACCATCATGCTCAGCGTGGTACTGGCCTCCTGTGCGCTGTGCATTGTGCTCTTGCCAGCCTTCGGTGCACTGTCTGACCGCTTCGGCCGCAAGCCGGTGATCATCGCCGGTATCGTCGGTGAAGCGCTGGTCGCCTTCCCTATGTTCTGGCTGATGGATACTCGCGAGCTGCCGCTGGTGTTTCTCGGCTATGGCCTGTTGATGACCGCGTTCGCCGCCAACTACGGGCCCATCGCAACCTTCCTCGCCGAGCTGTTCGGCACCCGTGTGCGTTACTCCGGCCTATCGGTGGCTTACATGCTCTCCGGGCTGCTGGGCAGCGCGGCCACGCCTATCGTGACCACGGCCCTGCTGGCAATGACCGGCAAAGGCTCGTCAGTGGCCTGGTACCTGATTGGCTCTGCGGTCATTTCCCTGATTGCCCTGTTACTGCTGACCGAAACCTTCAAGCGCGACTTGAGCGCTGGACGGGCTGAATAGCACCAAGTGACCCACAACAAGAATAAACCCACCCGCACTTGATCCTGCTGCCATTCACGCTCCCTCTGGATTCGTACACCATGGAAAAAACTCTGCACCTGTTTGGCATGAGCGCCGGCGCTTGCCTTTTGACTCTGAGCCAGGTCGCTTCAGCCGATTTCATCAGCGATAGCAAGGCCACACTGGGCTTGCGTAACTTCTACTTCAACAACGACTACCGCGACCGGCCCGGCAGTGCCGGCCAGAGCAAGACTGAGGAATGGGCGCAGGGACTCATGCTCAATTACTCCTCCGGTTTCACCGACGGCACCCTGGGGTTTGGCGTCGATGCGCTGGGGCTGGTGGGCCTCACCCTGGACAGCGGCCAGGGCCGCCATCGCGGCAGCTCGATGATCCCGACTGAAGGTGATGGCGCTGCCGATGAATGGAGCCGCCTGGGCGTGACCGCAAAAGCCCGTTTGAACAAGACCGAAATGCGTTACGGCACGCTGACGCCCAAACTGCCGATCCTGATAGCGAACGACGGTCGCCTGTTGCCCCAGACCTTTGAAGGCGGCCAGATCACCAGCAACGATCTCGACAAGCTGACCTTGACCGCCGGCCGTCTGGAGCACGCTACCGGGCGTGGCTCCAGTGATAGCACCGGGTTGGCGGTCAGCGGTGGGCGTCAGGAGAGCAACCAGTTTCTCTTCGCCGGTGCCGACTACAAAGTCACTAAAGATCTGACCGCGCAGTATTACCTGGCCAATCTCGAGGACTACTACACCCAGCACTTTTTCGGGCTGCAGCATGTGCTCGCACTCGGCGAAGGCCAGTCGTTGAAGACCGACCTGCGCTACTTCGATACATCTTCTGACGGCGCCAACAGCACGGTCAGCGGACGGGCCGACGGTTACCGGGTCGGTGGCTATAGCCGAAACGGTGCCGGTGAAATCGACAACCGCACCTGGAGCGCCCTCTTCACGTACAGCCTTGGTGGCCACGGGTTGACCGGCGGTTACCAGAGCGTTTCCGATGGCAGCAACTTCGTCCAGCTCAACCAGGGCTCCCTGGTGGACAAAGGGGCCGGTGGCGCAAGCCTGTATCTGTTCACCGACCGCATGCTCACCAGCTTCAACCGGGCCGGCGAACGCACCTGGTTCGGCCAGTACGCCTATGACTTCGCCGCCTCGGGCGTACCGGGCCTTCGCGCGTCGATGGTTTATCTCAAAGGCAGCCAGATCAAGACCACTTCTGGTAGCGATCAGCAGGAATGGGAGCGTGACCTGGCCCTGGATTACGTTATCCAGGACGGCACGTTCACAGGCCTGGGTTTCGGTTGGCGCTATGGCGTTCTGCACTCCGAAGCCGACGCTAATCAGGACCAGAACCGCTTGTTCGTCAGCTACACCCTGGCATTGTTCTGATTCACCGGCCCGCCGCCCATGCCGGGTCGGCGGGCCTCTATTCTCAGCGAGGTTCATTAATGAAACGTATCCAGGCAGCACCCGGCACAATCGGCCCGGTCGGTCCTTACTCCCAGGCAGTGGTCAGCGGCCATCTGGTGTTCACTGCCGGTCAAATACCCGCAGTCGGCGGACTGGATCAGCAACCCGAAGGCTTCGAAGAGCAAGTGCGCCAGACCTTGCGTAACCTGGAAGCCATCCTGATCGCGGCAGGTTCGGACTTCGATCACGTGATCAAGGTTAACGGCTATCTCACCGATCCAGCTCAACTGGAACCCTTCAACCGGGTCTATACCGAGGTGCTCGGTCATGCGCCGCCGGCACGCACCACGGTCTGCGTGGCACTCTGGGGGGTGGCACTGGAAATCGATTGCGTGGCCGAACTCATTGATTCAGCAAAGCAGAGGTAAGCCATGAACGCCCCTATTCAATTGCTTGAAAAACTCCACCAGGTCAGCTTCGCCACCCTCGGGCATTTGCTCGAAGACGGCTTTGTCAGTGCCGAAATTCGCTCCATGCTGAGCGCCGTCAAAGTGGTAGGTCGCGCCGTGACGCTGAGCGTGATCGACGCTGATGCCATTGCTGTCAACCGCGCCTTGGCAAGCCTGCAAGACGGCGACGTGCTGGTGATTGACATGAACGGTGATCGACATCACGCCTGTGTCGGTACGGTCACCGCCTGTGCGGCTCAAGCGCGAGGCGCCAGAGCCATCGTGGTCGACGGCGTGGTGACCGATATCCTTGAACTGCGCGAAGCCGGTCTGCCGGTTTTCGCCCGTGGTACCAGCCTGCTGACCACCAAACTGCACGGCAACGCCGAGAGCCAGTTGAACGTACCAGTGCAGTGTGGCGGGGTTCAGGTGCACCCGGGCGATCTGGTGCTGGGAGACGATAACGGGTTACTGATTCTTGACAGTCAGGCACTCGCCGCAGTCATCGACCAGGCACTGGCCAGTGATCGTGCAGAACCCGGTCTGCTGGACCGTCTTGAAGCCGGAGAGCCAATAGCATCCGTACTGCGTGTTCAATGATTGATCGCTTGTAATGCGGACCGCCGCGCGGCGGCGAGCGTCAACAAAACGTTATTTTTTGAAATGCTTCACAGCCGCTAATCAGTTAGTTCGGTTTTTTGACACTCCCCCGATATGCGGTCACAACTTTTGCGCTCCGTTGGGTCATAACACGGTAGCTGCCGATGGAATATTGGCATCTGCCGAGGTTTTCGCCTGATACGGAGATAAACTCATGATTTTCAATGTACAAATTTTTGGCGCCAAAGGAGATGGCATCACTGACGATACGGCGGCGATACAAAATGCAATTGATGCGGCGGCCGCTGCAGGCGGGGGGCAGGTGTACATGCCGACCGGAACTTACATCGTTTCGGGAGGTGAGGAACCCTCCGACGGCTGCCTGATGCTCAAGAGCAACGTCTACCTGTACGGCGACGGCATGGGCGCAACCACCGTCAAGGTGGCTGACGGCTCCGACACCAAGATCACCGGAGTCATCCGCTCCGCCTATGGCGAGCAAACCCACGACTTCGGCGTCAGCAACCTCACCATCGACGGCAACCGTGACAACACCACGGGCAAGATCGACGGTTGGTTCAACGGCTACATTCCAGGCGAAGCGGGCTACGACTCTAACGTCACCCTCGACAGCGTCGAGATCAAGGATTGCTCCGGGTACGGTTTCGACCCCCACGAGCAGACCGTGAACATGGTCATCAGCAACAGCGTGTCCCACGGCAACGGCCTGGACGGTTTCGTTGCCGACTTCCTCAGCGACAGCACCTTCGAAAACAACGTCGCCTACGATAACGACCGGCACGGTTTCAACATCGTTACCAGCACCCACGACTTCACACTCACCAATAACGTTGCCTACAACAACGGCGGCACTGGCATCGTCGTACAGCGCGGCAGCGAGGATATCCCCTCCCCCAGCAACATCACCATCACCGGTGGCGAGGTGTACGGCAACGGCGCCGAAGGGGTCCTGATCAAACTGTCCAGCGAGGTGACCGTCAGTGGCGTCGACATTCACGACAACGCCAGCGCCGGGGTCCGCATCTACGGCAGCAACCACGTCGAGATCATCGACAACACGCTCAACAACAACTCCCTGGGCAGCCCCGTACCGGAGATCATCATCCAGTCCTACGACGACACCCTGGGCGTGTCCGGCAAGTACTTCAACGGCAGCGATAACACCATCCAGGGCAACCTCATCACCGGCAGCGACCTGTCGACCTACGGCGTTGCAGAGCGCAATGAAGACGGCACTGATCGCAACGCCATCATCGGCAACACCATCAGCCACACCAGCAACGGTGCCACGCTGGTCTATGGCGACGGCAGCTACGTCAGCGCCACGGTGCCGATGACCACCGTGCAAGGTACGGCTGGCAATGACACCCTGCTGGGCAGCGCCGCCAGCGAGATTTTCTACGGCGTTGCCGGCAACGACACCCTCAATGGCGGGGCCGGTGGCGACATTCTGGTGGGTGGTGCAGGCATCGACAAACTCACCGGCGGTACCGGCGCCGATACGTTCCGTTTCGCCGCTCAGTCCGACAGTTACCGCAACGCGACCACAAGCTTTGATGACACCATCACCGACTTCGACGTCACCCAGGACAAGATCGACCTCGCCGGCCTCGGCTTCACAGGCCTGGGCAATGGCCGTGGCGGCACCCTGCAGGTCAGCTACAGCGCCAGCAGCGACCGCACCTACATCAAGGACTACGACGCCGACGTCAGTGGCAATCGTTTCGAGCTGATCCTCTCGGGCAACCTGACCAGCACCCTGACGGCCGATAACTTCATCTTTAATCGGGTGATTACCGGCACCAGCGGCAGCGACTCGCTGTTGGGCAGCGATTCGGCCGACACCCTGCTCGGCCTGGCGGGCAACGACAGCCTCAGTGGCGGCGCGGGCGACGACAAACTCGACGGCGGCGCCGGCATGGACACCCTCACCGGCGGTGCCGGGGCGGACACGTTCGTGTTTTCCAGTCGCCTGGACAGTTACCGTAACTACAACACCGGCGGTGCCAACCTTGGTGACTTGATCACCGATTTCGATATCACCGTCGACAAGATCGACCTCTCGGCCATGGGTTTCACCGGCCTGGGGGATGGCAAGAACAACACCGTGTACGTGGTGCTCAACAGTGCCGGCACCAAGACTTACATCAAGTCCCTGACCGCCGACGCCAATGGCAACCGCTTCGAAGTGGCACTGGACGGCAACTACCTCAACAAGTTGACCAGCGCCAACTTCGTCTTCGCCACGTCGTCACCAACCAACCAGGCGCCGGTGCTGGCCGCGCCGCTGCTGGATCAGAACGCCACCGAAAACACCGTGTTCAGCTACGTGGTGCCGGCCACCAGCTTCACCGATCCGGACAATGACAGCCTCAGCTACACCGCGAGCCTGGCCGACGGCAGCGCCCTGCCCGCGTGGCTGAGCTTCAATGCCAGCAACCTGACCTTCACCGGCACGCCGACCAGCACCGCGTCCGGTAATTACAACGTGCTGGTCAGAGCCACGGACCCGGCCGGTGCGTCGGTCAGCGATAGCTTTGCCCTGGTAGTGGCCGATGCGCCCGCCAACACCATCACCGGCACCAACAATGCCGAAACCCTCAACGGCACGGCGGGTGCCGACATGATCCTCGGCCTCGGTGGCAACGACACGATCAAGGCCGGCACTGGCGCCGACACCGTCGACGGCGGCGCCGGACGCGATTCGCTGTACGGCGGCGACGGTGCCGACACCTTCCGCTACAGCAACGTGCTCGACAGCTACCGCGACTACGACACCGGCGGTGTCACGGCCACCGACACGATTTATGACTTCACCGCCGGCGTCGACAAGATCGATGTTTCGGGCCTGGGCTTTCTCGGCCTCGGCGATGGCAGCAATGGCACGTTGTACATCACCCTCAACACGGCCGGTGACAAGACCTACATCAAGTCCGCCGAAGCGGATGCCGATGGCAATCGTTTTGAAATCGCCCTCATCGGCAACCACCTCAACACCCTGACCGCCAGCGACTTCGTGTTCGGCGAGAGCACCCGGCAGGACATCCTCTATCTGCCCACCCTCGGCCAATCCAATGCGCGCCTGCTGCGCATGACGGAGGACGACGGTCAGTCCGGCACCTCGATGCTGGTCAACGACCTGGACCGCTACACCCCCTATGACGTGCGCAGCCAGTTCACCGATGCCGATGGCAACGGCATCGACATCGCGGTGGGCGGCAGCACGGTCACCGGCCTGTCGACGCTCAGCGCCGGGGAACTCGAGTTGTGCTGGTGGCTGACCGACACCAACCAACCCGGGGCTGCGCTGTTGCGCGCCGTGACGCTGCTGCGGGACCAGCGAACCGAACTGCAATCCATCGATAACGTCACCATGGGCATCATTTGGGGCCAGGGCGAGGAAGCTGCCCAGGAGATCGCCCGAGCCACGGACAAAACAGCGGCAGCAGCGGCGTACAAGGCCGCGACCCTGAAGGTGTTTGATTACCTGCATGCCCAGTTCGGCAACTTCAGCGTGTACATGATGGAAACCGGTCACTACGAACAGGACGCAGCGCGTGCCCGTGGTTATTCGGAGGAGAAAATTGCCTCCATCGTCGAGGGGGGTGGCTATGTCCGCGCCGCCCAGGAAGCCATCGCCGCCGAGCGCGCCGACGTCAAGCTGGCGGTGGACTACACCGACCTCCCCTTGCGCTACGAAGTCGATCCGCTGGCGTATCCCGACGACGTCTGGCACCTGCACGAGGAGTCGGCGGAGATCGTCGGCCAGCGCTTGGCCGACTACATCGCCGGTGACCTTGGCTTCCAGGGCGACCCCAACGACAACAACAGCGTGCAGGATATTTTCGACAACGCCCGGAACATGATTTCCGGTACCGACCAGGCAGACACCTTGGTGGGCAGTTCGGGCAACGACACGCTGGATGGCGACCTGGGCGCCGACACCATGACCGGTGGCAATGGCAATGATATCTATGTGGTCGACAACGCGTTCGACCGCGTGGTGGAAACCAGCACCTCGACCTCGCAGATCGATACAGTGCAGGCTTCCGTCAGCTGGACCCTGGGCGCGAATCTCGAGAACCTGGTGCTCACCGGCGTGTCGGACATCAACGGCACCGGCAATGAGCGGCACAATTTCATCACCGGCAATGCCGCCAATAACGTGCTCGACGGTGCCGCAGGGGCCGACAGCATGAGCGGCGGCGATGGCAACGACACCTATTATGTCGACAACGCCGATGACACCGTGATCGAGACCAACAGCAATGCGGCGCCTGGAGGAGTCGACAGTGTGCACAGCAGCCTGGCGGCCTTTACCCTCAGCAATAACGTTGAACATCTGTATGTCGATAGCACTGGCGCCGGCAATGGCACGGGCAACGCGTTGGACAACACGCTGTTCGCCGGAACCGGCAACAACGTGCTGGACGGACGCGATGGCAATGACACGGTGTCTTTTGAGCGCGCCCTGTCCGGCGTTACCGTAAACCTCTCGACGTCAGCGCAACAAAACACCACGGGTTCCGGGCTCGACACCTTGAAATTCTGCGAAAACCTGACGGGAAGCGCCTATGCCGACAGTCTGTCGGGCAACAGCGCCGCGAACGTTCTGAACGGTGGTGCGGGCAACGATTCGCTGGTGGGTGGTTCGGGCGATGACCGGCTGATCGGCGGTACAGGCACCGACAACCTCATCGGTGGCACTGGCGCGGATACCTTCGCGTTCAGTGCGCTGTCGGACATGGGCGTCGGGGCTTTGCGCGATGTGATCAACGGTTTCAAGAGCACCGAGGGCGATCATCTGAGTTTCACCGGCCTGGACGCCAACCCGCTGACCGCAACCGTCGACGCCTTCGCCTTCATCGGCAGCAATGCCTTCGACCCTGCCAACGCCACCGGTCAACTGCGCTTTGCCAATGGCATTCTCCAGGGCAGTGTCAACGCCGACGCCACCCCCGAGTTCGAAATCCAACTGGTGGGCGTCCAGGAGCTGCACGCCAGCGATTTCACAGCCTTGGGTTAAGCCCACACCCTGCGGTAGTGCGCCTGGGGCGGGTGTGCGCGATTGAAGCCAGCCGTATCTCCCTCGAAAGGGGCAGCATCGCTGGAGATCCCGGCGCCCTTTACATCGACTGCGCGGATCAGTGGCCATCCTGGTCGTGCGCTGGCGCTGGCGCGCTTTCTCGACCTCAAACGCCTTGCACAGCCAGACAAGCGCATGAACCGGACTTTTTCGTCTAACGTCATTGGATGCGTTTGCATGATCCACTTCCTCTGAAAATGGAGTTCGACGATGAAAACAATCTTTTCCTGGCTGACGATTTCGCTTTTTGGTCTGTTGCTTGGCGGCTGTGCCGCGGTGGGGGCCGGGAGCGGAGGCGCTGGCGAGATGGAGATCCGCTCGGGGAAAATCGAGCAGATCACACAGACCCAGATGCAGACCAATCACGATAGCGGCGTCGGTGCCATCTTGGGGGGTATTGGCGGTCTGGGCCTGGGTAGCCTGATCGGCCAGGGTACCGGCCGGGATGTGGCGATGGTCGCCGGAGCCCTCGCAGGGGCGGCAGGCGGCAACTACGTCGAAAAGAAAAAATATGATCAGCCCGTGGACGCACAGCAGATCATCGTTCGCACCCAGAGCGGCGTACTGGTTTCGGTAACGCAGCCGATCAACCCGACGCTGAGAAAAGGCATGAACGTGTACGTCGAGGGTGCCGGAAACGAAGCGCGGGTGGTACCACAAAGCTAGGACGGCTACCGGGCGTTGCGCAGCGGACAAATGAGCCGTCGTCACTTGCTGCGCAACATCCTCATGGCGAGCGAGTTCGGTTGACACTCAATGACTCATGCTCGACCTCAGGCCAATTGCTGGCAACCCATGGATCTATACCTCTTGCGCACTTAAACTTTGAGTCTTTCGCCCTCCTCGCCGATTGTTGAACGGGTTTCATGACTGAGCAAGCCAAGTACCATCACGTGTCCGAAGTACCAGGCTTGGTGCTGGGGTCCGCACGTTTTGCGGATGTCGGCTTCGATCGCCATTACCATCTCGATTTCCACATTGGTTTTGTCACCGAAGGCATCCAGCGTCATCGAGCGAAAGGCGAGTCGTTTCTTTTGGGGCCGGGAAGTGTTGCCCTGATGCCGCCGGGTGAAATCCACGACGGTGTATCCGAGGGCGGCGGCACTTATACGCTCAAGACATTCCGTCTATCCCAGGCGCTGGTCGCGAGCCTGGCCGAGGAAATCAGCGGTCAACCGAAAGAGCTTGAATTGACCGGTGTGTTGCTCGAAGACACGGGGCTTGCCGGCAACCTGCGCGGTTTGCACGAAGCGATGCAGCAGGCCGTTGGCCCCGGCAGCCTCGCGGTGCAGACGCAATGGTTCACCCTCCTTGAACACCTGTTGAGCCAGTCACGGGCGATCAAGCCCGAAACGATTACCGGCTCGCTATCGCCCCTGCAATGGTCTCGCGTCAGGGACTATTGTTTCAGCCACATCGATGAGCGAATCACCCTCGATGATCTCGCCGGACTATGTGGGCTGGGGCGTTTCCCGTTTCTCAAGCAGTTCAAGCGGACCATCGGCATGACACCACACGCGTGGCTGCTTCGCCTGCGTCTCGAACGGGCCTGTGGCCTGCTGTCTGGCAGCGAGCAACCGATCATCGATGTCGCCCACGCCGTCGGTTTCTACGATCAAAGCCATTTCAACCGCGCCTTTCGACAGGCATTCGGCGTCGCGCCATCACGCTACAGGACTTAGGCCGTCGACCATCAGGCGAGCGTCAATTTTTTACAAGCGCAACAACCGTCCCCCTCCATAGGATGCGCCAATCCGGGCGAAACACCTTCGCCTGCGCAGCCGAGAACTGGATGATGAACGGTGAAACAAGCAGACCGCCCGCGCTGGGTTTTTCAAGTGACAACATCGCCGGTGCATCGCCGGAGGTGGCACAAGCCCTCGTCAAACACAGTTCGGGCCAGGCGGGTCCCTATGGCACCGACGAGTTGACGGCACAGGTCAAGCGCAAGTTCTGCGAGATCTTCGAGCGCGACGTGGAGGTCTTTCTCGTGCCCACCGGCACCGCCGCCAACGCCCTGTGCCTGAGTGCGATGACACCACCCTGGGGCAACATCTACTGCCACCCGGCCAGCCATATCAACAACGATGAATGCGGCGCGCCCGAGTTCTTCTCCAACGGCGCGAAGCTGATGACCGTCGACGGCCCGGCGGCCAAGCTGGATATCGTCCGGTTGCGCGAGCGGACTCGCGAAAAAGTCGGCGACGTACACACGACCCAGCCCGCCTGCGTGAGCATCACTCAGGCCACCGAAGTCGGCAGTATCTACACCCTGGATGAAATCGCAGCCATTGGTGACGTCTGCAAGTCCTCTTCCTTGGGATTGCATATGGATGGATCGCGCTTTGCCAACGCCCTGGTGTCGCTTGGCTGCTCCCCGGCCGAGATGACGTGGAAGGCCGGCGTGGATGCCCTGTCGTTCGGTGCCACCAAGAACGGCGTGCTGGCGGCGGAAGCCATCGTCCTGTTCAACACCTCCCTTGCCACCGAGATGAATTACCGCCGCAAGCGTGCAGGCCATCTCTCTTCCAAGATGCGTTTTCTGTCGGCGCAGATCGATGCGTACCTGACCGACGATCTCTGGCTGCGCAATGCATGCAAGGCCAACGCTGCCGCCCAGCGCCTGGCGCAAGGGCTTGAGGGCCTGGGTGGCGTCGAGGTGCTCGGCGGCACCGAGGCGAACATCCTGTTCTGCCGGCTGGACTCGGCAATGATCGATGCGCTGCTGAAGGCCGGCTTCGGGTTCTACCATGATCGCTGGGGACCGAATGTCGTTCGCTTTGTCACCTCGTTCGCGACCACCGCCGAGGATGTCGATCACCTGTTGAACCAGGTAAGGCTAGCTGCTGACCGCACACAAGAACGATAGTCGGTGGCGGGTGGCGGCTGTGCTCGCTCTGGTTTCAATGAGCAGCCGCCAAAGCGGAGTTTACGCCTTCGATGTCATTTACCGCCCCGGCCCGGCTGCGATGTGGTTGAATTGACTGCTTCGTTCAACAATGCTCAGCACAGGAGACATCCGCTTGAACCTGGAAGCAGAATGCATCTCGAGCCGCCCGCGATGAAAATCGGCGTCATCTCCGACACCCACGGTTTGCTCCGCCCCGAAGCCATTGCCGCCCTGCAAGGCTGTGATCGCATCCTTCACGCGGGTGACATCGGTAGCGAGGCGATCCTCGACCAATTGGCCGCAATCGCGCCGGTGGATGCGGTGCGGGGCAACAATGACCTGGACGCATCCTGGGCGCGGGGGTTGCCCGATTGTCTGCACCTGGAGTTCAACGGCTGGACTGTTCTGCTGGTGCATGACATCGCCGACGTGGCGGCCGATCTTGATAGCCGCATCAAGCTGGTGATCACCGGTCATTCGCACAAACCGTACATCGACTGGCGCGGTGAACGGCTATTCCTGAATCCCGGCAGTGCCGGGCGCCGACGCTTCAAGTTGCCTGTCACCCTGGCGTTGCTTGAGGTGGTTGACCGGTCAATCGAACCGCGGCTGGTGTCGCTGCTCGACTGAATCGCCTTCACCGTTCGATTCACGACTCGCTGGCAACCACCCTCACTCTGTGGCAGTCGGACGGTCCAAGTTTTTGGCCGCTCGAGGAGCGAACTTCAATCGGCATCAGGGACTGGCCGTACTCATTGTCCAACAGCACTGAACGCGTCTCGTCCCCCGTGAACAGAAACCGTTCGCCCCACTGCCTCATACTGACCACCACAGGAAAGATCTCACGCCCTTTCTCCGTCAGGACGTATTCCTTGTAGGCACTTCCATCCGACGCCGGTTGAACGTCGAATACACCGACCTCAACCAACGTCTTCAGGCGCGATGCCAGAATGTTCCTGGCCACCCCCAGGCTTTTTTGAAATTCGCTGAATCGGCGAATGTCGTCAAACGCGTCGCGAATGATCATGAGCGACCACCGATCCCCGATAGCTTCCAGTGTTCGTGCTACCGGGCATTCGCTGCTTGGCGATGAAGGGTCTACGACCATCGTGTTTACCTTTTTGGATAACGACTGCCAAGTCCGTCGACCGGTCTTGAGCAATGTGGTTGCAATATGAAACCCGATTCGACAACAATGAATCCAGTTGCTAATTGAAACCAGTTTAGCGCCACGGAGGCTCACGTGAAAGCAGATACCGATTCAGCCACCCATCCTTTCCTCGCGCAGGCTTCGGGGCTGTCTGCGCAACTCACGTTTCTATTTTCTGTCACCTGCGCGCTTGCCGTCGCCAACGTCTACTTCGCACAACCCTTACTCGATTCAATGGCCCGCAGCCTTGATGTTGCCCCATCAATGATCGGGTTTGTGGTGACGGCGACTCAAGTCGGTTACGCGCTGGGGTTGCTGTTCATCGTCCCTCTGGGCGACTTGTTAAACCGAAAAGGGCTGATTCTGACGCAAATGCTGCTGTCTGCGATTGCGCTGGCGGGAGTCGGCGCCGCACAGCAATGGCTGACCCTGTTGGGGGCCATGATCGCCGTGGGTTTGCTGGCAGTGATGGTTCAAGTGCTGGTGGCCTGCACCGCCGCGCTGGCAACGCCGTCACAACGTGGTCAGGCCGTGGGAACCGTCACCAGTGGCATTGTCCTGGGTATTCTTCTGGCGCGCTTCACGTCCGGGCTGATCGCCGATCTGGCGGGCTGGCGCGCTGTGTATTTCGCTTCCTCTGGATTGATGCTGACCCTCGCGGCGGTGTTCTGGAAAGTGTTGCCTGCGGCAGTGACGCCACGCAGTCGATACACCTATCCGACACTCATCCGCTCGCTCTTCACGCTGTTCATGACTGAACCGGTGTTGCGCATCAGGGGCCTGCTGGCCTTGCTGATCTTCGCCGCTTTTTCCGTGCTTTGGACATCCATGGTGCTGCCGTTGAGCGCCCCACCACTGTCGCTTTCGCACACGGTCATCGGCCTGTTTGGCCTGGCGGGCGTCGCCGGCGCCCTTGCGGCCAGAAGATCCGGGCGCTGGGCCGACCAGGGTTTGGGGCAACGCGTCACCGGCATTTCGCTGGCGATCCTGACGCTGTCCTGGCTGCCCATCGCCTTTGCACAGTCGTCACTGATCGCGCTGGTTTGTGGAGTGGTCTTGCTCGACTTCGCCGTGCAGGCCGTACACGTCACCAACCAGAGCCTGATTTTCGCGGCACGGCCCGACGCCCATAGCCGCATGGTCGGCGCCTACATGTGCTTTTACTCGGTGGGCAGCGCGCTGGGTGCCGCCGCCGCGACGCAGGTTTATGCGCTATGGGGGTGGATTGCCGTCAGCTTGCTGGGCGCTTCGATCAGTGTGGCGGCCCTGGTGCTGTGGTTGTTCACCTTCCAACTGTCAACGGGTCCCAAAGCCGACCACGCGCCTGAATCAAGCATCGACCTGCAACTCATGCAGAAGAAACCCCAGTGAATCCGGGGCTGCGCAATGACTTTTTGCCGAGCGTTGTTCATCCCACGACATCGCATCATCGGTGCAGAAATCTCCAACACACTCCATGCTCAACTCGCCATCGAGAAGTCCAAGCGGAATCCAGTAGTAAGGCGTTTCGCGAAGAACATTAGGCACGGTCGAGCCACATCGTGAGCAAAAGTCATTTCTGTACCCGCTGGGTTTGAGCCACCCCGTGATCATCCCTTGCCCTTCCTCCCACCGGAAGTCGCGAGCGTTGACCAGCGTGGCAAGATTATGGCCAACCCCGGTTTGCTTGCGGCACAGGGTGCAATGGCAGCGATAGAAAAATCGGGGTTCAACCGCCAGGGAAAAACGTACCGCCCCGCAAAGACATTGCCCTGATGCCATGAGTATCTCCCTTGAAAATTGATTCATCCGTATTTGCCGGTCAACGGGTTGGTATTGGAAAAGGGGGGCCGTCCTGTTACTGGCCCCTTATTGCCATGTCGGCTTGGCAAAATGATAACCTTGGGCTTTTCCTGCCCCTATTTCACGCAGCTCCCCACTAGCCCCCCCCTGCATTTCAATGACGTTGAACCTATCAGTCGTCGTTGTCATCGCGATCACGGTAGCGACGGTGATCGCGATCATAGTCACTGCGATCATAGTCACGACGATCATAGTCACGGTCATAACCTCGATCATCGTCCCCTCTCTGGTCGTAACCACGTCGATGGTCATGATCGTGATATCGCCCGTACCGCTCTCCGTCATCCCAGTGCGGGCCGCACCCTCCCAACAAGACGGCGCTGGAAATGGCCACGATCAAGATTACTGCACGATTCATATGAACGTCCTAAACGTCGGAAGTATGGAAGGGTCATGGCTGCTCGAAACCTTCGTCCGGGCAGTGTTCAGACATAGCTATGACCATTCGGTAACCCAATGATTCCGCTGAAAAATACAAACAAGTGACAGTCACTCTCCCATCGAATGCCCGCCGAGACAGCCCGGGCCTGTCATCAATAGCCAAGGGGCTGTCGTCGAATGAAAAGCGCCCCTGATAAGGGGGCTATCTAATGGCAGTACTGAAAAAGTCTCTGGTGATGAGTCGACGTAAGCGACTGCTGCGCCTGAGTCACGAGTTGCCTGGTACGCCAGGCAGGAGAATAACAATATGAAATTCGTGAAAAGTCTTCTGGCTGCCGTACCCCTCATGGCACTGGCCATCGATGCCCGCGCCTATGTATCGAGCCAGGAAGCCGCCCGGCTGGGCACCAGCCTGACGTGGGTGGGAGCCGAAAAGGCCGGTAATGCCGACGGTTCCATTCCGCCCTACAACGGTGGCCTGACCACTGCGCCGCCCGGTTTCAAGACCGGCGACAGCATGCGCCCGGACCCCTTCGCCGGCGAAAGACCGTTGCTGGTGATCAACGGCAAGAACGTCGAAGCTTACAAAGGCATGCTGACCGCCACCACTGTAGCGTTGGCCAAGCGCTACCCCGCCTTTCGCGTCGACGTCTATCCGACCCACCGCACGGCATCGCTCCCACAGGCGGTACTGGACAACAGCCGCAGAAATGCCACCAACGCCAGGTCCCTCAACGGCGGGATCGCCATCGACAATGTGATGCCCGGGGTGCCTTTCCCGATTCCGCAATCCGGTGCCGAAGCGATGTGGAATTTCCTGCTGCGCTACCAGGGCGTCAACATCCATTCCAAGTACGACTCCTGGAGCGTCGACACGGCGGGCGTACCAAGCCTGGCGGTCACCGGCGAGGCATTCGTCTCCTTCCCGATCTACGAGAATCTGTCGAAACCGTTCAACAGCTCCGACATCTACTATCAGTTGAAGCTGTCCTATACCGGACCTGCGCGCCGAGCCGGCGAGTCGATCATGCTCAAGAACGCGACCAACCCGGCGGAGTTCCCTGGCCGCGCCTGGCAGTACATGCCTGCCCAGCGCCGCGTCAAACAGATCTCGATCCTGGCCTACGACACCCCCAACCCCGGTACTGCCCGTGCACTCGAGCTGTACGACTGGACGCTGGTGGGCAAGCAGGAAATGATCGTGCCCTACAACACTTACAAACTCACCTACGCTCGCGCTGCCAAGTCGCTGACCACGCCTGACTTCATTTCCCCGGACTTCGTACGCTGGGAAAAGCACCGGGTCTACGTCGTGGAGGGCAACCTCAAGCCGGGGGCGAAGCACATCTACCAGAAGCGCCGCTTCTACCTGGATGAAGACACCTGGGCCGCGGTGGCCTCCGATCAGTACGACACCAGTGGCCAGCTATACCGCGGCTCCTTCGCGTTCTTCAGCCAGAGCTACGACCAGCAGGTCCCGGACGCCACCCCTTTCATGACTTACGACCTGTCCAAAGGCACCTACAACATCAATGGCGTGGTGGGCCCCCATGGCGGCATCCGCTACATCGAGCCGCTATCGACGGCGCAGTGGGTGCCAGAATCCATGGCGGGTGCCGGTATCCGTTAGGTCCGCGGCGAAGCAACTCCCGATCATGCATGACCGATGAATAACAAAGCCCCCAAGATTCAACGGAACCGAGGGCTTGAGATGTCGGGTGAATGTTTTTGTGCAGATTGCGAGGATTAGCCAGCGGCCAATTGTAATCGCTGGCGAGTGCCTGAAATGGATCGATTGCAGGCCAACTGAATCACTCCGGAAATTGCAGACGCAAATGACCGACTGCTTCACGCCTTTCGAGACGGCAGAAATCGTCCCGAAGTGGCCGGTCAAATGTAGCGAGGGGGATCTGGTCATTCAAAGCCGCGAAGCGGCTTCGACTTGAAGGAAGGGGTCGACCACGTCTACGCGGTCCGATCTGAATCAGCTCTCAGAGGCGATCGCTGACTCGTCAGTGGTTTCTGCCGCCAGCTTCAATCGGTCCGCTTTACAAATGTATTTAGGCTTGCTCTTCGGTGCCAGTTTGGCACTGGCCTTTTTGGCCTTAGCCTTGAACAGTTGCTTTAGTTTCTTTTGACGGTTCATTTTTTCTACTCGGTATGTCAGGTCTTGAATGATATCAGCTTAAGGCATTGGCCCAATTGTGCCGTTACAGACCAGCGAGTAAGAACGCCCATTAAAACGCCGAAAAGCCCGCCACCCTCAAGAGGATGGCGGGCTTTTGTGTTTTTGGCGTTACGTCACCTCAGGCTACGTGCGTGCCAGTTGCTCCCGGGCAAATGCGCCGAGGGTCTTCAACGCCTTGGCCGCCGAACGCAGGTAGAAGGCTTGCAACTGGAACACGTGCCAGCGTGCGGCATACACCTCCAGGCGGCAATTCACCCCGCAGTCAAGCGCATGCTCGGCCAATCGGGTGGCGTCAGACAACAACAGCTCATGGTCACCGACCTGGATCAACATCGGCGGCAGCCCTTGCAGGTCCACCTCAAGCGGATAGCCCATCACCTGCGTACCGGCATACCAGCCCAGCCCTTGCTCCAGCCAGCCGCGACGGATCATCGGATCCTGTTCGACCCGCGAGGTCATGGAAGCACCGCTCAGGCTGTCGTCAGTCACTGGCGACATCAGAAGCATGCCGGCGGCAAAACGCGGGTGAAGATCACGCAGCTTGAGCGCCAGAGCCAACACCAGCGCGGCACCCGCCGAATCGCCGGCCAGGAAGATTCGGTCAGCGGCATACCCCTGAGCCCGTAGCGCCTGATAGCAGGCCAGCGCATCGTCCAATGCCGCCGGGCAAGGATGTTCTGGCGCCAGGCGATAATCAGCTACCCACACCGACATCCCCGAAGCCTTGGCCAAGCGGCCGGTGATGCTCCAATGTGTATCCGGCGAGCCTAGGCAGAACGCTCCGCCATGCAGGTACAGAATGACCCCGCCGTTTTCACCCTGCTGCGGTGCGACCACTTGCACGGGAACGCCGTTGGCCTGCTGACGATAACGAATCACGCCGCCAGTGCCTGGCATTAACCTGGACAATAGGTTCACGACCTTTCTCTGCGCAGGCGCCGCCAACCCCGGCCCGATCAGCGAGCGAAACGTGGTGCGAAGAAAAACCCTCAGGAATCCGGCGCTCAATGTTTCCGGCCAGTCGCGGGATTCGACTACGGTCGCGCCGCCTTCAAACTCGCGTGTGAAGCGGTATGCATGCAACCCGGAAAACCGCGTCAGCCAGCGATAGCTCAAGGTGAACCCCGGCCAGTTGGTGCTGTTGTTGCCAGCGTCATCCACATACCAGCTCTTGCAGCCGTTCCACACCGTGTTGACCAGGCGTTGCTGGACCTGCCCATGAAAGCGGTCATACACGCTGGAGTCGACTTCCACGGTGTTGGCACCTGTGCCCTTCATCGTGCGCCAACAGCGCATGACGTGGGCAATCTGGCTTTCCAGCATGTAGACAATCGAGTTGTGACCCAGGTTGGTGTTCGGCCCATACAACATGAAGAAATTGGGGAATTGCGCAACCGTCAGCCCCAGATATGCGCGGGTGCCATCGCGCCAGGCATGGTTAAGGTCCACGCCATTTCGCCCGACGATACGCATCGGCGACAGAAACTCGGTAGCCGCGAACCCGGTGCCGTAGATGATCGCATCGACTTCATGCCGCTGGCCGTCAACGGTTTCAATGTCGCTTTCAGTGACTCGCGCAATGCCGTCGGTCACCAACTCCACGTTGGACCGGCTCATGGTCTGGAGGTATTCGCTCGACAGCAGGATACGCTTGCAGCCGTATGGATAATCCGGGGTCAGTTTGTTGCGCAGTACCGGGTCCGGCACTTGTTCGGACAACAGTCGACGGAACGGAATTCCCACGGCCCACTTCATCAAGCCCTTGAATCGGGTGAACGCCAGCGCCCGGGACTCGTAGCGCATGTATATCGAGGCACGGTAAGCGGTCATCATCCAGGGCACGTTGCGCAGCAATGATTTTACCCGCTTGGAATAAGCCCGATCCGGTCGAGGCATCAGGTACGCCGGCGAGCGTTGGAACACCTTCATGTGCCCGACAGTCCCGGCAATCGCCGGTACGAACTGAATGGCCGAAGCACCGGTGCCGACCACCGCCACGCGTTTGCCTGCCAGCGAATAGCTGTGGTCCCAGGTCGCCGAGTGGAACACGTGCCCCTTGAAGGTTTCCATACCTGCCAGCTTCGGGAACGCCGGGCGACTCAACTGACCGGTGCCACTGATCAACAGCGATGCACTCAGGACGCTGCCATCCTGCTGGGTCACGTGCCACAGCGACGTGCGTTCATCAAACTCGGCGGACACCACTTCGGCGCCGAAACGAATGTGCTTGTCCAGCCCGTACTTGTCAGCGCAATGCCGCAGATAGGCGTGAATCTCGGCCTGGGGCGCGAACACCCTGCTCCAGTCCGGGTTCGGCTCAAACGAAAAAGAATACAGGTGCGAAGGTACGTCGCACGCGGCGCCGGGGTAACTGTTGTCCCGCCAGACACCGCCGACATCCTGTTTCTTCTCCAGGATCACAAAGTCCTTCACACCGGCCTTTTGCAAGGCAACGGCCATGCCGATACCGGCAAAACCGCTGCCGATGATGATGGCGCTCAAGGCTGTTGCCGACTGACTGCCGGTTCCAACTTCATGCAACGACATAAGATGCCTCATTGTTGTTTTCAGTGGTGGCTGTCGTTTCAGTCCGGGCGGACGAACACACCCGCCCAATGCCGCGGATAAGGTCAACGGCTTTCTCGGCGATCATGATGGTCGGTGCGTTGGTGTTGCCGCCGATCAGGGTAGGCATCACCGATGCGTCAACGATTCGCAGCCCTTGCAGACCGTGTACTCGAAGTTGCGCGTCGACCACGGCCAGTGGGTCATCGCCCATGCGGCAAGTGCCCACCGGGTGATAAACACTGTCGGTACGACGACGCAGTACGGTGCGGATCTGCTCGTCCGTCTCGACCCCGTCGGTGTACAGGTCGCGGGTGATCCAGTTGGCCAGCGCCGGTGCCTGCATCAAACGGCGTGTCAGTTTGAATGCCGCGACCATATCTTCAAGGTCCTGCGGGTCCTGAAGGAACGCCGGATCAATCAGCGGTGCTGCTTGCGGGTCTTTGCTGGCCAGAGATACGGTTCCGCGGCTGCGCGGACGCAACAGGCAAACGTGGCACGACAACCCATGACCCAGACGCAACTTGCGCGCATGGTCCTCCACCGGAGCCACGACAAAATGCAATTGAATATCCGGTTTATCCAATCCTTCGCGCGTTTTGAGAAACGCTCCGCCCTCGGCAAAATTCGAGGTCAGCATGCCTCGACGTTCCCGGCGAAAACGGCCGGCTTCCTTGAGCATTCTGGTGCTGCCTGCAAATGAAACGCCCATGGCATCCAGGCTTGAGGTCTTGTAGACGAAAACGAAATCCGGATGGTCTTGCAGGTTCTGCCCAACACCAGGCAGATCCTGCAAGAGCGGGATGCCATGGCGTTGCAGTTCCTCTTTGGGCCCCACGCCCGACAACATCAACAGTTGCGGGGTCTGGAAGGCCCCGGCGGCGAGGATGACTTCCCGCTTGGCACGCAGGGTGAGAACCTGACCGTTTTGCAGCACCTCGACAGCCACGGCGCGAGTGCCTTCAAATAAGATGCGTTGCACCTGGGCCCGGGTTTCGACGGTCAGGTTGTTGCGCACGCCCACATACGGCAACAGATACGCCCGCGCCGCGCTGCAGCGTTCACCGTGCTTTTGCGTGACTTGATAGATGCCAACGCCTTCCTGTTCCTCACCGTTGAAGTCGTCGTTGAGCGGTAAACCGGTCTCGCAGGCCGCCTCCAGAAAACGTTGCTGGAATGGATTGTCCGAACGCAAATCGCTGACCCACAACGGCCCACCCCGCCCGTGCAAGTCGTTGCCGATGCGCTCGTTGTGCTCGCTGCGACGGAAGTACGGCAAGACATCCTTGAACCCCCAACCGGTATTGCCCAGGGCGGCCCAATGGTCGTAGTCCCATTGATGACCCCGCACGTAGATCATGGCGTTGATCGCAGAGGAACCACCCAGTGCCTTACCCCGTGGCTGGTAGCCCTTGCGCCCTTCCAGTCCCATTTGCGGGACGGTGTCGAAGGCCCAGTTATTCATCGAAGTCGGGACCATTGCCACCATCGCCGCTGGGATATTGACCAGGCTGGACTGCCCGCCACCACCGGCTTCCAGCAAACAAACACTGACGTCCGGATCTTCGCTCAGCCGACCGGCAACCACACAACCACCGGAACCGCCGCCCACTACGATGTAATCGAAGGTCTTTTTCATTGTTGTTCTCCCTTGTGCAAGGCGGTGCGAGATTTGCGGGGTTACCCGAAAACACACAACTGCGCCTCCTGGTTTTCGCCAGGTGCCGCAACGGCCTTTTATTGATGGTTAAACGACGAACCGTGCGCAAAGGATGGTGACGGCCATTGATAAAGAACCGAATGCTGGAATGGGACAATTGCTTTATTATTCGGGCCAACCTTTTCGCCACAGGGACATGGGCATGAGCTTTCGGGATTTTCTGCGTGGCCCGGCCAGCGCCTTGCTGCTGGTGGAGTTCGGCGTCGAAAAAGGCTTGGCGGCCAGCGCGATACTGGCCGGCTCGGGGCTGACGGCAGCGCAACTGGCAGACCCGAATCTGGAGCTGACTGCCGATCAGGAACTGCGGGTGACCGGCAATCTGTTGCAGTTGCTCGGTCATCCTCCGGGGCTTGGCTTCGAAATCGGTGCGCGCTATCACTTCTCGACCTATGGCCTGTTTGGTTACGGCCTGATCAGCAGCGCGACCACCGGGGATGCACTAGCCCTGGCACTGAGCTTTTTGCCGCTGACCTACGCATTCACCGTGGTGACCTATGAAGAGCAAGGCAGCGAAGGTGTGCTGACTTTCGCCACGCCCGGGCTGGCACCCGACCTGCGGGATTTTCTGTTGGCCCGGGACATGGCAGCGGGGGCGCTGTTGCTCAAGGAACTGGGGGGCGATGACTTTTCGCTGTCGCGCTTCACGTTGCGTGCCGGTCCTGCTCACGAGTGCGATAACGACCGTTTATTGGGGCTGGCGCCTGTCTACGCAGCCAGCAGCAACAGCCTGGCCTTTGATCGTTCATTCCTTGTGCGCCCCTTGCCGCAAGCCAACGCCGTCACAGTGAGCATGTGCGAGCAGATGTGCACACAGTTGATGCAACGGCGAATCGCCCGTTCCGGCATGACGGCGCTGGTCCAGCACTACCTGACCAATACCGACGCGACGCCACCGGACCTTTGCGCCATGGCCCGCCTGATCCACGTCAGCACTCGCACCCTCAAGCGCCGCCTGCACCACGAAGGCACCACTTTCCGTGCCTTGCTGGCCGAGGCCCGAAGCCGCAGTGCCATCGAAATGCTCAACGACGAACGCCTGAGTCTCACCGAGATTGCCGAGCGACTGGGGTTCAGTGACCTGTCGAGTTTTTCCCAGGCATTCAAGCGCTGGTATGGGGTAGCACCGAGTCATTTCTCGCTGCGAAAAAGCAGCAGCGGCGTGTGCTAGATGACGCACTCGGTGTCGAATGTCCGTTAAGCGGGCGTTTGCAGCCCGATGCGACCGGCAGCAATCGGCTCCCCTCGATTCAACATTGCTGTTCCACGATCCTGAGCCACGGCCAGCGAGCCTGATAACTTCGCGCCTTCTGATCGAACAGCTCTGGCTTGAGATTCTTTGGGTTGATTCGAAGTAGCCCGTGCTCGGTGTCGGCCAGGCCGTTGGGCGCATAGACCTCACCCGTTTCGATATCCAGGCCAATGCAGGTGCCGGCAATCAGGTAGCGATCTATCCCGTCTTTAGCCGACTGAAGCCTTTGATAATCCCCACCAAAGCGCTGGCGGTACCACAGGTGGACGCGGGCCTGATTCTTGATCTCAATGTTCACGTCCAGGTCCTGGAACAGACGCTGACCTGATTCGATGACCTCATTCTCAGCTTCCCATGACAGGTCATCATCGAAGTAAAAGACGTCGTAATCCTTCACGCCCCACTCTGGCGGTCGCTGTGCCTGTTGATTCCAGACGGCCTGGAACAAACAACCGGCCGTGAGCATGCACTGGTTCAAACCGAGCTCCGGCAAACGAGCGGAAATTTCTGCGTTTACCGGATTGGTCATTGCGATCCTGACCAGGCTTTCGACAGTCAATGTCATCTTCATCCCTTCTGATTGATCTAATCCCTGCGACCGACAATACCCTCAACGCTTTTCAAATTTGCAAAAAAGTCGCCCTTTTCTCTCCCTCGGCCAATCTGGCGCGAATCATGCCTGATTCAATAGCCTGAAGTCGGTACTGACTATGTGGGTGACACTTTTGAAGTGAACCACCTCAGTGCCTGCCCCGATAATCGATAGCTTACTGACGAACTGTCGAGGTCAAGCATGACGAACGCAACTACGGAACAAGTCAGCCCACAAACACTGAGAAGAGTAATTGTGGCTGCCGGCATCGGCAATTTCGTCGAGTGGTTCGACTTTGCCGTGTATGGCTTTTTGGCCACGACCATCGCCCAGCAGTTCTTCCCCAGCGGCGATGCCAGTGCCGCGCTGCTCAAGACCTTTGCGGTATTCGCCGTGGCCTTTGCGTTTCGGCCTCTTGGAGGGATTTTCTTCGGCATGCTGGGCGACAGGATCGGCCGCAAGCGCACCCTCGCGATGACCATCCTGCTGATGGCCGGTGCCACGACCTTGATCGGCCTGCTGCCCACTTATGCGGCAATCGGGGTCATGGCGCCGATTCTTCTGTCCCTGATCCGTTGCGCCCAAGGCTTTTCCGCCGGGGGAGAATACGCAGGTGCCTGTGCCTACCTGATGGAACATGCGCCGAGTGACAAGCGCGCCTGGTACGGCAGCTTCATTCCGGTGTCGACATTTTCCGCCTTCGCCGCGGCCGCCGTGGTGGCCTACGCGCTCGAGGCGTCATTGTCGGCCGAAGCAATGGGGAGCTGGGGTTGGCGCCTGCCGTTCCTGATTGCCGCGCCCCTGGGCCTGGTGGGGCTTTACCTGCGCTGGAAGCTCGATGAGACACCGGCATTCCAGGCGGTGACTCAGGAACATGCTGTCGCACATTCTCCACTCAAGGAAACCTTGCGCAACCATGGTGCGGCGATCTGTTGCCTGGGCGCTTTTGTGTCACTCACGGCACTTTCGTTTTATATGTTCACCACCTACTTCGCGACCTACCTGCAAGTCGCCGGAGGCCTGAGTCGCGCAACAGCGTTGCTGGTGTCACTGATTGCATTGCTGTTCGCTGCGGCGATCTGCCCGCTGGCCGGGCTGTATTCGGACCGGGTCGGGCGTCGAGTCACGGTGATGACCGCATGCGCGCTGTTGATCGTGGTCGTGTATCCATCGTTCCTGATGGCCAGCTCCGGTTCGTTCGCCGCGTCCATCGTCGGCGTGATGCTCCTGGCGATTGGGGCGGTGTTGTGTGGCGTGGTAACCGCAGCCTTGCTCTCGGAAACCTTCCCTACCCGCACTCGGTACACCGCCTCGGCGATCACCTACAACATGGCGTACACCCTTTTCGGCGGCACCGCGCCGCTGGTCGCAACGTGGCTGATCAGCACCACCGGCAGCAACCTGTCGCCAGCGTTCTATCTGATTGCGATTGCATTGCTCGCATTGGCGGGCGGGCTGGCATTACCGGAGACTTCAAGGATTTCCCTGCACGACGTTGCGGCGCAGGAGAAAGCCGAGGGCGTGGGCGCATCCGCCTGAAAACACGAAACGAGCCGGCCAGGCGTCACGTGATCGAGGTTTCCCTAAGCGGCCGTTGACTGGTCGTCAAAACCCTGCACAATTGCCGGCTTTTTTCGCGACAGGACGTCACTCATGCAACGGATTGTAATTCTAGGCAATGCCGGTAGCGGCAAATCCACCCTCGCCCGCGCCCTTGGCAAGCGTCTGGGCCTGCCCGTGGTGCACCTCGACACCTTGTTCTGGGAGCCCGGCTGGATAGAACCCGACGCGGAGCAATTCCGCGCGCGGGTCAGCGCCGCGATCGCAGCGGATACCTGGATTTGTGAAGGCAACTATGCCCGGCGCACCTTTGACCTTCGCCTGCCCCGGGCCGACCTGATCATCTGGCTCGATACGCCGCGACTGACCTGCTTCGCCCGAGTGATCATGCGCAGCGTCAGCAAGCGCCCTCGCCCTGACCTTGCAGCCGGTTGCCCAGAGAAGCTCGACCGGGCGTTCCTGACCTTTCTGAACTTTGTGTGGAATTTCGATCAGGGTTATCGCCCCGGTATCGAGGCGGTGCGCCTGACCACAGGCCCGCGGATTCCTGTGGTGCATTTGCGCAATAGCCAGCAGATTGCCGCCTTTCTCCATGGCTTGCCCGCAATGCCAGGCACCTGCCCTGTATAGAGGGCGCATGATTTCACATTGATATCGCCGTTTTGTCATGAAATGAAAAGAAATTGTCGTCGAATGAATGGTCGATAGCCTCCCCCGTCCATAAATTCCTCTTCGGGCCCGCGCGTTGAATCCCCCGATCTGACGCCTGGCCCGGCTGGCGCAATGCCTGGGCGCATTTCTGATTTGTATGCTCAACATAATAATAATCCGAGGGGTCGCATTGTATGCGTGTGAATTTACCCGTAACCGAGCATGAAAGAGTTTTCCCCACCGAACAGCGATTGATCTCCACGACCGATCTGGATAGCCGAATCACTTACTGCAACGACGCCTTTGTTGCCATCAGCGGTTTCACCTACGACGAACTGGTGGGTCAGACCCATAACCTGGTTCGACACCCCGATATGCCACCCGGGGTATTCGTGCATATGTGGCACACCATCAAGCAAGGCAAACCCTGGATGGGTATTGTGAAAAACCGCTCGAAGAATGGTGATTTCTATTGGGTCAGTGCCTACGTCACGCCCATCTATGAAAACGGACGCATGAGTGGCTACGAGTCGGTCCGCTCGGTGCCCAGCCGCGACCAGGTCCGCCGGGCATCAGCGCTCTATTCCAGGATGCGGGCCGGCAAGCCGATCATTGCGCGCAGCGCGCGGATTTTCCGGCCACTGCGACAGGGATGGCCATTATTGATGGCTGGCGGGGTTTCACTGCTGGGTATTCAGTGGCTATCGACAACCGCGGCACAAGGGGTCCTGATCGCGAGCCTTGGAGTTGCCTGGTACCTGATCGAGTCCCGAAATCGCAAGGCCATCGAGCGTACCCTGGCCGAGCATCCGAAAGCCTTTTCCGATCCGTTGGTCGCCCTCACCTACAGCGATAACCACGGCCCCCAGGGGCAACTGGACATGGCCATGGTCAGTGAGGAAGCGCGCCTGCAGACAGCCCTGAGCCGGCTCGTCGATGCCGGGGTCAATGTCAAGGCCAAGGCGGCGCAATCATCCGAGCTCTCAGGTTCCCAGGCACAGTCGCTTGATCGTCAGCGCAGTGAAACCGATCAGTCTGCCGCCGCCATTTCACAGATGGCCGCCACCATTCAGGAAGTCACGCAAAACGTCATCAGCACCGCACATGCCGCGTCGGAGGCTGACCAGTTGACCCGTGACGGTAGTGAGTTGGCCCGGCAAAGCCTGAGCGCCATGAAAACCATGCATGAGGCGGTCAACGAGATTGGCCAGGCGGTCAATGCATTGGCGAGCGAAACGCAATCGATCGGCAGTGTCGTGGATGTCATCACCTCCATTGCCGAACAGACCAACCTGCTGGCGCTCAATGCGGCCATCGAGGCGGCCCGGGCAGGTGAGCAAGGTCGCGGATTTGCCGTGGTTGCCGACGAGGTGCGTTCCCTTGCACAACGCACCCGCACCTCCACCGAACAGATCCACGGCATCATCGCTTCACTGTATGCCGGTGCCGATCGCGCCGTATCAACGGCCAATCGTGGCGAGCAGATTTCCCGCGAGAGCATGCAAAGTGTCGAGGCGGTGCAGTCGGCGTTGGTCGGCATCAGCCAGGCCGTCACCCGGATAACCGGCATGAGCCAGCAGATGGCCTCGGCGTCTGAAGAACAAAGTCACGTGGCTGAAGATATCAATCAGCAGATCACCCGGATTGCCCAACTGTGCGACCACAGTGCCGGGCAGGCCAAGCAAGGCGCCGCGATCAGCCAGGATCTGGAAGTCATGGCCGATTATCTGCACAGCCTGGCCGAACGCTTCAGCCGATAGCCATTAGTGCCTGTTGACCATCTTGCATCCGGACAACAGGCAGCCATCGGCCAGAAGCACTCATTCAATATCGGACTCTGTTTTGCCAGACACCGTAGGGGCGATTTAGCGTGGCGTCACATTGCGCCCCCACAAATTCATTCAGTGGAAAACAGCGACGCGTCCCTCAACGCCCCTAGTCCCAATGATAGAATCCTGTTTTGAAAAAGGAGTTTCATCTGTGGAGGCTGGAAAAATGAGTTGCCCATATTGCGCGGAAGTCATCATGGCTGAAGCCATTCTATGCAAGCACTGCCAATCCGACCTCAGGCAGAAAATACAAATCCCGCCTGGGCGGCCACTACCGTCAGAAAAGAGAATGGGCCCTGTCAGCAAGGTCCTCATCGGAGCCATTATCGCCATCACCTTGTACCTGGCTTTCGGCTCTTCTGTCAGTAACAGGTCGCAAGACAAGGAAATGATGCAGGCCCGAGATGCCGTCGAACTATGCCGCCAGGAAGTAAACAGCTACTCCGGCCCTGCAGTCGGGAAAAGCATAATCGTAGAAACTTGTCAGAAGCTTGAAGACGAATTCCGTAAGGGTTTTGGCGACGCTCTATAGGAAAAGCCGATTACGAAGCCCGCCATTGAGCGGGCTTTTTTGCCTTGTGCGCCAGGCATGGCGCGTTGCGCGTAAGCGCAACCAGCTTGGCTGTGGTGGCCTCGCTGGTGACTTGGAGGTGAAAGTCCTCTACACACCCGGCAAGGGGAAGTGTTAGCCAGAGGCAAGGGT
>NZ_JAGYGG010000044.1:0-47126 GCF_019947335.1 Pseudomonas sp. BF-R-24
CACCGAGTTCTACACCGTCTAATTCGTCGGCAGCGTCAGATGTGTATAAGAGATAGTACCTGCTGTTCCTCGCCCCCATGGTCCTGTCGAACTTCCTGCAATCCATGTCCGGCACGGTCAACAGCATCTACATCGGCCAGATGCTCGGCACCCAGGCCCTGGCGGCGGTGTCGGGGATGTTCCCCATCGTGTTTTTCTTCATCGCCCTGGTGATCGGCCTCGGTGCCGGCGCGGGGGTGTTGATCGGGCAGGCGTGGGGGGCGCGGGAGACGCATCTGGTGAAGGCGATTGCCGGGGCGACGTTGTTGTTGGGGGTGTTGATCGGGTTGGTGGCGGCGGTGGTGGGGAGTGTGTTTGCGCGGTCGGCGCTGGTGGGGTTGGGGACGCCCGCGGATGTGCTGGACGATGCGGTGGCGTATGCCCATGTGATGTTGTGGATCATGCCGTCGCTGTTGGTGTTTGTGTTGTTCACGCAGTTGTTGCGTGGGGTGAGCGATACGTTGTCGCCGCTGTTGGCGCTGGTGGTGTCGACCTGTGTGGGACTGGCGCTGACGCCGGCGTTGATTCGCGGGTGGCTGGGTTTTGCGCCGATGGGGATTCAGAGTGCGGCGATTGCCGGGTTGGTGGGTAACCTGGTGGCGATGGGGTTGCTGGCATGGCGCTTGATCGGCAAGGGCCATCCGTTGGCGCCGGATCGCGAGTTCTTTGCGGCGATGAAGCTGGACGTGGCGATCCTCGGCAAGGTGCTGCGCATCGGTTTGCCCACCGGGTTGCAGATGGTGGTGTTGTCGCTGTCGGAGTTGGTGATTCTGGCGCTGGTGAACCAGCACGGGTCCCAGGCGACGGCGGCGTATGGCGCGGTGACGCAGATCGTCAATTACGTGCAGTTCCCGGCGCTGTCGATTGCGATCACCGCGTCGATTCTTGGCGCCCAGGCGATCGGGGCGGGGCGCATCGAGCGCATCGGGCCGATCCTGAAGACCGGGCTGATGATCAACGTGTGTTTGACCGGTGGTCTGGTGGTGCTCGGGTACTTGTTGTCGAGCTGGTTGCTGGCGTCGTTCCTCACTGAGGAGGCGACACTTGGCATGGCCGAGCACCTGTTGCATATCATGCTCTGGAGCCTGTTGGTGTTTGGTTTCCAGGCGATTATCGGCGGCATCATGCGCGCCAGCGGTACGGTGATGGTGCCGGTGGCGATTTCCATTGTGTGCGTGGTGGGCGTGCAGTTGCCGGCGGCGTATCTGCTGGATGCGAAGTTTGGATTGCAAGGGGTGTGGATGGCGTTTCCGGTGGCGTATCTGGGGATGCTGGTGTTGCAGACGCTGTATTACAAACTGGTGTGGCAGCATCAGAAGATTGAGCGGTTGGTGTAGGCGGAACGCTGCGGGAGGGGCATGCTGTTCACAGGTCCCTTGCCACAAAGCCCCTCGCCACAAAAGGACGGTGTGACTGAAAAAGACAGGCGCTATCGCCTGGGGAGGTTTTCAAATGAGCCCCTTGTCCCATTCCATCCTGCAAGACCGACCAGCAGCCGGGCGGCGTTTGATTGAGCCGTTGCTGCCTTACGCCAATCGCCCCGACGCCATCGTTCTGGCCTTGCCCCGTGGCGGCGTGCCGGTGGCTTATGAGGTGGCCACGGCGCTGAAGGTTCGCCTGGATCTGATGCTGGTGCGCAAGCTCGGCGTGCCGTCCCACCCGGAGTACGCCATGGGCGCGATTGCCAGCGGTGGTATCCAGATTCGTAATGAAGAGGCACTGCGGGTGCACCCGATTGATCGCGCCGCTTTCGACGCCGTGGTCGAACGGGAAAGCCGCGAGTTGCTACGCCGCGAGCAGGTCTACCGTGGCACGCGACCGGCGGTGCAGCTCAAGGATCAGGTGGTGATCCTGATCGATGACGGCCTGGCCACCGGGGCTTCGATGAGGGCGGCGATCCAGGCGCTGCGGACGCAGGCGCCATCGCGCATCGTGGTGGCGGTGCCGGTGGCGCCGATCGAAACGGTGGAGGCGCTGCGCAGCGAGGTGGATGAGTTGATCTGTCCGCTGATGCCCGAGTGGTTCACGTCGATTGGTCATTGGTACATGGATTTTTCCCAAACCTCGGATGCCGAGGTGATCGACCTGTTGCGGCGGGCGTGGCAACGCGGGGAGTGCGGGTAGCGCTGGCGGCCAGCGGCAGGTGGTCGCAAATCAACGGGTGAGGTGGAATAAACGCCGGTTGTTTGCTTTAGTCCATCTGATACCACCCGACTTGTGCGGCACGCCAACTCAGGACGGGATCCCTCCCGGAGAGCGTCATGAACCTTCGATCCGCGCGTTGCGTCGCTCTGGCCGGCACGTTGGTGTTCGGCCTGGTGCCGTTTGCTGGAGCCGTGGAATACAAGGATGTGAACGCCAGGGCCAGCACTTTGAGTTTCACCTATGAGCAGATGGGGTCGAGAGCCTACGGCACCTTTGGCAAGTTCAAGGCCAAACTGGACTTCGACACCGATAACCCCGGCGCCGCCCATGCCGCGCTGACCATCGACCTGAACAGCATCGACGCCGGCAACAGCGACGCCAACACCGAGCTGCAAAAACCGGCGTGGTTCGACACGGCGACTTATCCGGTGGCGACCTTCGAATCCACGTCCATCAAGGCCCTGGGCAATAACCGCTACACCATCACCGGCAAGCTTTCCCTGCGGGGGCTTACTCGGGAAGTGAGTGTACCGGTGCTGCTCAAATCCGAGAGCGCCATCGGCATCTTTGAGGGCCAACTGGTGCTCAAGCGTGACGACTTCAAGATCGGCGAGGGCGAGTGGGCGGACAGTGTGGTGTCCAACGAGATCAATATCCGCTTCCGGATGGTGGCGCCGCAGCGGTGACTGGGGCCCCATCGATAGTTCGTCGGCCAATCATGTGACCATGCTGCTGGGGGGATGGAATGTGGTTTGTCTGATAGACCGAGGTGCCGCCATCGCGGGCAAGCCCGCTCCCACAAGGATCTTCAGCGAGCACATAAATTATGCTCGACGCAGACCCCCTGTGGGAGCGGGCTTGCCCGCGATGGCGGTGTAACAGTCAATACCAAGGCTGAGATCCATCAGGCACTTTGCGGATAGAGCGGACAGTCAACAAAACCCACTTCGGTCCCACCGCACGCTGCACAAAAGAAAAACGCCCGATCCACATTGCATGGGTCGGGCGTCGATCAATCCGCTCTAGTTCGCCTTTATCGGCACCGTCACGGTTTTGCCGAAGGCCGATTTGATGGTCGCCGTCGGGCTAGGCGAGGGCCCGCTGCCGGCGGTCGTCACCGCTATGTTCCAGCGAGCGCCTGTGGCCGTAGGCGTCAGGACGGCGGCGCCAAGGTTCACCGTACCGGTTGTGGTCGTGGCCGTTGCCGTGATGGTATTGCCCGTGCCACGGGAGGTGGTGCCGGACAGGACCCAATACCAGCGGCTGTTGCTGCGGGCGGTGACGGTGGCGCTGGTGACGATCAGGCTCTCGTTGACCGGTGCCGAGACCGCCACGGACACCGTCGCCGGTGCCGACTCGGCGCCCTTGGCATCGGCGGCCCTATAGGTAAAGGTCGCGGTGAACGGCGCGGGGACCGTGGCCGGTGGTGTGTAGGTTACGCGCAGGCCATCGGTGCTGACCACGCCCTTGCCGGAGTCCGGTTGCTCCAGGCCCACCACTTTGAGTGGCACGTTACCGTCAGGGTCGCTGTCGTTGGCCAGCACGTTGATGATCACCGGTTGGCCGGTGTTACTGATGGCGCTGTCGGCGTTGGCGACCGGTTTTTGGTTATCGGGGTCCTCGACACGTTTATCGCCAGTGCGGAAGGTCGGCAGCGCGGCGGAATTGACGTAGGTGACGCCGTCCCAGCCGGGCAGGGGGGTTGGCATCAACTGGAACTGGCCCGGATTCTCGACATCCCAGCGCAGGAGCATGGAGGTATCCTCGTGCTGGGTGTTGTGGCAGTGCTCCATGTAGGTCCCGGCGAATTCGCGGAAGCGGATCGCGATCTCCACGTCCACCGAACTGTCGACTTCTTGACCGATCCGATAGACGTCCTTGCGCGCCCATTTTTCCCATTCCGGCGGTGCCTTGCCGTCGCGCTTGAGGACGATGCCTTCTTCGAAGTGCACGTGCACCGGGTGGCTCCAGCCGTTGCCGCCGTTGATGATTTTCCACACTTCCAGGGTGCCGTCGCCGGAGAACCCGGCAGCGGTCGGGCCGGTAGCCAGTTGCGGAGCGGCGCTGATGATCCGAGGGTCCATCTGGTAGCCGAAACCGCCGTCGGTCTTGATGGTCCAGGGTTCTTCGTCGGTACCGTCGGAGCGGCCGAAAGTGAACTCGCGATGGCGCGCCGCCTTGAGCGTGGCTTGCACCGTCGGATCGTCACGGTTGAGGGTCAGCGGGATCATGCTTTTACCCACCGGCTGGCCTGGCTTGGCGGGTTCGTAGTCGGCGGGGTTCATGCTCACGTCCTGGCCGGCATAAGTCTGCACCACCATCTGCATGAACTTGCCCACCACCGGGTCGCCGGCGTCCCATTCCAGCCCTTTGCTGCCCAGCTTGAGCACCGCCTTGTACCTGCCGGACAAGACATCGGCCAGGCTCTGCGATGCAACCTCCGGCCCCTTGCCGTCGTGGTGCTCCATCAGGTTGACGAAGTACAGCTTGTCGCCGGTCTTGATCCCGTGTTTCGAGAAGTTGACGATGATGTCGTAACGCTCGGCGATGGCCAGGGTGGGCAGGATAGCGTTGTGGTCCTGCACATCGCCGTCGGCGTCCAGGTCCATGCTCCCGTCGAACGGCACCGCGTGTTCCATGAGATTGCCGTCGTTGGCGATCATATGGAACGGCACGCGGGTGTAAGACAGGCCGGAACCCGCCGGGCCGGGGAATTCGCCACCGGTACCGGCGATCTCACGCACCAGCGCGATCTTGAAGTAGCGCGACACCGAGCCATTGAGAATGCGGAAGCGATAGCTGCGCGCCCGCACGTTCAGGCGTGGCTGGTACTGCCAGTTGACGAGGATCTGGTCGCCGAGAAAACCATCGGTGTTGAACGGGTTGAACCACAGCTGGCCATTGGTATCCCAGGCCTTGTCGGCAATCATCAGGTTGACGTCATAGTCGCGGTTGCCCCAGGGCAATGCCGAACCGCTGGGCAGACGCAGGTTGACGCCGTCTTGCAGCGCTTCGTTGCCACGATCCATGGCGCTGTAGTAGTTCATCATCACCGCATTGCCCTTGTAGACGTTCTGCGCGGTGAAATCGAGCATGTGGTCGTGGAACCAGTGGGTGCTCATGGCTTCGCGCCAGTCGCCACGGATCTTGATGCTGCCGTTGTCGCAGGTCTTGAAGCCCGGCGTGGCATCGTTGACGAACAGGGTTTCACCCGGCGCGCAGGGGAACGCCGCGCGCGGATCCTGAGCGCTGGTGTTGATGGAGTCGTAACCGGCCAACTGGATCGGCCAGCGATAGTCGTAGTACTGCCCCGGAAAGAAAAACGCATTGGAATAGCCGTCGCTTTCGGCCGGGGAGTGGCCGTTGTGTTCGTGGGTGCTGAGGGTGTGCAGGCCGAACCCCATGTTGGCCGACGGATCGATCGGCAGGGCGTTGTAGTGGCGCATCAGCACCGGTTGGCCGTACCGCACCATCAGCAGTTTTGGCGGAAAGGTGCCGTCGAAAGTCCAGAGCGCCTTGTGGTTCTGAATCGGCATGTTGGGGTGAAAACGGGTGTCGATGCCTTTGGTGGTGCCCGTAATGACCGGGGTGTCCGAGGTCTGGTTGTAGAGCCCGCCCGGCCCGAACTCACCGACGGCGTAGTTGTGCAACTGGCGGCGGTCGCGCATGCCGCCGTTGAGCTTGGCGCCGGCTTGAGCGGTCTTGAAGGCGACCTGTGGGTAAAACTCGTTCCAGCGCTGGTGCGACCAGCCTTTTCCTGGCGGACGACCTTCGGCCGGCGAGCCGACCGGATGGCGGTTGAGGAAGGCTTCGATCTGCGCTTTCCACGGGTTGCGGTCCAGCACGTTGGAATACTGCGCCGGAAACGGGTACAGCCCCGGCTGGCGCATGAAGGCTTCCAGCGCGGCGGCCGAAGGGCCGCTGCGGGCGATGTTGTTCGGGTCCTGCGTGGGCGCCGGACCGACGATCGGAACCGGGAAAGTCAGGGTGGGCGGCGGCAGTGTCGGGTCGAGTTTCTCCGTGCCGAATTCTTCGAACAGCAGCAGTTGCTGAGTGTACGGCTGAGCCCCGAACAACGGGCTGGGCTTGCCGTTGGTGGGGATTTTGAAGGATGTCTGCAGGCTTGGCGGCAGCACGTTGTCGGTCGTTGGCGTGGTGCGGGTGCCATACACACCATTGGGCAGGGCGTAGGAGCCCTGGTTGGTGGGAGGCATGGTCTCTATGGCATCCAGCGCGGCCTGGGGGTCGGCCGGCGGGTTGGTATACGCCGAAGGATCTGTTGGCGGCGGCGGGCTGACATCGTCAAGCGGTGCTGCGTTGACGATGCCGAGGCTGACGTTGATCAGCATCACAGCGGCGATGCCCGGTTTGCTGAAAAAGCCGAGCGATTTGAGGTCAGTTTTGTTTTTCATCTTTTTTCCTCGGGACGCGTCGGTGTGGCTGACGTTCGCAAAACGCTGGACGCAATAGGTGTGCCAGTCGCGGGGAAATTTGGGGGAAACAAAAAACTGTTTGATATCAAAAGGCTGGCGGTTTGGGTTTTGGTCCTGATGGCGCAGTAGGTGGGAATCCTCAACGTTGGGGGCTTTCACCCACCCGTTCTCCCCCGTTCATACCCGAGGTCGGTGTGGTGGTAACCGCTTTCGCGAGCAGGCGAGCTCCCACAGCAGATTGAGGTGTGGGCAATACCGCTGTCCCCTGAAGGAGCAGGCCTGATCGCGAAGAGGCAAGTTCATCCAGCACAATGTGTGCCGGACTCACTGTTGTCGGCCTTGAAAATGATGCGCATGGCTCAAGGAGGGTGGATGTCTGTCCATCACCTTCGGACCGGACGTGCCGGGCGCGCTATGATAGGCGGCCCTTGCCTCCCGGAGCCTGTCACCGCAATGCCCCTGATCAGCCATTTCAAAACCCCGTGCCCCGAGCACATCAATAGCCAGATCCTGCAGATGGTGGTCGACAACCTGACCGACATCAGCATGGTCGCGATCCCGCCCAGCAACCTGCTGTACAACCTCTATCAATACGCGATCGGCTATGAGGTGCACCTGTATCTGGAAGCGCTGAACGGTGAAAAAGGCATTGCCGTGGAGTTGATCGTCGCCACGGACGAAGACGACCCGCAAAAGGTGACGGGCTTTGTGCTGTACCTGCCGGTGCAGGACGACCCCGAGGCCTGCGGCGTGGCGTACATGGCAGTGCAGGCCGAGTATCGGCGCCAGGGCGTGGCCCGGCGGATGCTGCGGGAAATGGTCGGTCGCTACCCCCATGCCGAGCTGACCTGCTCGGTGGCCAAGGTGCCGTATTTCGAGGCGATGGGCTTTGAGGTGGTGGGCGTGCGTGCGACCCAGGTGTTGATGAACACTCGCGACCACGCTACCGCTGGCTTGATGGCGCTGCTGGATGTGGCGTCGATCTACAGCTCGCTGGAAGTGCGGCAGATTCATACCTACCTGCTGCAAAAGCATGGCAAGCGGGCCATGACCGACGCGGAAAAACAGCGCGACCGGCATCTGGACCAGCTGACGCGCAAGGCCCAGGCGTTTGTGCGGGGGCGGTTGGGTGACGATGCGGTGCCGGCCGCTGGCCCTCGATTGCGCCTGGTCTGATCGCACTCTCCTGAACCCCCACAGATCCCCCTGTGGGAGCAAGCTCGCTCCCACAATGAACAGTGTTGGTTTGCAGAGGTAAAAAAAGAGCCTCAAAGCTCTTGATGGGGAGGAAGTGGAGCCGTGAGGCTCAAGATGCGCATGAAACAAGTGGTGAGCTTGGTAGGGGTTCAGTTCACTCACCACCTACGCAGCGGCTTGCGCAAGCAAGCGGCTGCGTAAGTTCATCCTAAAAAGACCGAGTGTTTCACTCAAGTACCGCTAGTCGCATCCCCCGGCCAGCCGGCGCGGCGCAACGCCTTGAGCAAGGTTTCGGCATCCAGCCCCTGCACCCCATGCCCGTTGCCTTCGGCGGTGTCGGCGGCGAGCAGGGCATTGATGATGGCTTCTTCCACGGCTTCGGTGGCGGCCAGGAACAGCTCGCTGATGTGGTCGTTGTTGACCATGCTCAGGTTGTGGGTGGTCGGAGCTTTCTTGCTCTCGTAGGCAGCCGGTGGCACGTGATCGTTACCGGTGGCGAAGGCGATGAAGATGTCGCCGCTGTGGTCTTCATTGCCGCCGCCGGTGCGGGCCAGGCCGAGGCTGGCGCGCTGGGCCAGGCGTGTGCACTGGTGCGGCAGCAACGGCGCATCGGTGGCCAGGCAGACCACGATCGAACCCATGCCCGGATGGGGCAACGAGGCCTTGAGGAACGGCGAATCGACCTGTTCCATGTAGCGCCCGACCGGGTAGCCATCGACGCGCAACTCATTGCGAATGCCGTGGTTGGCCTGGACAATCGCCCCCACCGTCCAGCCGCCCTGGGCACTGTTCAAGCGGCGCGACGCGGTGCCGATGCCGCCCTTGAATTCGTGGCAGATCATGCCGCTGCCACCGCCGACATTGCCTTCGGCCACCGGGCCGCCCACCGCCGAATGTACAGCCTGTGCCACGTGTTCAGGTTTCACGTGAAAACCGTTGATGTCGTTGAGCAGGCCGTCGAAGGTTTCCAGCACCACTGGCATATTCCAGTAGAGGCGCCCGTCATCCGGCTGCTGCTCGCGGTCGAGCACGATCAGCGCGTCGCGCACCACGCCCAGGCTGTGGGTGTTGGTGAAGGCGATGGGGCTGGTCAGCAAGCCTGCCTCGCGTATCCACTCCAGCCCCGTGGCATCGCCGTTGCCGTTGAGCACATGCACGCCGGCAAAGCAGGGTTGCTGACTGGTGGAACCGGCGCGCGGTTCGATGACGGTGACGCCAGTGAGGATGTCGCGGCCATTGGCCGTGCGGCCTCGTACGTCGCTGTGGCCGACCCGTACGCCGGGGACGTCGGTGATGGCATTGAGCGGACCGGGTTGCAGTTGGCCGATCGGGATATTCAGGTCGCGGGCGCGTGGTTTCATGGTTTTTCTCATCTTCGATTCGTGGCAGAAAAAGGGATGTTCCGGGCACCACAATCCCAATGTGGGAGCGGGCTTGCTCGCGAAGACGTAGTGTCAGTCGCTATCAATTTTTGCTGATCCACCGCTTTCGCGAGCAAGCCCGCTCCCACAGGGACATGCGGTGTGTTTATTGACCGTTTTTGACCTTGCTCCAGATCCGCGTGCGCACGCGCTCGGTAGCGGGTGGCAGTGGCTGGAGGGTGAACAAGGTGGCCATGGCTTCGGCGGGCGGATAGACGGCCGGGTTGCTGCGGGTCGCTTCGGCCACCAGCGTGGTGGCGCTGCGGTTGCCGTTGGGGTAGTTGAGGTGGTCACTGACCGGGGCGATGACTTCGGCGCGCATCAGGTAGTCGATGAAGGCCATGCCTTGTTCCGGGTGCGGAGCGTCCTTGAGCAGCACCAGCGTATCGAACCACACCGGCGCGCCTTCCTTCGGCAAGCTGTAGGCGATCTTCACGCCGTTGCCGGCCTGCTCGGCGGTGGATTTGGCTTCGAGCATCGCGCCGGACCAGCCCACCGCCACGCAGATGTTGCCGTTGGACAGGTCGCTGATGAACTTCGACGAGTTGAAGTAGGCGATGTGCGGACGCAGTTTCAGCAGCAGCGCTTCGGCCTTCTTGTAGTCCTCGGGGTTGGTGCTGTTGGGGGGCAGGCCGAGGTAGTGCAGGGCAACCGGCAGCATCTCCGACGGCGAGTCGAGCATGGCCACGCCGCATTCGCCGAGTTTCGCCAGGTTCTCTTCCCTGAACACCAGGTCCCAGGAATCCACCGGCGCCTTGTCACCCAGCAGCGCGCGCACTTTGTCGATGTTGTAGCCGATACCGTTGGTGCCCCACAGGTAGGGTACGGCGTACTGGTTGCCCGGATCGTTGTTGGCCAGTTTCGCCAGCAGTTCGGTGTCCATGTTCTTGTAGTCCGGCATCTGCGCACGGGGCAGGGGGGCGAGGGCGCCGGCCTTGATCAGCGTGGGCAAACTGAAGTTGCTGGCCACCACCACGTCGTAGCCGCTGCGGCTGGTGAGCAACTTGCCTTCGAGCACTTCGGCGCTGTCGAAGGTGTCGTAGACCGGTGCAATCCCGGTGTCACGCTTGAAGTCCTGCAGGGTGGTGGGGCCGATGTAGTCGTACCAGTTGTACACGTGCACCGTCGGGGCTTCGACCGCAAAAGCCGACAGCGAAACCGCCAGACAGGCGCCCAACCCCAGATTGAAATACAAGCGGTGACGACTCATGATGCGGCACTCCTGGCCTGTTGTGGCCGGTGGTATTCAGGAGTTTGCAGCGTATCGACCGGGGTGGCCTTCACCCATTCCCATCATGGGTTACTCAAAAGGGGTAGTGCGTGGACGCGTTGTTGAAAGAGTTGCCGGTGCATCAGGGGCTGGCGCGGGTCTTTACGGCGGTGGGGCAGGACAGTTTCTGGCGTGCGCTGGTCGATACCCTGCGCTTGCTGGTGCCGCTGGATAACGCGCTGGTGGCGCTGATGCGCCCGGGGCATGTGCCGCGCCTGCTGATTGACTTCGATGCCAAGGGCAACAGTGATGAGCAGGAAGAGCTGGCGGACTACCGCGCCGGCATGTACCTGCTTGATCCGTTCTATCAAGCCGCTTGCGCCGGCATCGCCGACGGCTTGCACAGCCTTGATTCGGTGGCCCCCGACCAGTTCCAGCACAGTGAGTACTACTTGAGTTACTTCAGCACCGTGGTCGGTGGGGACGAATTGCAGTTCATGGTCAACGTCGATGGCGCCGTGCTCGGCCTGTCCCTGGGGCGTTCGACACGCTTCAGCCTCGAGGAGCAGGGCCGTCTGCTGTGCGTGCGTGACTGGGTGCTGGCGGCGATGCGCCGACACCTGGATTTGCTGCCACTGGAAGGGCCGGTCGCCGAACCACCGGCCGGCGATCTGGCGACCTTGCTCGATCGCTTCGACGCACGCCTGACCCTGCGGGAAATCGAAACCGCGCGCCTGATTCTCCAGGGGTTCTCCAGCAAGGCCATCGCCCAGCAAATGGGCATCTCCCCGGAGACGGTGAAAGTGCATCGACGCAACCTCTATCACAAGCTCAACGTGAACGGGCATGGCGAGTTGTTTGCACTGGTGTTGCAGCCGCGTTAATCCGGATTGTCCGGTTGACCAAACCGTTGCCTTCGCGAGCAGGCTCGCTTCCACAGTGAACTGCATTCCATTGTGGGAGCGAGCCTGCTCGCGAAGGGCATGACTCGGTGTTACTGCCGAAACACCAACGCCTTCAACCCACACTCGAGATCGGTATCCGGAAACTCCGGCGGATTCTCCAGCCGTTGCTCGAACCGCAGGCTTGGCGCCTCGTGTGTCACGCCATCGATCAGGAAATCAGCTCCGAAGGCCGGGTCGTTCATGCATGCCAGCACGGTACCCTGGGGGCTGAGCAATTCCGGCAATCGGCGCAACACTCGCTGGTAGTCCTTGGTCAGCAGGAAGCTGCCTTTCTGGAACGATGGGGGGTCGATGATCACCAGGTCGTACGGGCCTTTGCCAATCACCTTGCCCCAGGACTTGAACAGGTCGTGGCCGAGGAAACCGACCTTGCTCATGTCGTGGCCGTTGAGCCGGTGGTTGTCACGGCCACGGTTCAAGGCCGGGCTCGACATGTCGAGGTTGACCACGTGGCTCGCGCCGCCTTCGATGGCCGCCACCGAAAAACCGCAGGTGTAGGCGAACAGGTTCAACACCCGCTTGCCCTCGGCATTGGCCCGCACCCAGTCGCGGCCGTAGCGCATGTCGAGGAACAGCCCGGTGTTCTGTTTGCGGCCCAGGTCCACCCGGTACTTCAGGCCACCCTCGGTGATGGTCATTTCCTCGATGACGTCCCCCAGCAGCCACTCGGTGGTGCTTTGCAGCAGGTAGCGATGTTGCAGCAACAGGGTGTGGGCGCCGGACTGGGCCCATTGCGCTGACTCGGTGATCGCCATCAGCAACTGCTTCAAGCCTTCCAGTTGCTCAGCTTCCGGTTCCTTGAACAGCGCCACCAGCACGACGCCCTGCAACCAGTCCACGGTCACTTGCTCCAGCCCGGGCCAGCAGCGGCCACGGCCGTGGAACAGGCGGCGGGTTTCGGCGGGGGGTGTTGCCAGTGCCGTCAGCAAGTGGTCGTGAAGGGTGGAGAGGGCGTCTGTGTTCATTGGTCTGGGTCGGCAATTTGCGGGGGCGGCATTTAACCATAATTGCACAACCGACGGACCACCACAGAACCCTGTAGGAGCGAGCTTGCTCGCGATAGAGGTGGGTCATTCAACAGTTGTATCGCCTGATACGACGCCATCGCGAGCAAGCTCGCTCCCACAGGTTTTCCGGTGCTCGTCAGGAGCGAGTTATCACGTTTAATTTAACTTTGCGTGAGGATTTGGCGATCTTCCGGCTTCCATACTCGGCTCCAACGAACAACAAACGGGAGCCGGACATGTCGCAGACAACTGCTTCACCCAAGGCCAGCCATCCACGCTGGCTGCGGCTGACCCATTGGCTCAACGCCCTGGCGGTGCTGGTGATGGTCACCAGCGGTTGGCGCATCTATAACGCCTCGCCGCTCTACGATTTCAGCTTTCCCAATTCGATCACCCTCGGCGGCTGGCTGGCAGGCGCGCTGCAATGGCACTTCGCGGCGATGTGGTTCCTGGCGATCAACGGTCTGATTTACCTGGCCTTCAACCTGTTCAGCGGGCGCCTGAAGCGGCGTTTCTTCCCGGTGTCGCCCAAAGGCGTGTTGCACGACCTGTGGGCCGCCTTGCGGGGAAAACTCGGGCACGCCGACCTCAATCATTACAACCAGGTGCAGCGTTTTGCATACCTGTTCGTGATGGTCGACATCCTCCTGCTGGTGCTCTCCGGGCTGGTGTTGTGGAAGTCGGTGCAGTTTCCGCTGTTGCGTGAATTGCTGTTCGGCTACGAGGGCGCACGCCGTGTGCACTTCTTCGCCATGGCATTGCTGGTGGCCTTCGTGGCGGTGCATCTGGTGATGGTCGCACTGGTTCCAAAAACGCTGTGGGCCATGATCGTCGGCCACAAGGAGCAGGTATGAAAAAGCGCATTCAGGTAGCCGGGCTGGACGAGGATTCGATCCTCACCGATGCCCGCAAGATCCTCGCGCCACAGATCGAGGACCGCTCGCGCCGCTCGTTCCTGTTGCGCGGCCTGACCCTTGGCGGCGTGGCGATGCTGTCCGGCTGCAACATCACTGACAACGACAGTGTTGAGACTGCGCTGTCGTCCATGTCGCGCTTCAACGACCGGGTACAGGGCTGGCTGTTCAACCCCAACGCGATGGCGCCGACCTATCCCGAATCGATGATCACCCGGCCGTTTCCCTTCAATGCCTTCTACGGCATCGACGAAGCGCCGACGGTGGAGGAGGAGGGCTATCGCCTGGAAGTCACCGGCTTGGTCGCCGACAAGCGCAGCTGGCTCCTCGAAGAGCTAAGGGCCATGGCCCAGACCGAGCAGATCACCCGGCACATTTGCGTCGAAGGCTGGAGCGCGATCGGGCGTTGGGGCGGCGTGCGTTTCAGCGATTTCCTCAAGCGCATCGGCGCCGACACCGATGCCAAATACGTCGGTTTCAAATGCGCCGACGACTACTACACCAGCATCGACATGGCCACCGCGCTGCATGCGCAAACCCTGTTGGCGCTGACCTGGGACGGCGCGGTGCTGCCGCGCGAATACGGCTTCCCGATGAAGCTGCGCATGCCCACCAAGCTTGGCTACAAGAACCCCAAACACATTCAGGCGATTTTCGTCAGCAACACCTACAGCGGCGGCTACTGGGAAGACCAGGGCTACAACTGGTTCGGTGGCAGCTGATGAACGTGCGAAACATTCACCGTCCGCAAACCCGTGCTCCAAGGAGATCCATCATGAAAAAGTTGACCACTGTTGTTCTGTCCATGTGCCTGGCCGTTGGTGCTGCCTCTGTGTTTGCCGCTACTGCTGTTGATAACGGCAGCATGAGCAAGGACAGCATGAGCAAGGACTCGATGTCCAAAGACGCCATGTCCAAGGATGCGATGAAGAAGACCGATTCGATGTCCAGGGACGCCATGTCCAAAGACGGCATGTCCAAGGATGCAATGTCCAAGGACGCGATGAAGAAAGATGCCATGTCCAAGGACAGCATGAGCAAAGACGCCATGTCGCAATAATCAAAGGCAACACAAAACCTGTGGGAGCGAGCTTGCTCGCGATGAGGGCCTGACAGTCGAATCCCTGTTGACTGGCACGCCGCCATCGCGAGCAAGCTCGCTCCCACAGGTTTTCCTATTGTCGATCTGCTGTATCAAAAATGAATTTCCACCGATTCCGCTGCTCATACCTTTTAGGTGGCGGATCAGAACCCGCGAAATCATCGAGGCAATCAGGGAGCGGCACGGTCATGAGTCGAGTACCGACGGCGGGTGGGGATCTTCCTGGCGGGTTGATTCTGGTGGTTGAGGACGACCCGCTGATCCTGGAGTTTCTCTGTGAAATTCTTCAGGAGGAAGGTTTTGTCGTCGAGCCGCAAATCAGCGCGGATGCGGCAGCGATCTACCTGGAACAGCATGCGCCACAGGTGCACATGCTGCTGACAGACATCACCATGCCCGGCACGCTCAACGGCGCGGACCTGGCCAACCAGTTCGGCGATCGCTGGCCGGACAAGCCGATCATGATCATGTCCGGTTTCGAAACCCCTGAAAGCGCAGGCGTGAGGCACGCGGTCTCGTTCATCAAGAAACCCTGGATGATTGGCGGGCTGCTCGATTGCGTGGACCAGACCTTCAAGTCCAAACGACTCAACTGACCAGCGCGCAGATGCTACATTGCCGGGCAAATCCGTCCGGCACCTGCGAGGTTCTTTTCCTTGTCCGATCACTCTGTATTCAACTCGACTTACCGAGCCTTTCTGTTCGATATGGACGGCACCGTCCTGACGTCCATTGCCGCCGCCGAGCGGGTCTGGACCACTTGGGCCGTGCGCCATGGTGTCGATGTCGACAGCTTCCTGCCGACCATTCACGGTGCCCGCGCCATCGACACCATCAGGCGCCTGGACTTGCCCGGGGTGGATGCCGAGGCCGAAGCCGCGTGGATTACCGAAGCGGAAGTCGTCGACGTCGACGGGGTACTGGAAGTGGCTGGCGCGGCGAAATTCTTGCGGTCCTTGCCAGCCGGCCAATGGGCCATCGTCACTTCCGCCCCGCGGGAACTGGCGTTGCGGCGGATGGCGGCGGCGGGGATACCGGAGCCTGACGTCATGATTACGGCCGAGGACGTCACGGTCGGCAAACCCGATCCGGCGGGGTACAAACTCGCGGCCCGGCGCTTGGGCGTCGAGCCTGAGCAGTGCCTGGTTTTTGAGGACGCCACGGTGGGGATTCTGGCGGCCGAAGCGGCGGGGGCGGACTTGATGATCGTCACGGCGACCCATGAGCAGCCCATTGAAACTGCGCATGCGACGTTGGCAAGTTATGAATCGGTGCGGGTTCTGGTGGATGCCGCAGGTCTGCGCCTGCACGCCGTCTAATGTGGGAGCGGCGGTGCGGCGATCCGACTTGCTCGCGAAAGCGGCGTATCAGTCAACATTGATAGCGACTGACACTATGCCTTCGCGAGCAAGCCCGCTCCCACAGGGGATCAGTGTTCCGGTCAGTAAAGCCCGGGGATCAACCGCCAGGAGCGGGCGCAATAGGCCTCGTATTCGCTGCCGAACTGCGCCCTCAGCAAGGCCTCTTCCGAGTGAATGCGCGCAATCAGCGGGATCAGCGTCAGCGCCACCAATATCAGCCCGACACCAGAACGAAAGGCCAGTGCCCAACCGATGCCGATGACCATCATCCCCAGATAACTGGGGTTGCGCAGGTTGCGGTAGATCCCCTCGGTGACCAGTCGATGGCCCGACTGAATGGCCACCAGCCCACTGAAGCGCTTGCCCAGCACAAACACCGGCCACAACCGCAGCGCACCGCCCACGATGAACAGCAGCGCCCCAAACCAGCGCACGCCTTCACTGCCAAAGGTCCAGAAATCGATGCGGTCGGTATAGGCCGGCAGAAAGCCGCTCAGCACGCCGATTACGCCGAAAGCCGGGAGGACCCAGCGGTTGGCCCGGTCTTCGCGTTCCCCCGAACTCAGGTTGACCTCACTGAACAGTGATACGACGGCCATGACCAGGGTGGCCAGGGCAATGACGAGCAGTGAACCGTGGCTGAAATAAGCCGCGAATCCACCGATTCCCCAGATCGCCAAGCCAAGGTAGGCGAGGGTGCTGACCACGGCGAAAAACGCCAGTCTGGCCGAGATTTTCATAAGTGCCTCACACGCGAAAGTGCCTCCCTTCATTGTAGGGGCTGGCTTGCCAGCGAAGGCGTTTGAAGATACGACACAGACTTCAGAGGCAATCGCCAGCAAGCCGGCGCCTACATAAACTCCTCCGCTCTCGCATTGCGCCGAATCACCTGTGGCGGTTGACCGAACACCCGCAGGAACGTTTCGCGCATGCGACGGCGGTCTGTGAACCCGGTTTCCTGGGCGATCTGGTCGAGGGTCAGGCGTCCGCGCTCAAGCATCTGTCGCGCCGCTTCCAGACGCAGGTTCTCGATGGCCTTGGCCGGGGATTGCCCGGTTTCGGCGCGAAATGCCCGGCTGAACTGCCGGGGGCTGAGGTTGGCCACTTGCGCCAGTTGCTCCACCGAAAGAGGCTGGGCGAGGTGTTCCCGGGCGTAGCCGAGCACGGTTTGAATACGATCGGATTTCGGCGCCAGCTCCAGCAGCGCCGAGTGCTGCGACTGGCCGCCGGCGCGGCGGTGGTACATCACCAGTTTCTGCGCCACGGCCCGGGCCAGCTCGGCGCCGTGGTCCTTTTCCACCATGGCCAGGGCGAGGTCGATGCCCGCCGTCATGCCGGCGGAGGTCCAGATCGAACCGTCGATCACATAGATGCGATCAGGCTCGACCTTGATCGCCGGAAACCGTGCCTGCAGTTCCCGGGCGTAGGCCCAGTGGGTGGTGGCCCGCCGTCCGTCGAGCAAGCCGGCCTGGGCCATGACGAACGCCCCGGAGCAGATCGACGCCGTGCGGCGTGCCGAATTGATACTGGCCCGCAGGTAATCCAGCACGGCTTCGGGCGCCTGTTCGATGATCGAGTCGCCGCCGACCACGATCACCGTGTCGAACACGCGCCCGTCGAATGCCTCGGTGCCGACGCTCAAACCGCCGGAGGCACGCAGGGTGTGACCGTTTTCGGACAGCACGCGCACGTCATACAGCGTCTCTGCGGCACTGAAATTGGCGTACTCGAACACCGGCATGGCGGCCAGCGCCATGGACTGGAAACCCTCGAAAACCACGAACGCCACGTTGATCATGGGGCTGCCCTCAAATGCTCATGTCCGAAAAACGTATTTTAAACGTCATTTGAGACAGTCGTAAGTCCCTTTATAACGGTCTGCACCCGGCGAATCTCTCGCCTCACCGTAGAGGAATTGCACCATGGCGCTCTCATCCAAAGGTACTGCACTGATCACCGGCGCTTCTTCGGGCATTGGCGCGGTGTATGCCGATCGTCTCGCCCGGCAGGGTTACGACCTGATCCTGGTGGCCCGCAGCCGGGCCAGGCTCAATGCCCTGGCCAATCATTTGAGCGACCAGACCGGACGCACCGTGGAAGTGGTTGTCGCGGACCTGAAGAACAAGGCGGATTCGCTGCGGGTCGAACAGATCCTGCGCAGCGATGCCAGCATCACCCTGTTGGTCAACAACGCCGGAGTCGGTGGCGTCATGTCGCTGCTAGGAAGTCCCGTGGACGACATGGAAGCGATGATCAACCTCAACGTGACAGCATTGATGCGCCTGGCGTATGCCGTGGTGCCGGGCTTCGTCGCCCGGGGCACTGGCACCGTGATCAATATCGCCTCCATCGTCGCCATCGCGCCGGAAATCCTCAACGGCGTGTACGGCGGTACCAAGGCGTTCGTCTTGAGCCTGAGCCAGTCGATGCAGCATGAACTGGCGGACAAAGGCGTGCGCATCCAGGCTGTGTTGCCGGGGGCAACCGCCACTGATTTCTGGAGCGAGGCCGGCAACCCGGTGGAAAACCTGCCGCAGGAAATCGTGATGTCGGCCGAAGACATGGTCGATGCCGCGCTCGTTGGCCTGGCGGCCGGCGAAGTGGTGACCATTCCCGGCCTGCACGATGCCAGCCAGTGGGACCGTTACGAAGCCCAGCGGCAGACGCTGTCCGGGTTGTTTGGCAACTCCGTGGCGGCGCCGCGCTATCGCTGAGGCGGTCGCCCCGAGGCCGGGTGAACTAAGCTTGGGAGAGAGGACCGTTCACCACCGACTCGTGCAAGCTCGACGAGCCGGTGGCGTGTAACAGGAGCCCATATGCTTCACATCCGCACGCCTTTGATCCTGCACCCTGGCCTGTCGACCCCGACCCGCCGCATCTGGCTGAAACTGGAAAACCTGCAACCTGGCGGCTCGTTCAAAATACGCGGCATTGGCTTGCTGTGCAGCCGGGCGGCGCAGCAGGGCAAGCGCAAGGTGGTCTGTCCCTCCGGCGGTAACGCGGGACTGGCCACGGCCATGGCCGCTGCATGCCTGGGGCTCAAGGCATGCATCGTGGTGCCGCATACCACCCCTCAGAGCACCCGGGCGCGGATCAGCAATACCGGCGCCGAGGTGATCGTGCACGGCAAGGTCTGGGACGAAGCCAATCAACGGGCGCGGGAACTCGCCCAGGACCCGCGCACTGAATTCGTGCCGGCCTTCGACCACCCGGTGTTGTGGGAAGGGCACAGCACCATGGTCGATGAAATCCTTGAAGACTGCCCGCCGGTGGATGTGCTGGTGACATCGGTGGGCGGCGGTGGCTTGCTGGCGGGGCTGCTCACCGGCCTGATTCGTCATCGGCGCACCGATTGCCGCATCGTTGCCTGCGAAACCGAAGGCGCGGCATCATTCGCCGCGGCGGTGGCGGCCGGGCATCCGGTCAGACTGCCGAAAATCGACACTGTCGCCACGTCCCTGGGCGCCGCACAAGTGGCCACCTGGCCGGTCAAGCACATCGGCGAATTCCCCCATGAGTGCGTGGTGCTCAGTGATGATGAGGCGATCATGGGCGTGGTGCGTTACGCCAATGATTTGCGTCAGCTGGTCGAACCTGCGTGCGGGGTTTCATTGGCGATTGCCTACCTGGATCACCCGGCGATTGCCGACGCCAATGACGTGGTGATCGTGGTGTGCGGCGGGGTGAGTATCAACGCCCAAATCGTGGCCGGGTGGGCACGTTTGTCCACTGGCACGCACGCCAGGTAGGGCTGGAAACGCTATCCCGGTGTCACAAGCCCCACCGCTGGCGATGACGATCTTCAGTGATCGGTGGCAACGCCGTCCTGGACGAGAATGGCGCGGGCCAGGTCTTCGTCGCTTGCATTGTTGAGGGCGGGATTGTCCTGACGGACCTTTTTCAACAGTGCCTCCAGGTAAGCACCACGAATCGCACCGCCGCTGGCGACGAAGCTGGAAGCGTCATCCCGGGCGGGAATCATGAGTTTGTCGTCTTTGAACGTCGAGTACAGCGAGGCGGAAACCCCGGCGGAAGTGGCGACGTCACCCGCATCCACATCGGCCAGAGCCGAGCCGAAGGGTAAACAAAGTACCAGGGAAGAAATGATAAATATGCGGCGCATGACGGTGTCCTCCGACAGCATGAAGCATAAGGTAAGTACCACATAGTTTAGGATGCGTGACGGTCGCCGAGAGTTCCCTGGCATTAGCGAGGAACGGGGTGAGAGGGAGGCAGGGTCGTTGAACGTCGATATTCAAAGCGTGGTGATCGGGGCCGGCGTGGTCGGCCTGGCGGTGGCCAGGGCCCTGGCCAGGAGCGGGCGGGAAGTGCTGGTGGTCGAGGCGAGTGAGGGGATCGGCACGGGCATCAGTTCGCGTAATTCAGAAGTGATTCACGCCGGCATCTATTACCCGGACGGCAGCCTCAAGGCGCGGCTGTGCGTGGAGGGTAAGCAGCGTCTCTACGCCTATTGCGATGAGCACGGCGTCGATTACCGGCGCGTGGGCAAGCTGATAGTGGCCACCGACGAGCAGCAGCACGCGGCTTTGCAGTGCCTGTTGCAGCAGGGGCGTGCCAATGGTGTCGATGACCTGCAATGGCTGGATGGCCCGCAGGCCCGGGAGCTTGAACCGGCGTTGTCCTGCGTCGCGGCGCTGTGGTCGCCGTCTACCGGCATTGTCGACTCCCACGGGCTGATGCTGGCGCTCCAGGGCGATGCCCAGAGGTTCGGCGCCACGCTGGCCTTGCACACGCCGCTGCTGTCTGCCCGTTGCATCGAACAGGGTTTCGAGCTGCACATGGGCGGCAGTCAACCCATGACACTGTGCTGCCGCGAACTGATCAACTGCGCGGGGCTGTCCGCTCCCGAGGTGGCGAGCAGCATCGTCGGACTGCCAGGGGCATTCATTCCCCGGGCGCATTTGTGCAAGGGCAGTTATTTCAGTTTCAGCGGCCGGGCGCCGTTTCGCCACCTGGTGTATCCGGCCCCGCAGAGCGCCGGACTGGGTGTGCACATGACCCTGGACCTGGGCGGGCAGGCGCGCTTCGGGCCGGATGTTGAATGGGTCGAGCACATTGATTACCGCGTCGAGCCCAATCGGGCCGAGGGGTTTTATCAGGCGATCCGCCGTTATTGGCCGGGGTTGCCGGACAACAGCCTGCAACCGGCCTACAGCGGCATTCGCCCGAAAATCAGCGGGCCGACAGAGCCGAGCGCCGACTTTCTCATCAGCGCTCGCGCCGAACATGGCGTGCCGGGGCTGGTGAATCTGTTCGGCATCGAGTCACCGGGGCTGACCAGTTGCCTGGCGCTCGCCGAGTTGGTGGTGAAACACCTGGACGACCGATGATCAGGGCTGGCGCTGCTTTGTGGCCATCGGGTCTATGCTAGAGGGTGCGCTTACTGCCATCGGAGAACTCTGATGATCACCGTACGCACTGCCTGCCTGCTGGCCGATTACAAGCGCTGGGCCAATCAGCGCCTCTTTGACAGCCTCGCGGCGCTCCCTCCGGGCGAAGTCAAAAAAGAACGGGTGTCGGTGTTCAAAAACATGATTGGCACCCTCAATCACGTGTACGTGGTCGATTGCATCTGGCAGGCGCACCTCGAAGGCCGGGGGCCTGGCTTCAAGACTTCACACGACCTGCTGCATGCCGATCTGTCCGAACTGCGCATGGCGCAAAAAAACATCGATCGCTGGTACTGCGACTGGAGTGCCCGGCAAACCGATGCCTCCCTGGACAAGCCCCTGGAATTCACCTTTGTCTCAGGCGAAAGCGGCACCATGAGCGCCGGCGCGATGCTGATGCACGTGGTCAACCACGCCAGCTATCACCGTGGCTGGGTGGTGCAGATGTACTTCGAGATTCCGGCCATGCCACCGGTGACCGACATGCCGGTGTACCTGCGCGAGTCCGAGCCGGTGCTCCTGCAGTCGATCAATGCCCCGATAGTGGCGCCGCCATGTGCTGTGCAATTTTCGAGCGCAACCAGCGTTCTGCCGGATCGTTATCGTTGACCCCGTTCCAGACCATCGACAGTTCGGACAGGTTGATATCAAACGGTGCATCGTCCGCCCGTAACTGACTGCTGCCTTCGATCAACGCATTGGCCGCGTAATCCGGCACGGTGGCGAGCATGTCGGTGCCCGCCAGCAAGGCCCGCAACCCCGCGAACTGTGACACCGCCAGCACCACCCGGCGCGAACGGCCGATCCGCGCCAGGTCATTGTCGATGGCGCCGCTCAGATCCCCGGAAAACGAAACCAGCGCGTGAGGGCGTTCGCAGAACTCGTCCAGGGTCAACGGGCCAGGACGATCATCGCCGCGCAGGATCTTCACGCTCAAGTCGCGCAATTTCTTGCGCTTGGCGTTGGCCGGCAATTCCGTGGTGTAGCTGATGCCGACGGAAATCTCGCCACTGGCCAGCATCGACGGCATCAGCAGGAAATTCACTCGGCGCACCACCACGACCACGTTCTGCGCCTCCTCGCGTATCTGCTTGAGCAGTGGCGGAAACAGTCCGAATTCGGCGTCGTCGGACAGTCCGATACGAAACACATCGCGGCTGGTGGAGGGCTCGAAATCCTTGGCCCGGCTGACCGCCCCGGAAATGGTGTCCATTGCCGGCTGCAATTCCTTGAGAATCTGCAATGCCCGCAGCGTCGGCTCCAGGGTGCGTCCATTGCGCACCAGCAACGGATCGTCGAACAGATCGCGCAATTTTGCCAGCGATGCGCTGACGGCAGGCTGGCCGAGGAACAACTTTTCCCCAGCCCGGGTCAGGTTCTTCTCGAACATCAGGGTTTCGAATATCACCAGCAGGTTCATGTCCACGCGGCGCAGGTCGTTGCGGTTCATGGTGATGGCTCGGTGGGGTTGGGTTTTTTCAGTAAAGCACCAAACCCTGTAGGAGCGAGCCTGCTCGCGATAGCGGTGTGTCAGTCACTTAAATGTTGGATGTGCTGCCGCCATCGCGAGCAAGCTCGCTCCCACACGTACGGAGCTTTACTCAGGCGGATCAAGTCGATCCAGCGCCCGGTTCACCACCAACTCACCCAGCATAATGACTTGGGCAATACCCAGCAGCGTGTTGCGGTGCGAGCCCTCAAGAAAACCCGCCAGATTGTTGGTCATCACATTGGCTGAGGCCAGCGACTCGCAGGCGTGGGCCAGCAGGGTTTCGGTGTCGATGTCGGGGTTGATGGTGAACATCGTGGACGGTTTGTGGGGCGTGGCCATGATGTTGGCGGCGGGGTTGAGGTAGTGATTGAGGGTGCGTTCGGCGGCTTCGTGGAATTGCTTTGAGTCGGGGCTTTCGTAAGGGGAGGCGGGATCTGTTACCGGGGGATTGGGTGTGGGCTTGATCATCGATAGAACTCCAGTACTGTAAAATTGGAGCCATCACTTTCGCTACCAAACGAAGGGCGGTGGCCATGCACAGGTTGGTAGACCGGAGTACTGGAACCGGCGCCCCCGAAGAGGCCCTGCGCATGACAACCATAAAAGCAGCAACTGCTTGAAGTGGCGCTACGCGCAGTACTCCGGGCTACCAAACCCGATCGCTGTTTTTCAGCGACCGGCTAACGATAATGCCCGGACTCAAGACGCGTAAGCCGGCGGATTCTGGCGTACCCGTAGGCAATGACGCAAGGCGTTGTAGCTTTCATCAAGTTACGCTGACAGCCGTTAAACATGTGCTTTAAACAGGTACCGCCATCGCGAGCAGGCTCGCTCCCACAGGAGATCTGTTTTGCTCTTCAGATGAACACTAGGCTTGAGGAATCAGACTCTCCCGACAATCAAGCACCAGCCGCGCGCCACCCAGTTCGCTGCTGCCCACCTCCAGGGTAAACCCGTGCAGACTGACAATCGCCGCGACGATGGATAGCCCCAGCCCGAAGCCGCTTTTGTGATTGCCCGCCTCGGCGCGATAGAAGCGCTGGAACACCGCTTCACGTTCCGCTTCGGGAATGCCCGGGCCAGAGTCGAGTACTTCGATTCGCGTGTGCCCGCCATCATTGATCCCTCGCAGGATCACTGCGCCGCCGGGCGGGGTGAATTTGATCGAGTTGCTGAGCAGGTTCGCCACCGCTTCGAACATCAGCGCGCGGTCGCCATTAAGGGGTGGCAATGACGCGGGCAGATGAAGTTGGAACACCAGGTCGTCGTCTTCCGCCAGGGGCAGGTAGAACTCATGCAGTTCTTGCAGCAACGCCACCGGGTCCACCTGGACGAAACCGGAGCGACGCTGGCGATCTTCCAGCTCGGAGATCCGCAGCAAGCCTCGGAAACGTGCCATCAGCGTATCGGCCTCGGCCAGCACCAGGTCCAGTTGCATGGCCTGCGGCGAGCCTTCGCCGGCTTGTTGCTGCATGCGGTAAAGCTGCGCGCGCAGACGGGTCAGGGGCGTGCGCAGGTCATGGGCGATGTTGTCGCACACGCCCTTGACCTCGTTCATCAGGCGCTCGATGCGTTCGAGCATGGCGTTGACGATGGCGGCGAGCATGTCCAGTTCGTCACGCCGATTGGACAGTGGCAAGCGCCGGCTCAGGTCGCCGGCGACGATGGCCTCGGCACTGGCCTGAATCCCGCGAATGCGCCGCAACGGGCGGCGGCGCAGCAAATACCAGCCGACGATGCCCGGCACGATGGTCAGGGTCACACCCCAGAACAAGGCGTGAAGGATGATCCGGGTCACGGCAAACAACGAACCGTTGTCGCGCACCAGTACCAGCCAGCGGCCGTCGAGGGTGCGGGTCGCCACGGCGTCACAACTGTCGGCGGGCAGCGTCTGCTCGTCGCTGTCGCCGGAGGCATCGCAATCGCGCAGCATGTGGATCTTGCCATCGAGGGGCAAGCCGTCCGGAATGTAACGCAGGGCGCCGCTGAGGTAATGGTGCCGGGCATCGAACAAGCCGTAGGCGTCGATGCCGCGGATGTCGAAGGTCATGCTGACGGCGAGGGCGTCCACCAGTTGCTCGCCGGAGAAGCGTGAAAACAGGTGCTGGCGTTGCATCAGCGAATGCTTGGCCAGGTTGTCCAGGTAAGCGGAAACCTCGTAGTACATGACCCCCATGAGAATCCCGCTCCAGATCACAAACAGCGAACTGTAGAGCGCCAGCAGACGGCTGCTGGAAGAGCGCCAGCCTTTAGACGGGTTCGGCAATGACATAACCCGAGCCTCGCACGGTCCGAATCAGTGGGGCATTGCCAGGCGGGTCGATCTTCTTGCGCAGACGGCCGATGTGTACGTCGATCAGGTTGGTGCCGGGATCGAAGTGGTAACCCCAGACCTCTTCGAAAATCATCATCCGCGAGAGGATTTGCCCGGTGTTGCGCATCAGGAATTCCAGCAGTTTGTACTCGGTGGGCAGCAGCGTCAGCAGCTGACCGTCGCGACTGGCTTCGTGGCTGATCAGGTTCAGTTCCAGATCCGCCACCCGCAAAGTGGTGGCCTGGGCGGTCACGGTGTTCTGCCGGCGCAGCAGGACTTCAACCCGGGCGGCCATTTCATCGGTGGCGAAGGGTTTGGTCAGGTAGTCGTCGCCGCCGGCGCGCAGGCCGCGCACGCGCTCATCGACGTCGGACAGCGCGCTGATCATCAGGATCGGCGTGGCCACACCCATGGTCCGCAGCGTGGTGACGATCGCCAGGCCATCGAGCTCGGGCAACATGCGGTCGAGGGTGATCAGGTCGTAGTTGCCGCTGACCGCACGCTCCAGCCCTTCGCGGCCATTGTCGACCCAGTCGACGTCCAGGCCGTGGCTACTCAGTTCGGCGACAATCTCCCGGGCGGTCACGGCGTCGTCTTCGATGGTCAAGATGCGGGTCATAGGGCTGGCCTGATAAGCAGTTCAATACGAAGTTGCGAGCATTTTGCCAAGAATTGCCCGCGACTTAATAAATTAACTTTCATCTAGCTCGCGATAGCGGGCTGACAGGCAATTCATGAGTCGACTGACACGACGCCATCACGAGCAAGCTCGCTCCCACAACGGATTGATGTCGAACACAAAGCCCGCGTACGACGAAAATTACTGTGGGAGCGAGCTTGCTCGCGATGACGGCAGATCAGGCAAAACGAATCTGTCAGTCAATCGGCGTACTGACAAACACCTCTAGTTCCTCGGCATACTTCGTGAACGCTGCGATCCGCGGAAACTGCGCCGCACTCACCTGGTCCGGCACCACCAGATTGGTGAAGCTCCAGGCCACCGCCAGCGTGATGCCGTCCTGCTCAATCGGACCGTCAGTCTTCAGCGGCTGCTTTTCCAGCTCCCGCTCCAGCGCTGAATAGGCCGCCGTCAGCTGTCCTTCGACCCGCTGCACCCAGGGTTCGAATTGAATCTCCGCTGGCCGCAGGTTGCGCTCGTAGTAAAGCTGCACGGATTTTTCGCAGGCGGCCAGGGCCAGGCCGATCAGGCGCAACGCGCGCAGGCGCCGGCCCGGTTCGACGGGCATCAGGCTTTTGTTGGCCAGGGTTTCCAGGTAGTCGATGATCAGCGTCGAATCCATCAACACTTCACCGTCATCCAGCACCAGGGTGGGCGCCTTGACCACCGGGTTGATCTGCTGGAATTGTTCGAAGTGGCGGAACACCGAGACCGACTGATGTTCCAGCGAGACTCCCAGGCATTTGGCAGAAATGGCGGCGCGCCGTACGTAGGGCGAATCCAGCATACCGATCAGCTTCATGGTCCTTTCCTTTATATGGCCATTTCGGGAGGGACAACCTTAGCTGAGGTTCGCAGCCCTGCAAATGACAGTGAAAAATGCCCGGTCCAGGCCGTTTGTCATCTATATACAGCCGCTCGATTGAATTTCTTGCTATAAACGCACTCCGATTACCGCCTCAAAGCCTGCCGTAGAGCATTTTCAGGGCTTTGTCGGACAAATTCGCTGTCTTTTCAGTTGCTGAGGCCTCAAGTCGGCCTTAGACTGCCGCCCCTCGTAAATTGAGTGCCGGGTGGCGCTTGGAACAAACGGCGCCTTTCCGATGGCCTGCCCAGGCCTGCCGGAACGCTCCCTTATTCGCCTTAATGCACGTTTTTTTATAGAGATATCAATGACAAAGGACAAGTTGCTGGCCATGCCGGCGGATGACTACATGAATGCCGAGCAACATGCTTTTTTCTCCGAGCTGTTGCAGAACATGAAAGTCGAAACCCATGAGCGCATCGAACAGAACCGCATCGCCATCGAAAGCCTGGACACCCCGGCCGATCCGGCAGACGCGGCTTCGGTCGAAGAAGAGCGCACCTGGCTGGTGAATGCGATCGATCGCGATCAGCGCATGCTGCCTCAGTTGGAACAAGCCCTTGAGCGTATCAAGGAAGATAGCTTCGGCTGGTGCGACGACAGCGGCGAGCCGATTGGCCTCAAGCGCCTGCTGATCAGCCCGACCACCAAGTACTGCATCGAAGCTCAGGAACGTCACGAGCAAATCGACAAGCACCAGCGTCAGGCCTGATTCTGTGGGGCAGCCCCGTTAATCCGGGCTGCCTTGAAAAGATCGCAGCCTGCGGCAGCTCCTGCGCAATTGAAGTAGGGCGCTGTTGCAGGCTGCGATCTTTGTTTTCTGCCGTCTTCGATTTCCCGGTTCTTCTATTGATCTGCTGCAACGTTCGCGACTAAAGGCTCATGGATAATGGCTTTATGGTGGCGTTTAATGCGAAGACAACAATTAGAAGCTTTACGGGGTGACGATGATGACGCAAGACGGGTCTCTGGTTGCGGCAGTGCCCGCACCCGTGCTGTTGCCGAAAAACCGCTGGCTGACGCCAACGCTGCAAAGCATCGCCCTGATGCTGTTGTTAAGTGGCATGACACTGGGCGACGGGTCGCTCTACCTTGGCCTGCCCCTGGCCGTATTGATTGTCTGGCTGCCTCGTCTGCGTTCGCGCGCGAACCCGCAGGCGGCTTGCCCCGACAACCCCGATGCCATCGGCGCGTTGACTCGCGATCTTTCCTGCACCACCAGCCATAACGCACTGTCGGCCGCCGGTGTGGCGTTTTCGGTTCGGCAACTGGCGGACAAACTGCAATCGCAGCTCACGTCGGCGGCACAGATCGTCAGCAATGCCGAGGTCATGATCACCACCGAACAGGCCACCTCGACGCTCAGTCGCCAGGCGCTTAGTGCCGCCAGCGAGGCTCATCAAAGCGGAGTGGTCGGGCGTACGGAATTGATCGAGTCCATTTCGCGCATGCATCAGCTCAGCCAGCGCGCCAGCAACAGCCGTGAACTGATCGAAGCCTTGAGCCTGCGCAGCGACGATATCCAGCGGGTGACCCTGGTGATTCAATCCATCGCCAGCCAGACCAATCTGCTGGCATTGAACGCTGCGATAGAAGCGGCGCGGGCAGGGGAGCACGGTCGCGGGTTTGCAGTGGTGGCCGACGAGGTTCGCGGACTCGCCGCACGCACGGCGACCGCCACGGGGGAGGTGGGCGAGATGGTGGCCGACATCCAGCATCGCACGGCGCAGGTGGTGGAGCAGATCCGCCAACTGTCCAGCGACCTTGACTCCGGTGTGGAGCAGGTAGAGCGAACGGGGCAACATCTGGAGAACATTGCCCGTCTGGCGGCCAGTGTCGAGTCCCAGGTCGGGGAGATCGCCCAAGGGGCAGACACCAACCGCGAACAACTCGACAGCCTGTTTCACGCCATCGAACAGATGCGCAGCGATCTGGTGGTCAGCGACCAGCAGACTCAGCGCCTGGCCCATGCGGCGGTGCAAATGGAAGGGCAAGCCGAAACCATCAGTGAGCGTCTTGCCGAAGTGGGGCTGGATGACTATCACCAGCGGATCTATGACCTGGCCCGAGACGCCGCGAGCCAGATTGCAGCGCGTTTCGAAGCGGATATCGATGCCGGTCGAATCAGTCTCGACGATCTGTTCGACCGTAATTACCAGGTCATCCCCAATACCAGCCCGGCCAAGTACCAGACGCGTTTCGACCGTTACACCGATCAGGTTTTGCCAGCGATTCAAGAACCGTTGTTACCGCGTCACGAAGGATTGGTGTTCGCCATCGCCTGCACCCAACAGGGTTATGTGCCGACCCATAACAAGGTGTTCAGCCAGCCGCTGACGGGGGACGCGCAGGTCGATGCCTTGCAGAACCGGACCAAACGCAAATTCGCTGACCGCACCGGGATCCGCTGCGGCAGCCATCAGAAGGCCGTGCTGCTGCAAACCTATACGCGTGATACCGGAGAGTTGATGCACGATCTTTCGGTGCCGATCATGCTCAAGGGCCGGCATTGGGGTGGTTTGCGCCTGGGTTACAAACCGGAAAAACCGCGCTAGAAACGCCGTGCTGCCGGGTGATTGTTGCAAGTTCTGCAATTAACCTGTGCAGGATTTTGCTGTTTCCTCGTTGGAAAACTAATTAACATACCTACTAATTAGGTTGCTAATGAAGTTCGGGGGCAGCATGCAAGGCAAAGTTGATGTCGCGGTCATGATCGGCAGCGGAGTACCTGCCAGTCTTCGTTCCATGGGACGCAAGGTTTGCTGGGTAGTGTTGCTCAATGGCGAGCGCCGGGGCACGGCGTTCTCCAGTCGCGACGAAGCGGAGGAGTGCAAGGCTGCCTGGCTGGCGCAATTGAGCGCCGAAAGTCCTGGCAGCCTGCATTGAAGTTGTCAGTGGGTCTGGTGCATGCGCAGGTTCAGGTCGTCGACCACCCGCGCCCAGTCAGCGTCTTCGCGCAGTTGTTCCTTGAGGAAGCCGGCCTGTTGCGGTGACCAGAACTCGGCGTCGATGAGTTTCTTGTCGTCAGGCAGGGAATGGCCGGCAATGAAGTCGTCGATCGCTTTCTGGCTGGAGTCCAGGCCGAGCTGGTCGAACAGGCCTTTCAAGTCATGGGTCGGTGATTCCATCTTCATCTCCTTGCAGGTCATCGGTCGGGTCGAGGGACGAGGCGCACCCTGGATTCGAGGGCGCCGCACCGGTGGAGTTCGATCGCAATGTTCAAGTGCAACAATGAGCATAGACCGCCAACCCGACCATCAGGCTTTCAATGCGCCCGCATCGACCGCGGCCTTGAGTTCCCTGGCCGATTCCTGGGCCGCGATGGCGGCGACATCCGGGGTTTTGAACCAGCGATCCTTTTCGACCTGGTGATACGTCACGGTCTTGAGCGGTGGTTTGGCCCGCATGACAATCACGGCCTGGAATTCACCTTCGACTTCTCTGGCTTCACCCCGGATAAAAAACTCGCCGATATCAAATTCCGTCACGTTGCAGACTTCCCTTGGAAATACATTGTTGTTGTCAACGCACCCGATTTTCTGCGGATCCGTTTTATTGGGCGGGCAGTATGGCAGTAGTTGCCCGTCGACGGCTGAGATAAGTCGACGGGCAGACGAAACGTCGATGGAAGCGAGTGCGGTGGGCAAGTCAACCGTGTGATTCAAGAAACCGGGCGAGGGCACAGGCTTCGTTATGATTGGCTCGGAAACCTCTTACGCAGCCTGTAGAAATATCCTTGATGTGAAAGAAGGCAATGCCCGCCATTACCACCTGAAATCGCGGGCGGGTCGGGGCATCGGGAGCCGGTTCATGGAGGCAGAACCGTGTCGGGTGCGGGGTTGGTGCTGTTTTCGAGCCAGGCACCAAGGGATAGGCAAAGTGTGTCAGCGTGCACATATGAAGTCCTTTTCATTGTTTACCGACGTATGTACGTCGTTTTGGCTAGTCTCCAAGAGCATCGCTGCTCTAGAATCACCCCCACTGGTGGGTGAATGACGTTTATCTAAAGCAATTTTTTGCGGACGATATGTAGGAAAAGTTTTTTTCTTGATGAGATTTTTCCCCGAAGTTGATAGTCCATAATTTTCTGGCAGCAGGAAGGGTGTTTTCCTTCAACCTGTGACGAACGCCAGTCAGGACGACGTGAGTGACGTTCCAGTAGTCTTCTCAAGCTTCGTGATGAATGAGTGCACTGCTCATTCAGGACTTCAACCCGGGTTCTTTGGCTACACCTTCGGCATTGCCGCTTTTTTGGCTGTGCGTTCATTTTTCGCGCACGGCACCATTATTCAGATGTGGGGATGTTTCCTTGGCAGTAAGTAATCTCGATATGCATGCTTTGTTCGTGCTGGGTGATTTGCGCGCAAAGCTGGTCAAGCAGTTTCAATCACGTTTCGTTTACATCACCGAACAGAACGCAGAAGGCATTTACATTGCCGAAATCGATACCGAGTCAGCCCTGGTGGTGGACGACAAGCCCGGACTCAAGCTCAAGGTCGGCGATCATTTCAGCGCGTCCGTGCTGCCCAGCCGCGAAGGTGGCAAGCTGGACATCAGGTTCCGCGACATCAAGCTGACGGTCTACGGAATAGGCGATTACGCCTTCGTGACCACGGCCGACGGTCAGGGGATCGTGTTCAAGGAAGGTCACAGCGTGGTGATGGTGTTCGCTGCCCATCAACAGTTGCAGGAAGGCCTGACCAAGACCCTCAAGGCCGTGACCGCCAAAGCGGCCAAGTGGCGCAAGGGTGAGCTGGTGACCTTCAAGGCCAGCGAGTGATGATCCTGACCCGCGCCGATTTCCACGAACAGAACCTGGCCAGTGCTCAAGACGAAGCGCGGCGGCTGTTCGGGCAGAAGACCATTCTGCAAGGAGCCTGGCTGAATTGGGTGGCGTCACAGCTTTACCAACTGCAACCGGCACCCTACGCCAACATGGTCAGACGAGAACTGATGCGTTTGCAGGAAACCTGCGAAAACTGACCCATGCACCTCGAAAGCAGGAACCTCTACTACAGTCAATGGACTGAGTATTCAGAGGCTTCGCGGTCTACTGCCAGGCCACCCTGCTATTGCTGTGAACAGCACGAGGTGCAAAAGCATGAACGGATTTCGACGGTTGCTGGCTGCGGTCCTGGCCACTTTCGGTTTGCTGGCGACACCCGCCCCGGTGTCTGCCGCCCAGGCGCCGATCCACTTTGCCGACCTGAACTGGGAAAGCGGCAGCCTGATAACCGATGTCCTGCGCATTATTGTCGAGAAGGGCTACGGGCTGCCGACCGATACGTTGCCGGGCACCACCATCACCCTGGAAACCGCGCTGGCCAACAATGACATCCAGGTCATTGGCGAAGAGTGGGCCGGTCGCAGCCCGGTGTGGGTCAAGGCGGAAGCCGAAGGCAAGGTCGTCAGCCTCGGCGATACGGTCAAGGGGGCTACCGAAGGCTGGTGGGTGCCGGAATATGTGATCAAGGGCGACCCGGCCAAGGGCATCAAGCCGCTGGCGCCGGACCTGCGCAGTGTCAGCGACCTGCCGCGTTACAAAGACGTGTTCAAGGATCCGGAAGCCCCGACCAAGGGACGCTTCCTCAACAGCCCTATCGGCTGGACCTCGGAAGTGGTCAACAAGCAGAAGCTCAAGGCGTATGGGCTGGACGACAGCTACGTGAACTTCCGCAGCGGTTCGGGGGCGGCACTGGATGCGGAGATCAGTTCGTCTATTCATCGTGGCAAGCCGGTGCTGTTTTACTACTGGTCGCCCACGCCGTTGCTCGGCCGCTTCAAGCTGATTCAACTCGAAGAGCCACCGTTCGACGCCGAAGCCTGGAAGACCCTGACCGACGCCGACAACCCCAATCCCAAGCCGACCCGTTCCCTGGCCTCCAAGCTGTCGATCGGTGTGTCCACCCCCTTCCAGAAGCAATATCCGCAGATTGCCGAGTTCTTTGCCAAGGTCGACTTTCCGATCGACCCGCTGAACAAGGCCCTGGCCGAGATGAGCGAGAAACATACACCGCCGCGCCAGGCGGCAGAGGCGTTCATGAAGGCCCATCCGGACGTCTGGCGGGCCTGGCTGCCCAAGGACGTGGCGGATAAAGTCTCCGCCACCCTGTAGGCGCTGCCGCAGGTCGGGATCTTTTGATCTTTGTCATGGAAATGCAAAATCAAAACATCGCAGCCTGCGGTAGCTCCTACAATGTTCAGTTCCTTTCCCTTTCAAGGATCTCTGAACCATGACCCTGGTGTTGGCTCAATCGCTGGTGACGATCTTCGCCGCGATCAGTCTGGTGCATGTGTATTGGGCGTTGGGTGGCGAATGGGCGGCGGTGGCGGCGGTCCCGCAAGTACCGCAGGTGGGCAGCGCGCAACTGCGACCGGCATTTAAACCGCGAGGCTGGATCACGCTGGTGGTGGCCGGGCTGTTGCTGTTGATTGCCGTGTTGGTGTGCTTGCGGGTGGGTTGGTGCCTGCCACCCTTGCATCACTGGTCGTTGCAGTGGGTGCTCAGTGCGATTGCGATCTTGCTGTTTGCCCGGGCCATTGGCGATTCGGATCTGGTGGGTTTTTTCAAAGAGGTCAAAGGCTCGAAATTTGCCCGGCTCGACACCTGGGTTTACTCGCCGTTGTGTGTGGTGCTGGGGGCGGGGTTGTTGGCGGTGGCCTGGGTCTGAGACAGGCCGGTCGTGATGTATTGACAGGTCTATCGCCTTCGCGAGCAAGCCCGCTCCCACAATTGATCTGCGTACACAGTTCAAAATGTGGGAGCGGGCTTGCTCGCGAAGGGGTCAGTCCAGTCAATACAAATCCTTGGTCTAACTACCGCTCTCCGTCCGCCGGCTGCTCACCTCAGCCGGCACATCATCCCCGGCCATGCGTTTGCGAAACAGCGCCGCCCGGGCCAACAGCAATGTGGTCACCGGCACGGTAATCGCCAGCAGGATCGGAATCAGCCAGGCGTGCAATACCGGCGCGGACTTGAGCGCCGAAAAATAGATGATCGAAGCCAGCGCCACGCACCAGGTCCCGAGCGTCGAGGCCAGGGCCGGTGGGTGCATGCGCTGGAAGTAGTCCTTCATGCGCAGCAGGCCCGTGGCGCCGATCAAGGCAAACAGACTGCCGAGCACCAGCAGGATCGCCACCGGGATTTCCACCCACAACGACAATGGCGTATTCATTCGATCACCTCGCCACGCAGCAGGAATTTCGCCAGGGCGAACGAGCCGACGAAACCGAACAGGGCGATCAGCAACGCCGCCTCGAAGTAGGTGTCACTGGCATAACGTATACCCAGCGCCAGCATCATCAGCATCGCGACGATGTACAGGTAGTCCAGCGCCAGAACCCGGTCCTGGGCCGACGGCCCCTTGAACAGGCGGATCAGGGTCAGGATCATCGCCAGGGAAAAGAAGAACAGGCTCAGCAGGATCGCGTTCGACAGCAAGGGGCTCATTCGAAGATCTCCATCAGCGGACGTTCGTAGGTCGCCTTGAAGTGCTGGATGAACAGCGCCTCATCGTCCAGGTCGAAGACGTGCAACAGCAGAATGCTGCGGTCCAGCGCCAGCTCCGACCAGACTGTACCGGGCACCACCGTGGTGATCATCGACAGCGCGGCCAGGCCGTTGGCGTCACGCAAATCCAGCGGCACCTTGATGAATTGCGAGCGAGGCGGGCGGCGACCGGCATTGAGCACGCTCCAGGCCACGGCGAGGTTGGACACCAGCACATCGCGCCCGACCACCAGGATCAGGCGCAGGATTACCCAGGGACGACGGATGCGCACCGGCAGCGGACGCAGCCTGCGCATCATCAATGGCGCACAGAATCCCAGCGCGGCACCCAGCAGCAGGTTGCCGGGGCTGATCGACAGGTTCAGCAACAGCCACAGCAGCCACAGGGCCAGCGATAGCAGCGGTGCCGGAAACAGGCGCTTCATGGCTGCACCTCCTGCGGGGCCGCTACGGCCGACGGGTTCGGTACGACGCGTGTGTCGAGCACCGCCATCACGTATTGCTGCGGGTTGTACAGGGCATCGGCGGCGGCCTGGGTGTAGCGCAGCAGCGGATCGGCCTTGAAGGTCAGCGCAATGCTCAGGCCCAGCAGGGCGAAGATCGGTACGCATTCAAGGCGTCGCAACAGGGGCGATGGTCGTTCCGCAGGCGTCCAGAAACGCTGGATGCCCAGGCGCGAGAACGCGATCAGCGATGCCAGCCCAGACACGATCAACAACACCAACAGGCCCCACGCGGCGTTGGAAACCGGTGTGTCGCCGCTGTTGCCCAGGCCTAGCGGATTGAGCAGGGCGCCGATCAACCCGAGTTTGCCGATAAAGCCAGAAAGCGGCGGCATGCCGATGATCAGCAAGGCGCAGGCGATGAAGCTCAGGCCGAGAAACGCCATGGTCCAGGGAATCACCTGGCCGACCACGGCTTTCTGGTCGTCGTCGAGGTTGGTACCTTTGGGCGGATGCAGGGATTCCAGTGGCCGCGGCAGCAGTTCGGCTTCATCTTCGAGCAGGACTTCGTTGGCCGAGCGCGAGCGCTCGATCAGCTCGGCCAGCAGGAACAGGGCGCTCAACGCCAGGGTCGAGCTGAACAGATAGAACAGCGCAGCGCCAACCAGGTTCGGCTGGGCGAAACCGATGGTCGACAACAGAATGCCCGCCGACACCAGGATGCTCAGGCTGGCCATGCGCTCCAGGCGTTGCGCGGCGAGGATCGCAATGGCAGCGCAGACGATGGTCGCCATCCCGCCGTAGATCAGCCAGTCGCCGCCAAAGAACGCCGATGCCCCGGCCTGGGCGGAGAACAGCAGCGTCCACAGGCGCAGCAAGGTGTACACGCCGACCTTGGTCATGATCGCGAACATCGCCGCCACCGGCGCGCTGGCCGAGGAGTAGGCCGGCACCAGCCAGAAGTTCAGCGGCCACATGCCGGCCTTGGCCAGGAACGCGATGGCCAGGATCCCCGCGCCAGCGTGTAGCAAGCCGCGATCAGCTTCGGACACCAGCGGGATTTTCACCGCCAGGTCGGCCATGTTCAGCGTGCCGGTGACCCCATAGATCAGCGCCGCGCCAATCAGGAACAGCGACGAGGCCAGCAGGTTGATCGAGATGTAATGCAGCCCCGACGACACCCGAGCCCGGCCAGAACCGTGGAGCATCAAGCCGTAGGACGCGGCCAGCAGCACCTCGAAGAACACGAACAGGTTGAACAGGTCCGCGGTGAGGAACGCGCCGTAAAGGCCCATCAACTGGATCTGGAACAGCGCATGAAAACTCGAACCGGCGCTGTCCCAGCGGGCCATGGCGAACAGCAGGGCACTGACGCCGATGATGCCGGTCAGCACCAGCATCAGCGCCGACAGGCGATCGACCACCAACACCAGGCCGAACGGCACTTGCCAGTTGCTCGGCAGGTACACACCGATGGAGCCGGGCACGCCGGTGGTCTGTGTCCATTGCAACAACGCCACGGCAATGCCCAGCCCGAGCAGGCTGGAGAACAGATTGATCCTGGCCTTGAGCGGCCGGTGCTTCTCGCCGAGCATCAGCATGATCGCGGCGGTCAGCAGCGGCAGCAGAATGGGTGCGACGATCAGGTGAGTCATCGCCATCATTCTTTGGGCTCCCGGCCATCCACATGGTCGGTGCCGGTCAGGCCCCGGGAAGCCAGCAGCACCACCAGGAACAGCGCGGTCATGGCAAAGCTGATGACGATCGCCGTCAACACCAGTGCCTGCGGCAGCGGGTCGGTGTAGTGCAACAGGTCCTGCGGCACGCCGTCCTTGATGATCGGTTCCTTGCCGATGAACAGGCTGCCCATGCTGAAGATGAACAGATTGACCCCGTAGGACAGCAGGCAAAGGCCCATGACCACCTGGAACGTCCGTGGGCGCAGGATCAGCCAGACGCCGGACGCGGCCAGTACGCCGATGGCGATTGCGATGACTTCTTCCATCAGACGGCTCCTTTGGCGGCAACGGATCTGGGCTGGGCGGCGGTTTTGTGGCCGCGCACCGATTGGTGGGCGAGGGCGGTGAGGATCAACAGTGTCGAGCCGACCACCACGCCGTACACACCGATGTCGAAGAACAGCGCGCTGGCCAGGTGAATGTCACCCAGCAGCGGCAACGAGAAATGCCAGGTGTGGGTGGTCAGGAACGGATAGCCGACAACCATCGCGCCCAGGCCCGTGGCCGTGGCAATCATCAATCCCGTGCCCATCCAGCGCAGTGGCCGCAGGCTCATTTGCGCCTCGACCCACTGCGTGCCGGCGACCATGTATTGCAGGATGAACGCCACCGACATCACCAGCCCGGCGACAAAACCGCCGCCCGGTTGATTGTGCCCGCGCATGAACAGGTAGAACGAGACCACCAGCGCCACCGGCAACAGCAGGCGCACCAGCACCGCCGGCACCATCATGAAACCGAGCGCGGTGTCGCTGGCGTGACGCGGGTTGACCAGGTCGGTCACCACATCCGGCGCGAGCAAGCGTTGCTGGGCCGGCAGTTGCAGGCTTTCTTTCGGCGGACGGAAGCGACGCAGCAGGGCGTACACGGTCAGCGCCACGGCCACCAGCACGGTGATTTCACCGAGGGTGTCGAAACCACGGAAGTCCACCAGCATCACGTTGACCACGTTGCTGCCGCCGCCTTCAGGCAAGGCGCGACTGAGATAGAACGAGGAAATATCGTTGGGGGTCTGGCGCGTCAGCATGGCGTAGGCCAGCAACGCCATGCCGACACCGACCGAGGTCGACAGCAGCAAGTCGCGGATACGCCGCACCCGCGCCCGGCGCAGGCTGCCCGGCAACGGCGAGACCTCCTCGATCCGTCGTGGCAGCCAGCGCAGGCCCAGCAGGATCAGCACCGTGGTCACCACTTCGACCGCCAGTTGGGTCAGGGCCAGGTCCGGCGCGGAAAACCAGACGAAGGTGACGCAGGTCATCAGGCCGCAGACGCTGACCATGGTCAGGGCCGCGAGACGGTGATACTTGGCCTGATAGGCCGCGCCAAGGGCGCAGGCGATGGCCAGCAACCACAAGGTGACGAAGACGATCGACCCCGGGATTTTCGGCCGGTCACCCCAGTGAAGGCTGCTGTGGAGCATGGGAATCAACCCGGCCAGTACGGCGGCGAGCACCACCAGGAACAACTGCATTTGCAGGCGCCTGGTGCCAATCCGGGGCTCCAGGCGACGGGCCAGGCGCATGATGGCGACCAGCGTGTATTCGAACAGGTGCTTGCCGTCCAGGCGACCGATGACGGGCGGACGATCGAAACGTCCACGCTTGAATTGATTGCGCAGCAGCAGATAGAGCAGGGTGCCGCAGGACAATGCGATCAGGCTCATGATCATCGGCGCGTTCAGGCCGTGCCAGATGGCCAGGCTGTACTCGGGCAGCGTGCCGCCGACTACCGGTTGCGCCGCCGCCGCGAGCAGCGGGCCGACTATCTGGGCCGGGAAAATACCCACCAGCAGGCAGGCGAACACCAGCAACTCGACCGGCGCGCGCATCCAGCGTGGTGGCTCGTGGGGTGTGTGTGGCAGGTCGGTCGCGGGCGGGCCGAAAAACACATCCACGGTGAAACGCAGGGAGTAAGCCACGCTGAAGGTACCGGCAATGGTTGCCACGATCGGCAAGCTCAGTTCGATCCAGCGCGTGGCATTGATGAAGACGGTTTCGGCGAAGAACATTTCCTTGGACAGGAAGCCATTGAGCAACGGCACGCCGGCCATCGAGGCGCTGGCGACCATGGCCAGGGTGGCGGTAAACGGCATCAGCTTGTACAGGCCGCTGAGTTTGCGGATATCGCGGGTGCCACTTTCGTGGTCGATGATCCCGGCGGCCATGAACAGCGAGGCCTTGAACGTCGCATGGTTGAGGATGTGGAACACCGCGGCGACGGCGGCCAGCGGGCTGTTCAAGCCAAGCAACAGGGTGATAAGGCCCAGGTGGCTGATAGTCGAGTAGGCCAGCAATCCCTTGAGGTCGTTCTGGAACATCGCGCAATACGCCCCGAGCAACAGGGTGCAGGCGCCGGCGCCACTGACGATGTAGAACCATTCTTCACTGCCCGAAAGCGAAGGCCATAGCCGTGCGAGCAGGAAAACCCCGGCCTTGACCATGGTCGCCGAGTGCAGGTACGCCGACACGGGCGTCGGCGCGGCCATGGCGTGGGGCAGCCAGAAATGGAAGGGGAACTGTGCGCTTTTGCTCAAGGCGCCGATCAGGATCAGGGGTAATAGAATCGGGTAGAGGGCATGGGCGCGAATCAGATCGCCGGCGGCCAGGACCTTGTCCAGGTCATAGCTGCCGACCACATGGCCGAGCAGCATGACCCCCGCCAGCAGGCACAAACCGCCCGCACCGGTCACCATCAGCGCCATGTAGGCACCGCGCCGGGCATCGGCGCGATGGTGCCAGTAGCCAATCAACAGGAACGAGAAGAGGCTGGTCAGCTCCCAGAAAAACACGATCTGGATCAGGTTGCCGGAGATCACCAGCCCGAGCATGGCGCCCATGAAGGCCAGGAAAAACGCGAAGAATCGCGGCACCGGATCGTTCGGCGACATGTAGTAGCGCGCGTACAGCGAAACCAGGGTGCCGATGCCCAGCACCAGCATGGAGAACAGCCAGGCGAAACCGTCCATGCGCAGGACGAAGTTCAGGCCCAGGCTGGGCAGCCATGAAAACTCTTCGCGAATGACGCCGCCATCGGCGATCTGCGGGTACAGGAAGGCGACCTGAACGGTGCCGATCAGGGCGATCAGGCCAGCCAGCAGGGATTCGGTGTTACGGGCATTGTGCGGCAACACGGCCGCCAAACAGCTGCCTATGAAAGGCAGAAGCAGTAGAACTATCAGGGACATAGGCTTCTAATCTGCGGAAGTTTGTGAAGCATCATACGTGCCAGCTCCCGGATCACCAAACGCCAAGCTGTCGCAGAATCCTACACGGTAGACGGAAACGCCCTGATTCACATTGTTTCAGAGAGAGGTCGGGGAGCCCGTTCCGGCCCCTGTGGGAGCGGGCTTGCTCGCGAAGGCGATTGATCTGGCGATGCGGAACCAGCGGTTTATCGCTGAGTTTCCTCTTCCAGCTCTTCCTCAGGCGCCGCAGCCTTACCCTTGGTCTTCAACTCACTGACAATCACCGCCGCCACAATCAACCCGGCCCCGACCAGGGCAATCGCCGGCAAGCGTTCCCCGGCAATGCGCCCGACAATCCCGGCCCATACCGGCTCACCGGCATAGATCAGCGTGGCGCGGGTCGGTGACACGCTTTTCTGTGCCCAGTTCATCGCCACCTGAATCGCCGCGCTCGCCGCCCCGAGCCCCAGCGCGCTGCACAACAGCAACCAGGAGAAGTCCGGAATCGCCTCGTTGGTCGGCACCACCATCAGGAACGACAGCACCGAAGTGACCGCCAGTTGCACCACCGTCACCCGGCGCACATCGACCTGGCCGGCATAGGTGCTGATCAGGATGATCTCGGCCGCAATGGCCACGGCGCTGATCAAGGTGGCGATTTCACCGGGGCTGAAATTGAACGACGCACCTGACGGCCCGGACAGCAGCATCAACCCGGTAAAGGCCAGCATGATGCCGATGCTCGGCATCAACCCCGGACGCCGCCCCAGCACCAGCCATTGCAGCAACGGCACAAACGGGACGTACAGCGCGGTAATGAATGCCGATTGGCTGCTGGGAATGCTCTGCAACCCGACCGTCTGCAAGCCATAGCCGAGCATGATCGCCACGCCGATAAACGACCCGGCCTTGAGTTCGAACAGGGTCAGGTCGCGCAGGTGACGCCAGGAAAACAGGGCGACGATGCTCGCGGCGGCGGCAAAGCGCAGGCCGACGAAAAACATCGGGCCGCTGACGGTCATCGCATGCTGTACCAGCAGGAAGGTACCGCCCCAGACCATCGTGATCAGTACCAGCACGCATTCGGCCTTGCTGAACCTTGTAAAACGGGAGGAAGCCTTTGGGGAATTCACCGACGTCATGACCTTGCACGCTACTGGAGGGGGACGCACAATGCGTCGAATGTTGCGCAGTATACTGCCCAACCCCACTCAGTGAGCAATATAGTGCACAAAGATTCTACCCAGCGGGCTTCGGTCCTCCAGCACGTCAGTCAAAACGTTCGTCGTTTACGTCATGCCGCCGACCTGAGCCAGACCGCGCTGGCCGAAAAGTCCGGTGTCAGCCGTCGAATGCTGGTGGCGATCGAGGCAGGGGAAAAGAACGTCAGCCTGACCACCCTCGACCGGGTGGCCGAAGCCCTGGACGTTGCCTTCAGTGATTTGATCCAGGCCCCCGACGCCCGCGATCCCAGCCGTATCAATGAGCTGGCCTGGACCGGCACGATCCCCGGCAGCAGGGCGGTGTTGCTTTCCAAGGCCCAGGCCAGCCGCGAAGTCGAGCAGTGGGAATGGTGCCTGCAACCGGGCGAGGTGTATCCGTCGGAGCCGGACGCCGATGGCTGGAGCGAGCAGATTTATGTCTTCGAAGGGTGCCTGACCGTTATGCTCGGCGACCAGCCACAGCATATCGCGGCGGGTGAATTCTTTATGTTTGCCAGCAACCAGCCACACTGTTATCGCAACGACGGGGTGGTAGCGGCGAAGTTTGTACGTAATGTGGTGATCTGAACAGGGAGTGCATGGATGGGCCAGACCTTGAACAATGACGCCGACATCCTGATTGTCGGTGGCGGCCTCAGTGGCGCGATGTTGGCGGCGCAGTTGATGCGTTTGCCGGGCCGGTGCCGGGTGCTGGTGATCGAGCCCCGGGCCGAACTGGGGCGGGGTGAAGCCTATAGCGCGGTGGAACTGGGCCATACGCTCAACGGCAATGCGGCGCGGATGAGTGTCGACCCGGACAACGCCGACGACCTGACCCAATGGCTGACCGAGTACATCAAGGCGGGCGGCTGGCCGGAATCGGATCAGCAGCATGTGCCGATCAGCGAGTTGTTTCCGCCTCGGGGCGTTTTCGGCCTGTACGCCCGGCAGCGCCTGGCAGAAGCGCAGGCGGTGGGCGCCTTGGTCGGTTCGACGGTCGAGCATGTGCGGGCCGAAGTGGTCGATTTGCAAACCGATGCAGACGCCGTGCGGTTGACCCTGAGCGACGGCCGATGCTTGCAGGGCGCTTTTGCGGTGCTGGCCACCGGGATGTTTCCCGCCGCGCGCACCCCGCAAACCCGGTCCAGCGGCTTGAATGCGGCCGCTCTCGATCCGTGGGACGTGACGGCCATGCGGCAACTCGATCCGCAAGCGACGGTCATGATCATCGGCTCGGGCCTGACCATGGTCGATGCCGTGGTGTCCCTGGAACAGGCCGGGCATCGTGGGCCGATCGAAGTGTTTTCCCGTCATGGGCTGCTGCCCCATGTGCGTCGCCAGCCACCGGCCTGGGTGGATTTTCTCGCGCAGGATCAGAGCATCCGCACACCTCGCCAGTTGATGCGCGAACTGCGTCGGCACTGCCGGGACGCCATCGCCCAAGGCATCGACTGGCAGGCGCCGCTGGACACGGTGCGGGCACACATCGGCCGCTTGTGGCATCAGGCGACCGACGTGCAGCGTCGGCAGTTCGTGCGGCATGTGCGGCCGTGGTGGGAAAGCCATCATCACCGCTCGCCACCCTTGAGTGCCGAACTGGTTGAGCGCTTGTATAAAGAAGGGCGGTTACGTATTCACGCAGCCTCTTACCAGGGCCTCGAGCCGTCGCTCAATGGCGAGGTGAGTATTCGCCTTCGACGGCGGGGCGAGGCGCAGACCTGTGTGGTCAGCGGTGTCGCCCTGATTAACTCTAGCGGTATCGAATACGACTGGCGCCGGGTCGCGCGACCGCTGCCCCGGCAACTGCTCGCCCGAGGCCTGGTCCGGCCCGGGCCGCTGGCCTTGGGCATCGCGGCAGAGGTCGATGGTGCGGTCCTGAACGCCGAGGGGCAGCCTGCCCGCCGTTTGTTTGCCATGGGCCCGCCGTTGCGTGGCATGTGGTGGGAAAGTACCGCCGTCACCGATGTGGCGAGCCAGGCAAAGGCGTTGGCCGAGCGGCTGTCGATCAGGTTGTGGGTCTGAGTACATATCCGTTGCTGCGGTAACGGCGGCTTATGGTTTCGCCCTTACGGCGAGTCCCTTTTGTCAAACGACACAAAAGGAACCAAAAAGTCTCGCCCCTTACGTACGGCCCCTCGCTGAGGCTCGGGGTTCCTTCGCTCCGGCATTCATCCGGGGGCATCGCCCTCCGGTTGGCTTCGCTGGCACCTACATGCGATGTGTTCGACTGCGTCGAACGGCGCTGCGCGCCAATCCCCGGATAAACACCTCCACTCTGCCTGCCGAGGGGGCGGGTGAATCAAGATCAAGAGCTGCAGGCGAGCTAACGCTCGGCCTGATGAGTGGTGAAGAGCGTGGTGTACGCCGCTCTGTCTTTGCTCTTCTGTGGGAGCGAGCTTGCTCGCGATGGCGGCCTGCCAGCTGACCAAATTCTCAAAGATGCACCCAATCCCCTGTGGGAGCGGGCTTGCCCGCGAAGACGGCCTGCCAGCCGATCGAGATCTTTCAGATGTACTGAATACCTGTGGGAGTGAGCTTGGTCCGGGCGGCGTTCCGACGATGGCAGCCAGACCACCGCTGGATTGCTTCCATCAATGCACCCGGCAAAAAACCGCGGCCCCCCCACCCGAGGCCGCGGTTTTCCATAGGGTTGAAGCCGGCCCCATCAACCTGCGTGGCTAATGGGGCGCGGGCTCAGTTGGCGATCACCGGCACCGTGCGTACGGAGCCTTGGGACGAGGTGATCGTGGCGGTCGGGTTCGCCGACGGAACGACCGTGGTGGTGTTGTTCACGGTCAACCGCCAGCGTCCATTCGCCGGTACGGCGGTGGTGCCCAGGGTGACCAGCCCGGTCGGAGTGGTGACCTTGATGGTGATGGTGTTGCCGGTGGTCACCGATGAGGTGCCGGCAAAGTCCCAGGTGAAGCGGTTGTTGGAGCGGGCTCTCACCGTTGCGGTGGTCACTGCGAAGGTTTCCGCAGCAGGCCGTGGCGAGACCTGCACCGTGACCGTGGCTGGCGACGTCGATTGGGCGCCGAAGCTGTCCCGGGCAAAGTAGGTGAAGGTCGTGGTGAAGGCCGTGGTGACGGTGGCCGGTGGGGTGTAGGTGAGCACCGTGCCGTTACTGCTGACGGTGCCGCCACCTGCCAGCGGTTGAGTGAAGTCGGCGACGGCTAGCGGCACATTGCTTTCAGGATCGGTGTCGTTGGTCAGCACGTTGATTGGAATCGCCACACCCAGTGTCGTGACGGCATCGGCGACGGCCACCGGAGGCCGGTTAGGCGCCACGGTCATGCTCACGGTTGCCGCTGTCGTCGAGGCCAGGCCTTTGACGTCCTGGGCCTTGTAGGTGAAGGTCGTGGTCAACGGCGCGTTGACGACAGCAGGAGGGGTGTAGACCACCGCCGTAGTGCCGCTCAATGCCACCGTGCCCTGGCTGGCGGCCGGTTGGGTCAGCGCGGTAATGCTCAGCGGCGTATTGCCGTCCGGGTCCCTGTCGTTGGCCAGCAGGTTGAGGGTGATCGGCACGCCGAAGCTGGTGCTGCCGGTATCGGCTACGGAGATCGGTGCCTGGTTCGCGCCGGTGTCCGGAGCAGTGCCGACGACTACGACCGGCTCGATGTCACTGCCGCCCGCAGCGGATTTGACCGTTACGGTTGCAGGGGGTTGGGTCAAGTCAGCCACCGTCAGGCGTTGCAGGATTCCGGTTTTCGACAGCCGCCCGTAACCCTGGGCGACCATGTCCGGTACCACCACTTCGTCTGTGGAAGTGGCCTCGATCAGCAGGCTGTGGTTGCTCCAGCTGTAACGGGCGGTCTGGATTTTCACCACGTCCGAGAGCTTGCTCGACACTGCAGTTGGGCGGGTGGTCCCGGCGGGGTTGGTGGCGGTGACCACCACGACCGGCGGCACCGTTGCGTTGGCCAGCAGATTCTGGGCGAAGAACACGCCGTTGTTATCGCTCACCATGTTGGTCTGGCAAGGTGACACAGGCGGGCCGGGGACCAGGGCGATGCTTTCGCGAAAGCACAGGGTCGAGCCGTTGGCGGCTTTGGCAAACACTTCGACCCGGGTGGTGTTGCCGCCCGTGCCGGCTATGCGGCGGTAAGTGGCACGGGTCATGTCCACCGCGGTCTGCGCGCGGTTGTCGAGCACCTTGCCGGACAGGGTGAAGAGGTTGGTCTGGATGGTCCCGGCCGGACCCTGGATGCGCACGAAGTTGGTGTTGTTGGGGCTGCCGGTCACGGCTTCGGTGAGGTTGGGGTCGCCGACGAAGGTTTCGATGGCGCCGGTGTCCGGGTTCACCTCGGTGTAGGGACCGTTGACGCTGCGCAGGAACGGCCCGATCGCACCGTTGACCGCACCGCTGAAAACCCCCGGCGCGCCGATGCCGACGTCCCTGGTGATGTTGATCGCCCGGCGCCCGGTGGTGGTGACGTTGACCGTTTCCACGCCATAGGGGTGGGTAATGGTGTAGGTCCCGGCAACGGGAATGTTCACCCGCAGACGAATCCGCGCGAAGCTGATCTGGTCGCCATCGAGCGGGTTGCCACCGGCAAATGCAGCCTCGATCCCGGCGACATAGACGTCCATGCCATAGCCGGCAGTGTTGTTGGGGATGCTGGTCTCGGCAAGGAACCAGAAGGCTTCGTCTGGCCAGTTATCCGGGAACACCATTGGCAGGGTGTCGTCGAAAATGCCCGGTGTCGGCAGCAGGGTACACATGTAGGCCGGTGGCACGCTGGCTGCCACCCGCGAGCTGGCGGCGCGAGACTGGCACAGCTCCATCGACAGTTGATTCTTGTCCTGATACCAGATCGGGAATTTCCCGGTGGCAAAGGTGTAAGGACCGGGATCGACGGCGGCGAGTTGCGCGAAAGCACTGCCGGTCAGCGATAGAGTCAGTCCCAGGGCGTTGAGCGCCAGGCGTGGCCATTTGTTCATGATGCCTCCTGATGAGGATCCGGGCATGTGGGCGTTCATTGCACGATGACCACTTCTTCGGTATCGCTGCCGCCATTGGAGGACGACACACGAACCTGGGCTGGCGGAATCGGCGAGATGCCGGTGGCCAGGCTTTTCACTACGCCATCACCACTCAGGGCGCCGATGGCGATACCGGTGCCGGAGGTGGCGGTGAGCACCGGTGGCGACGTTTCATCGCTGGTCGAAGCCACGATGGTGATTTGCCCGGTGCTCAGGCTGTACTCGGCGCGTGAGATCGTCACCAGGTCGGTCAACGACATGGGCAATATGGTCGGCGCGCTGCTGGCGATGGCCAGGTGGTTGTCGGCGGTCACCTGCAAGGTGCTCGGCAACGTCGGATTGTTCGGCGACTGTGCATACCAGTGGCCGGTGGTATTGGCTTCGGTGAAGTTCAGCAGCGGATTGTTGCTGTCCAGGGTCACGGTGGCGGGTGGCGGCGGGGCCATCACGAACACGTCCTGCTGGGCCACCGGGGCGCTGGTGCCGGCCTGTCGCGAGTAGGTGCTGCGCTCGGCGATCACCGGGGTCGGACGGACCACCGACGACAACTTGCCGGAAACAGCGAAGAGGTTGGTGCGCAAGTCCAGGCCGTTGGGGCCCTCGATGCGCACGTAGTTGGTGTTGAACGGGCTGCCGGTGACGGCTTCGGTGAGGTTCGGATCGCCGACGAATTGTTCGGCCTGGCCCGTGCTCGGGTTGGTCTCGGTGTAGGGGCCATTGACGCTGCGCAGGAACGGCCCGACGTCGCCCTTGAGCGCGCCGTTGTAGGTTTTTGGCGCGCCGATGCCAATGTCCCGGGTCATGTTGATCGCCCGACGGCCGGGGGTCTCGACGTTGAACACTTCGACGCCGTAAGGGTGGGTGATGACATAAGTGCCGGCGGTGGCCACGTCGATGCGAACACGGATACGGGCGAAGCTGATCTGGTCGCCCTCCAGTGGATCCCCGCCACTGAAGGCTGCTTCGAGCGCCGAGACATAGGTCAGGTCGATGCCTCGGGCGGCATCGACGATGGTTGTTTCGCCTGTTGCCCAGAACGCTTCGTCGGGGAAATTGGTCGGGAAGACCAACGGTTGCGTGTCATCGAAAATGCCGGGATTAGGGATCAGCGAGCACATGTAAGTCGGGGCGCCCGGCGCGCTGGCAACCCTGGAACTGACAGCCTTTGATAAACACAGGTCAAGGGTTCGGCCGTGGCTGTCTTGATACCAGGCGGCGAAATTGCCATTGGCTGGCAGGTAGGGGCCGGGGTCTACGGCAAACAGCGCGGCCTGGGCAATACCTTGGGCTAGAGCAGTCACAACCAGGGCGGACGCGGTTTTGCACAGTAACGGGTGCATGAGTGTTCCCTCTGTCGAAGTACCTGCCCCTTGGGGTGGGCCAGTTGGCAGGGCATTCGGCAACTTCCATACCAATCGGCGAAAACGCCCGTGAGACGCCCGCAGTAAAGGCGTTGGCGCGGTCGCAGGCGGCAGGCCGGGAAGTTATGACGCGGGCAGCTATCCCC
>NZ_JAGYGG010000045.1:0-41492 GCF_019947335.1 Pseudomonas sp. BF-R-24
GGCTTGCTCGCGAAGGCGTGGTGTCAGCTGATATCAATGCTGCCTGACACTACGCCTTCGCGAGCAAGCCCGCTCCCACAGTTTTTGCTACCAGCTGACAGATGATCTCAGGCGTTACCGGCCAGCTTCATCCGCGCCGCCTGGGTGAAATCGAGCATGCGCTTGAGCGGCCGAATCGCCTGCGGGATCAGTGCCGGATCGACAAAGATCTCGTTCGCCCCTTCCTTCAACGCCTTGAGCGTGCGCTCAAGGGTGTTCATGGCCATCCACGGGCAATGTGCACAACTGCGGCACGCCGCGCCGTTACCCGCCGTTGGGGCTTCGATAAAGACCTTGTCCGGGCACAACTGCTGCATCTTGTAGAAAATGCCGCGGTCGGTCGCAACGATCAGTGTCTTGTTCGGCAGGCTCTGTGCCGCCGCGATCAACTGACTGGTGGAGCCCACGGCGTCCGCCAACTCGATCACCGAGGTCGGCGACTCCGGGTGCACCAGAATCGCCGCATCCGGGTACAGCGCCTTCATGTCTTCAAGCTGCTTGGACTTGAACTCTTCGTGAACGATGCAGGCACCGTCCCACAGCAGCATGTCGGCACCGGTCTGGCGCTGGATGTAGGTCCCCAGGTGCTTGTCCGGGCCCCAGATGATGGTCTCGCCGTTGTCCATCAGGCTTTCGACGATCTCCAGCGCACAGCTTGAAGTCACCACCCAATCCGCTCGGGCCTTTACCGCAGCCGAAGTGTTGGCGTACACCACCACCGTGCGCTCCGGGTGTTGATCGCAGAACGCAGAAAATTCGTCCACAGGGCAACCCAGGTCGAGCGAACAGGTTGCTTCGAGCGTCGGCATCAGCACGCGTTTTTCCGGGTTGAGGATCTTGGCAGTCTCACCCATGAACTTCACGCCGGCGACGACCACGGTCTTGGCCGGATGGGCGTTGCCGAAACGGGCCATTTCCAGCGAGTCGGAAACACAACCGCCTGTCTCTTCGGCCAGCGCCTGAATGACAGGGTCACAATAGAAGTGGGCCACCAGCACCGCGTCCTGAGCCTTGAGCTCGGCAGCGATGGCAGCACGGTAATAAGCCTCTTCATCGGCAGTCAGCGGCTTGGGCTGTTTGGCGTCGAGGTGGGCTTGAACCAGAAGGCGTTCGGAAATTTGCGTCATGTTCGCAAGACCTGCAGGCGCATTCGCGCGAAAGTCGAGTATACACCCGGCTCCGGACCCTACGGGGTACCGCCGGGAAAGTGAGTATTCATCAGGCACGGACAGCGTTGAAGCTGCGCAAGGCTACAGAATATCCGATGGATGCAAAAGGTGATTCTGATCTGCGTCATGGGCAGCAGCCCGCAACGAGGCGGACCTGAATCGCGGGCAAAAAAAAATCCGGAAATCCTCACTTGCGTGGGCCTTCCGGATTTTCTAAACCGCCAAAAATGGTGGGTCGTGTGGGATTCGAACCTACGACCAATTGGTTAAAAGCCAACTGCTCTACCAACTGAGCTAACGACCCGCTGTGTGGTGGCGCGTATAATACTGATTTTTAAGGACTATTCAACACCTATTTTGAAATAAATCAAAAATAAGGGGTTGGATCGCTGATTCCGGCCGCTGCAAAGCCTTCCGCACGCAGTCGGCAGCTGTCGCACTTGCCGCACGCACGGCCTTCATCGTCGGCCTGATAGCAGGAAACGGTCAGCCCGTAGTTCACGCCAAGCTTCACGCCCGCCTGGACGATCTGCGCCTTGCTGAGGTTTTGCAGCGGTGCCTGAATACGGAAGCCATTGCCTTCAACACCGGCTTTGGTTGCCAGGTTGGCCATGCGCTCGAACGACTCGATGAACTCGGGACGGCAGTCCGGGTAACCGGAGTAATCCACGGCGTTGACACCGATGAAGATGTCCCGTGCGCCGAGTACTTCTGCCCAGCCCAGGGCCAGGGACAGGAACACCGTGTTACGCGCAGGCACGTAAGTCACGGGAATGCCTTCACCGAGCTCCTCTGGAATATCGATGCTGCTGTCGGTCAGGGCCGAGCCGCCCATGCCGTTCAGGTTCAGGCCGATCACCTTGTGCTCGACCACACCCAGGTCCCGCGCCACACGCTCGGCGGCGTACAGTTCGGCGTGAGAGCGCTGGCCGTAGTCGAAGCTCATGGTGTAGCAGCTGTAGCCTTCGGCGCGCGCCATGGCCACGACGGTCGCCGAGTCCAGGCCACCGGACAGCAGGATGACCGCACGTTTTTCAGCAGTATTGAGTTGTTCAGTCATTTCAGCGCCCCGGCTCGTCATTCCATAGATATTTATGCAGCTGCAATTGCAAACGCACTGGCAGGTTGTCCGCCACCACCCAGTCCGCCAGATCCCGGGCATTGAGATCATGGTGACTTGGCGAGAACAGGACTTCACCGGCGCGCTGGTCCAGACCGTACTGGATCAGCTTGGAAACAGACCAGTCATAGTCCTCTCGCGAACAGATGACAAACTTCACCTGATCGTTGGGCGTGAGCAGCTCAATGTTTTCGTAGCGGTTGCGGTGCGCTTCCTTCGAACCCGGGGTTTTCAGGTCGACAACGCGACTGACCCGGGAATCTACTGCCGAGATATCGATGGAGCCACTGGTTTCCAGTGACACTTCGTAACCGGCGTCACACAAGCGCTTAAGCAAGGGAATGGCGTTGGGCTGTGCCAGGGGCTCGCCGCCCGTGACGCAGACGTAACGCGGGCGAAACCCTGCGACCTGCTCGAGGATGTCGTCGAGCGTGCGAATGGTCCCGCCGGTGAACGCGTAGGCACTGTCGCAGTATTGGCAACGCAGAGGGCAACCGGTCAGGCGCACAAAAACAGTGGGCAGGCCGGCAGTCCGCGTTTCACCCTGCAACGAGTAGAAAACTTCGGTGATTCTCAATGTGTCTTGCATAGTCGCCACGGGCGTAACAGCTAAACAGGCTGTCCGCCTCCGTCAGGCACTTGAAGGAACCCCGGCAAAGCGCAGGCCCCCAAAAGCGTGTTTCATAAAAAGGGCGTGAATTCTAACGAAAAAACCCGCGACAAGCGCGGGTTTCTTTGAAACGGGTCAAGCAGGCTTACATTTTTTGCAGATCGCGCTGGGCCAACTGAGCGGCGGAAGTGCCCGGATATTGGGAAACCACCTGCTGCAGAATGCCTTTGACTCGGTCGGTATGCCCCAAGCGGCGCTCTACATCAGCGAGCTTGTACAGCGAGTCCGGCACTTTGGCGTGCTTGGGGTACAACTGCGAAACCTTGGCAAATGCCTGACCTGCGCCTTGCAGATCGCCTTTGGCCAGGTTCACTTCGCCCAACCAGTATTGGGCGTTGCCCGCGTACTGGCTGTTCGGGTATTTGCGCAGGAATGCGGCAAAAGCCTGACTGGCCTTGTCGAAATCCTTGGCTTTGATCAGGTCGAAGGCAGCATCGTAGTAGAGCTTTTCCTTCGCCGGATCCGCCGGTTCGCTACCTGCGGCCGGTGTCTGGGCGGCAGCTGCCCCTGCACCTGCTGCTGCACCGGGGACGTTCAAATCGCCACCGGTGGAAGAATTTTCAGGAGTCGCGGCTGGTGCAACGCCGGTTCCTATGCGCCGATCAAGATCCTGATATCGCTCCAGGTTTTCCTGCTTCATGCGCGCTACATCATTTTGCAGAACTTCAATCGCACCTTGCTGGCGTTCAATCTGTTGCTGCATTGATTGCAGTTGGTTGAACAGCTCGCCCTGTGCCGAGACAGGGGCCGAAACCCCTCCCCCGGCATAGGCGCCGTTCGTACCGTAACCTGCAGGCGGATAACTGCTCCCGCTATTGTTATAGCCGGAGTCGTTATCGACCACAGGAACCGCAGCCCACACCGCAAGCGGCGCGAGGCTGAGAGCCAGAACAGTTACAGCACGACGGCACGTTCGCATGACGAATTACTTACGCAGTTCGACGCGACGGTTTTGAGCCCAGGACTGCTCGTCGTTGCCGGTAGCAACTGGACGCTCTTCGCCGTAGGAAACCAGTTCCAGCTGAGCTGGGGAAACACCTTGCAGTACCAGGTAGCGCTGAACGGCTTTCGCACGACGCTCGCCCAGTGCCATGTTGTACTCACGAGTACCACGTTCGTCGGTGTTGCCTTCCAGAACAACGCGAGCGCCGTTTGCTTTCAGGTCTTTGGCGTGAACGTCCAGAGCGCGCATGGCTTCTGGCTTCAGGTCCGAGCTGTCGTATTCGAAGTAGAAAGTGGTGATAGCGCGCAGAGCAGCTTCTTCGCTCAGGGAGCCGTCAACTGCACCAGTGTTTGCGCCGTAACCAGCGTTTGGATCTACCGCGCCTTCACCGGCATTGTCGCCGCCTTTGGACGAGCAACCTACAGCTACAGCCATGGCCAGTGCCAGCGCAGCAAATTTACCAAACTTCAGCATTTCCATCGTGAAACTCCTAATGAACCCCAGTGTGTTAAGTACAACGTATAGCGCCGCGTCAGTTCAGGTAAGGGGACCAGGAAGGTTCTCTGACTTCGCCTTGTGCGGTAGGAAGCGGGAGCCTTACGCGTCCATTGATGGACACGAGCATCAAGACTCCCCGGCCCTGCTGGCGGGTGGCGTAGATTACCATGGTGCCGTTGGGCGCGACAGTAGGCGACTCGTCCAGAGTGCTATCAGTGAGGATTTTTACACTACCGCGCTGCAAATCCTGGGCCGCCACCTTGAAATTGGTGAAGCCATCCTGACGGTGAATCATGACAAGCGTCTTTTCATCAGCCGACAGTTTAGGGTTGGCGTTGTAGTTACCGACGAAAGTCACGCGTTCGGCACCGCCACCACCGGCACTGGTCTTGTAGATCTGCGGTTTGCCGCCACGGTCGGAAGTGAAGTAGATGGTCGAGCCATCCTTGCCCCAGAACGGTTCGGTGTTGATGCCAGGACCGTTGGTGACGCGGCTGATCTGACGCGAACCCAGGTTCATCACATAGATGTCCGGGTTGCCGTCTTTCGACAGTACGAACGCCAGGCGATTGCCATCCGGCGACCAGGCTGGCGCACCGTTCAGGCCTTCGAAGTTGGTGATCTGCTCACGGCGACCGGTGTCGATGTTCTGCATGAAGATGCGTGGACGCTTCTGCTCGAAGGAGACATAAGCGATGCGCTTGCCATCCGGTGCGAAACGCGGCGACAGGATCGGCTCGCGCGACTGCAGCAGGGTCACGGCGCGAGCACCGTCGTAGTCCGAACGTTGCAGGGTGTAGCGAGTGTTGTTCTCGGAGAAACGCTCGGCCGTTACGTACAGCAGGCGAGTCGAGAAGGCACCCTTGATACCCGTGAGTTTTTCGAACGACTGGTCGGAGATGTAGTGCGCCATGTCGCGCAACTGATCGACGCCGCCGGACACGCTGCCGGTCAGCACTTGCTGCTCGGTGGCCACGTTGAACAGTGCGTATTGCACCTGCAGGCGACCGCCCGCCGGCACAATGCTGCCGACCATGACGTACTGGGCGCCCAGTGCCTTGAAGTCACGGAAGATGATTTCGCTGGCCTGGCTCGGCTGGCTGATCATGTTCTGCTTTGGAAGCGGCGAGTAGTAACCCGAATTGCGCAGGTCGTTACCAATGATTTCCGCCATGTCGTCCGGCAGCACGCTACCGCCCTGGAAGCCGAACGGCACGACTGCGATCGGGGTCGCCCGATCGCTGCCGCTGGTAACCAGAATGTTTTTCTCATCTGCCATCGCCATCCCTGCCATGCAGCAGATAACGACCAGCATTCCTCGAAGAAGGTTTCTCACAAGGCTAGATCCTCAGGTGTGAATGTCATCTTGAATGAACGATACGGAGCGAAATCACTCGGCTTCATTCCCTGCATTTCTGTCAAACGTCCAATATTCTTCACCGCTGCAACAGCCGATGCGTCAAACGGACCGTCGCCACTGGACTTGGACACGCTGACCGAAGTCACCGTACCGTCCGGCAACATGCCGATTTGCAACACGACCGTCATGCCTTTGCGTGCTGAAGGTGGACGAGCCCAGCCTTCCGCTGCACGCGCACGAATCAGGTCATCGAAACTGCCGGCGACTTCGTCGCCCTGCTCATCGGCCAAGGCCTGCTGACGCTGCGGCGTGTCTGAAAGCAAATCTGCCAGGGCCTGGGCCTTTTTGTCTTCGGCGGATTTACGTGCCGCGTCCTGCGATTTCTTCTTCGCAGCATCGGCAGCAGCTTTCTTCTTCGCTTCCTCGGCGACTTTCTTCTTCGCCTCTTCAGCTTCAGCTTTCTTCTTGGCGTCTTCCGCGGCTTTCTTCTTCGCGTCTTCGACGATCTTTTTCTTGGCTTCTTCAGCGGCCGCTTTCTTGGCCTCTTCTTCAGCAGCCTTCTTGGCTTCTTCTTCAGCTTTCTTCTTGGCTATATCAGCCAATTGTTTCTCTTCTGCCTTCTTGGCTTCCGCGGTTTTCTTCGCATCGTCGGCTTTCTTGGCTTCATCAGCCTTTTTCGCCTCGTCCGCTTTCTTCGCCTCGTCGGCCTTCTTGGCTTCTTCGGCCTTTTGAGCCGCCTCTTCTTTCTTTTGTTCCGCAGCCTTCACCGCTTCCTGCTCGACCTTTTTCTGTTCCATCTGCTCGACTTCGGTCTGACGCGCAGCAGATTTCTGCGCCTCACCGGCAATCTTCTGATTGGTCTGGGTGGTGGCCCGACTTTTCGATTTCAGCTGGTACAAGGTCGCCTGGACAATCGGCTTGGCCGGCGGCAGTTCCGGGGTAAAGGCAAAGCTGACGAACAGCATGCCGAACACCAGCACGTGCAAGCCAATCGCCCAGACACTAGGCCAGAAGTAGCTTTCCGAGGCGGACGGCTCTCGCTGTTGCTGCATCAGGGCGCCTCGGTAATCAAGCCAACATTACCGACCCCGGCTTTCTGCAACCCGCCCATGGCGCCCATTACGGAACCGTAATCGACACTCTTGTCGCCGCGAATGAAGACCTGGGTACGCTTGCCGCCTTCGTTGCCGACGCGAATGATCTTGGTCACCGCGTCAGTCATCTGCGGCAGGGTCATGGCCCGATCCTGCTGTTTTTCGGTGTCGACTTCGCTACCAAGGTTCCAGTAGTAGGTCTTGTCGGATTTGATGGAAATGGTCAGGACCTGGGTGTTGTTGTCCTGCGGCAAGGCTTCGCTGGAAACCTTGGGCAGATCAACTTTCACGCCCTGATTGAGCATCGGCGCGGTCACCATGAAGATGACCAGCAGCACCAACATCACGTCGATGTAAGGCACCACGTTCATCTCGGCGACCGGCTTGCGCTTTTTGCGAGCTCGAGCGATTAAAGCCATTGGAAATTACCTGCTTATTCTTCGCTGGTGTGCACTTTGCGGTGCAGGATCGCCTGGAACTCGTCGGCGAAGGTGTAGTAGCGGCCCAGCAGGGTTTCACTGCGCGCAGCAAAACGGTTGTAAGCGATAACGGCTGGAATGGCAGCGAACAGACCGATCGCGGTGGCAATCAGTGCTTCGGCGATACCCGGGGCCACAGTGGCCAGGGTCGCTTGCTGGGCGGTCGCCAGACCGCGGAAGGAGTTCATGATCCCCCAGACGGTACCGAACAGACCGATGTACGGGCTGACGGAACCAACGGTGGCCAGGAAGGGCAGGCTCTGCTCAAGCTTTTCTTCTTCGCGGGAAATGGCAACGCGCATGGCACGCGCCACGCCTTCCATGACCGCTTCCGGGTCAACGCCTGACTGCTGGCGCAGACGGGAGAATTCCTTGAAACCGGCACGGAAGATTTGTTCGACACCCGAGTCGGGGTCCGGATTGCTGCCGGCCTGACGGTACAGCTTGGACAGGTCGATACCCGACCAGAAGCGCTCTTCAAAGCTCTCCAGGGCACGTCGACCGGCGCGCAGCAGGTTGCTGCGCTGAAAGATCATGATCCACGAGGTCACCGATGCGGCTACCAGGATCAGCATTACCAGTTGCACCACGATACTGGCATTGCTGACCAGGCTCCACATGGAGGAATGGTCGACGACGTTAGCTTCCACGCTTTATCTCCTGCTTTGAGTGTGTACCCGCGCCGCTCACGTCGGCAAAGGCCGCTCGTAGAGCTTCGGGAATGGCCCGGGGTTTTAAACTTTCAGTGCGCACACAGGCCACCAGAAACTGCCCTTCGCAGAGCAGTGCATTATCCGTTGCTCGCCTGACCTGCTGCTTGAAGCGCAGGCTGGCACGGTTCAATTCGATTACTTCAGCGCTTACCAGCAGCTCGTCGTCCAGTCGCGCCGGCGCGTGATAGCGCGCTTCGCTGGAATGCACGACGAACAACAGGTCCTCCCCTGCCAGCTGCGATTGGGCAAAGCCCAGATCTCGTAGCCGCTCGGTTCGAGCCCGTTCCATAAACTTGAGGTAATTAACGTAATACACGATGCCGCCCGCATCGGTGTCCTCGTAATAAACGCGACAACGATGTGCGAAAGGCTCAAGCCCGTTTTGCGCGCGCATACTCTAGTGCTTACTCCTCAGGTTGCCAATCCGGCATGGCAACTGTTTTTCATTGTTCTGCGGCTTTCACGTGAAAGTACGGTCCTGGGACCCTACATTGCCCGAAAAAATCAGCACGCAATGTTAATTAATCGTCAGCGGCTTCAAGAAACTCGTCTACCACGGGCATTTCGCCCAATCGTGACGGAATGTTTAAGCCGAAATGCAGGTAGGCATGCCGCGTCACCACCCGCCCCCGTGGCGTGCGCATGATGTAGCCCTGCTGGATCAGGTAAGGCTCCAGCACGTCTTCGATGGTGTGACGTTCTTCACTGATGGCGGCGGCCAGGCTGTCGACCCCGACTGGCCCGCCGTCGAACTTCTCGATCATGGTCAACAACAGACGCCGGTCCTGGTGATCGAAGCCACGTTCGTCGACGTCCAGCAGGTTCAGCGCCAGGTCGGCAATCGGCTTGGTGATATGCCCCTTGGCGCGAACTTCGGCGAAATCACGCACCCGGCGCAGCAGCCTGTTGGCGATCCGTGGCGTGCCACGGGCACGGCGGGCGATTTCGAAGGCGCCTTCCGGGTCCAGCGGCAAACCGAGGATGCTCGCCGAACGACTGACAATCGTCGACAAGTCGGCGTTGTTGTAGAACTCAAGACGCTGAACGATGCCGAAACGGTCACGCAACGGGTTGGTGAGCATACCCGCCCGCGTCGTTGCGCCGACCAGGGTGAACGGTGGCAGATCCAGCTTGATCGAACGCGCGGCCGGACCTTCGCCGATCATGATGTCGAGCTGGAAATCCTCCATGGCCGGGTACAGCACCTCTTCAACGATGGGCGACAGGCGATGGATCTCGTCGATAAACAGCACATCGTGGGGTTCAAGGTTGGTCAACAGCGCCGCCAGGTCACCGGGGCGCTCCAGCACCGGCCCCGAGGTGCTCTTGATCGATACGCCCATTTCCTGGGCGATGATGTTGGCGAGGGTGGTCTTGCCCAGGCCGGGCGGCCCGAAGATCAGCGTGTGATCCAGGGATTCATTACGACCGCGCGCAGCCTGAATGAACAATTCCATCTGCTCGCGAACGGTCGGTTGGCCAATGTATTCGGCCAGGCTGACCGGGCGAATGGCTCGGTCCTGGACTTCTTCGCGCTCACGCGGACTGTGCGTGGCAGCGATCAGACGATCAGCTTCAATCACTTAGATCATTCCCTTCAAGGCGCGGCGGATCATGTCTTCACTGCTCAAATCTTTCTCCTTGATCGCAGACACCGCCTTGCTCGCTTCCTGGGGCTTGTAGCCCAGGGAAATCAAGGCGCTGACGGCGTCAGTCTCGGCAGTGTTCACCGGGGCCGGTCCATCCGGCTGGTTCGGCACCAGGGCGAACATGGCCGGTACGGTTTCCCAGGCCTTGAAGCGATCCTTGAGTTCCACCAGCAAACGCTCGGCGGTTTTCTTGCCGACGCCCGGGACCTTGGTCAGCGCCGACGTGTCCTGTGACTGTACACAACGAACCAGTTCGTCGACTTCCAGGCTCGACATCAAGGCCAGGGCCAGTTTCGGCCCGACGCCATTGAGACGGATCAATTCGCGAAAAAAGTCGCGTTCACGCTTGCCGACAAAACCATAGAGTAACTGTGCGTCTTCGCGCACGACCAAATGCGTGTGCAAGGTTAGCGGCTCACCGACCGACGGCAAGCGGTAAAGGGTCGTCATGGGCACTTCAAGTTCATAGCCCAGGCCATTTACATCCAGGATCAGATGGGGAGGCTGCTTCTCAGCCAGGGTGCCGCGCAAACGTCCAATCACGTTACAAATCCTTGAGCGTTGGCCAGCTCATGGCCAGCGACTGACAGAGCGAGGAATACCGCCGACAACACAGGCGGAATGCCCTCACTCCATGAAAATGATTGCTGATGCTATCAGAGACGCAGGCGCCCGCCACGACTGCGTGCAGCTCCCAGACCATGGGGCAACAGACTGGAACGGGTATGAGCGTGGCAGATGGCAATGGCCAGGGCATCCGAAGCATCGATCTGCGGTTTGCTGGTGAGTTTGAGCATGTGCATGACCATCATCTGCACCTGTTCCTTGTTGGCCGCACCGGTGCCGACGACCGCCTGCTTGACCTGGGTTGCAGTGTATTCGGCAATTTCCAGGCTTTCCTCGGCTCCCGCCACGATCGCGGCACCACGGGCCTGCCCCAGTTTCAGGGCGGAATCGGCGTTACGGGCCATGAACACCTTTTCGATCCCCATGGTCACCGGGTGGTAAGTCTGAATGATCTCCCGCACCCCGCGGTAGACAATCTGCAGTCGCTCATGCAACTCGCCGGCACCGGTGCGGATACAACCGGAGGCAACGTACTCACAGCCACGGCCGGTATCGCGAACCACACCGTAACCGGTGATGCGCGAACCGGGGTCGATACCAAGAATTAAAGTCATAACGCCTGCGGGTTAAGAAAAAACACGATCTTCAGCTCAGCGAAAAATAAATGTGGGAGCGGGCTTGCTCGCGAATGCGGACTATCAGACAACATCGTTGCTGAATATTAAACCGCTTTCGCGAGCAAGCCCGCTCCCACATGGGACATTGTTGCCCTTTAGCCGAGCTGTGCGGCCACCGACTCCGGAATCTCCGCGTTGGAATAGACGTTTTGCACGTCATCCAGGTCTTCGAGCATGTCGATCAGCTTGAGGACTTTCTCGGCGCCTTCCAGATCCAGCTCGGCACTGGTGGTCGGCAACATGACGATTTCCGCGTCATCACCCTTGAAGCCCGCCGCTTCCAGTGCGTTACGCACGGAATAGAACCCGGCAAACGAGGTGAAAACGTCGATCGAACCGTCTTCGTTGGTCACCACGTCATCGGCGTCGGCTTCCATGGCGGCTTCCATCAGTGCGTCTTCGTCAACGCCGGCAGCGAAGGAGATCTGCCCCTTGCGCTCGAACAGATAGGCCACCGAACCGTCAGTCCCCAGGTTGCCACCGCATTTGCTGAATGCGTGACGAACAGCGGCTGCGGTGCGATTACGGTTGTCGGTCATGCATTCGACCATCACCGCCACGCCGCCCGGACCGTAACCTTCGTAGGTCAGTTCGACCACGTCGTCCGTGTCGGCAGCGCCGGTTCCGCGGGCGACGGCACGATCGATGATGTCGCGGCTCATGTTCGCACCCAGGGCCTTGTCCAGGGCCAGGCGCAGACGCGGATTGGAGCCTGGATCACCACCACCCTGACGGGCAGCTACGGTCAGCTCACGAATCCACTTGGTAAAGATCTTGCCCCTCTTGGCATCCTGACGTTCTTTGCGGTGCTTGATGTTCGCCCACTTGGAATGACCTGCCATAACTCGCTCCGAATTCTCTTTGAAACATTGCCCGCCGCGCTGCATTGCGCCGGCCGGCAAACAAAAATCTTGAACTGCTCTGCCTATAAAGGAAAGGGCGCATCCACAGATGCGCCCTTCAGGTCAGCCTTACTCGGCCTTAGGCGTTTCGCGCAGACGAATGTGCAGCTCGCGCAATGCCTTGGCATCCACCTGGCCCGGCGCCTGAGTCATGACATCCGCCGCGCTCTGGGTTTTCGGGAAGGCGATCACTTCACGGATCGACTGGGCGCCGGTCATCAGCATGACCAGACGGTCCAGACCGAAGGCCAGGCCACCGTGCGGTGGCGCGCCGTATTTCAGGGCGTCGAGCAGGAAGCCGAATTTCTCTTCCTGTTCCGCTTCGTTGATGCCCAACAGACGGAACACCGACTGCTGCATCTCTTTACGGTGGATACGGATCGAACCGCCGCCCAGTTCGGTACCGTTCAAGACCATGTCGTAGGCACGGGACAGAGCGCCAGCCGGGTTGGCCTCCAGCTCTTGCGGGGTGCACTTCGGCGCGGTGAACGGGTGGTGCAAGGCGGTGAAGCTGCCGTCGTCGTTTTCTTCAAACATCGGGAAGTCGACGACCCACATTGGTGCCCACTTGCAGGTCAGCAGGTCCAGGTCGTGGCCAAGCTTGATCCGCAGCGCGCCCAGGGCTTCGCTGACGATCTTCGCCTTGTCGGCGCCGAAGAACACGATATCGCCGTCGACCGCACCGACGCGATCGAGGATCACGTTGAGGTTGTCTTCAGGGATGTTCTTCACGATTGGCGACTGCAGGCCTTCAACGCCCTTGGCACGCTCGTTGACCTTGATGTACGCCAGGCCCTTGGCACCGTAGATGCCGACGAACTTGGTGTAGTCGTCGATCTGCTTGCGCGGCATGCTCGCCCCGCCAGGTACGCGCAAGGCAGCGATACGGCATTTAGGGTCATTGGCGGGGCCGCTGAACACCTTGAAGTCGACTTCCTTGAGCTGATCGGCCACGTCCACCAGTTCCAGCGGGTTACGCAGGTCTGGCTTGTCGGAACCGTAGCGGCGCATGGCTTCTTCGAAGGTCATGTGCGGGAACTCGCCGAATTCCAGGCCCAGCACTTCCTTGAACAGGTTGCGGATCATTTGTTCGGTCAGGCCCATGATCTCTTTTTCATCGAGGAAGCTGGTCTCGATGTCGATCTGGGTGAATTCCGGCTGACGGTCGGCACGCAGGTCTTCGTCACGGAAGCACTTGGCGATCTGGTAGTAACGGTCGAAGCCGGCCACCATCAGCAGTTGCTTGAACAGCTGCGGCGATTGCGGCAAGGCGAAGAACGAACCGGCATGAGTACGGCTCGGTACCAGGTAGTCGCGTGCGCCTTCCGGGGTGGCACGGGTCAGGATCGGCGTCTCGACGTCGAGGAAGCCGTTCTCGTCCAGGAAGCGGCGGATGCTTGTGGTCATGCGCGAGCGCAGACGCAGCTTCTCGGCCATTTCCGGGCGACGCAGGTCGAGGAAGCGATAGCGCAGGCGGGTTTCTTCGCCGACGTCGGAGAACTCGTTCAGCGGGAACGGCGGAGTTTCCGACTCGTTCAGTACTTCCAGCTCGTAGCCCAGGACTTCGATCATGCCCGACGCCATGTTGGCGTTGGTCGCGCCGGCCGGACGCAGGCGAACCTTGCCGGTGATCTTCACGACGTACTCGCTGCGCACGCGATCGGCAGCGGCGAAGGTTTCAGCACGGTCCGGATCGAACACGACCTGGGCCAGACCATCACGATCACGGATATCGAGGAAAATCACCCCACCGTGGTCACGGCGACGGTGGACCCATCCGCAAAGGGTAATTTCCTGGCCGTCCAGGCTTTCGTTCAGTTGGCCGCAATAATGGCTGCGCATCATGGTCGTGTTTTCACTTCTCGTAATTCGAAATTCGGTGGAGATCCTACAGCAGCCCCGCCTTTAAAAAGTCGTCGGGTGATGCAAGAGCACGCGTGTCGTTCAACTCAGGTTCCAGACCTTAGTCAGCTTTGTCGCCGCCGGCCAGGTTCTTCTTGGAACCGGTCTTGAAATCGGTTTCGTACCAACCCGTGCCGCTGAGGCGGAAGCCCGGCATGGACAGCAACTTTTTAAGCTCTGGCGCCTGACAGGCAGGACAGTCGACCAGCGGTGCATCGCTGATCTTTTGAATGGCTTCCAACTGATGACCACAGGAAGCACATTGATAATCGTACATCGGCATGGAGGTTGTCTCGGCGATCAGATTGCTACCGCGAACGCAGGGTTTTGCGGCAAAGAGCGGGATTATATCCATTAAATGCGGCCTGTGCAGCCGTAAGACTGCACGGACCGACACTCTGCTGTTTTCGCCACCCAGACTAGGCCGTTGCGATGCAACCCCCTTCCTTGAGACTGTGCACGACACAAACAACCCGCACCAATCCACTGAAGTTCCTTACCCCGCCGTGACGCAAGTGAACTTCGCGATCCACATGAGACAACAGGTTGTTGACCGAGCAACCATTGACCCGGGCCATCTCCCCCAAAATATCCCAATAAACCTGCTCGAGCCGCAAACAGGTGGCGAAGCCATTCAATCGCACGGAGCGGGACAAGGGCTGGGCCAGCCCCATATCGAACTCGCGAACAAACGGATCAACCTTTACATCCTTGTGCGAACCGTATCGCCCCTCTTCCTGCCTTTCATAAACCATAACGCTGACACTCCTTTGCCATCCTGGTTTCTTTAAGTGCAACTGTCTGTCGACTTATAAAAACGCAGGTGCAAAGGTCTTTTCCAGCCGACTTTATGACCCTCGACGTAGGATAAGCCAACAACGCTTGGCAGACCCTGGAGAGCGTCCTACTCCGGACATTTTCCCACGCAGCGAAGCGATACCCCCTTCAGAAACACCTAATGGAATGGCGTAGGAAAGAAGAGCGCGAACAGCACTTCAAGGCGCCTGACAAAACCCGCCGTTGTGCCGCAGCCCCGGAACTTCGGGCAACCCGTGGCAAATCCTCCCCCAAAAGTGCCGCCGGACGCGCTGATTTGAGTAGCCTGCGGCTTTGCTGTTAAATAGACAGCGTGTCGCCAGCGCCCATTTTTACCGGGCTCGGCGCATAGGCTGATACCGGGTACGTGTCCAACGCCTCTTTATTATCTTGAAGCGAACCGTGCGCCATCAGCTCTTCCTTGTGAGCTGTCTTAACGTGAGTTAATCAAAATGTTGAAAATCGTCCATCTGTTGATAGGCGCAGCGGCCTTGCTGCTGTCCTTCATCCCTAGCCTGCAATCCGAAGCCTTACCTTACCTGCAACAACCCGACGCGCTGTACCTGGCCTTTTTCGGTCTGCTCAACCTCACACTTGCGCCTGTCATCCCTTACTGGAACAAAGGCCCGCGTCACCAACTGCAAAACCTGGTCAGCGCCCTGCTGGTTCTGAGCGTGGTCCTGCAGACCCTGACGCTGATCGCACCGATGCCCGTCATCGCCGGTCAACCCGCCGTACTGTTCAGCCTGGTCGCTGCCCTGATCGCCGTTACCCTGCACCTGGGCATCAGCTTCTACAAGTCGTCACCAGCCGCCACCTCGCCAAACTACGACATGAGCAACCGCGATACCGGCACCGTCAAGTGGTTCAACACATCCAAAGGCTTCGGCTTTATCTCCCGCGACTCCGGTGACGATATCTTCGTCCACTTCCGAGCCATTCGCGGCGAAGGCCACCGTGTCCTGGTCGAAGGCCAGCGCGTGGAGTTCTCCGTCATGAATCGTGACAAGGGCCTGCAAGCCGAAGATGTGATCGCCGCACTGCCGCGCCGCTGATTCAAGGCTAAAAAAAACCGCGCACAGCCGAGCTGTCCGCGGTTTTTTCACGCCTGCGACACTCTTAATAGTGCGGCGGCGGCGCCTCTTCTTCGAATGACTCGAACTGCCCGACCATTTCCTCCTGCCGCTTGAGCAGCGCAGCCATTTGCAGCTGCAGGCGCTCGACCACCCGCTGCTGCGCCACCAGCACATCGTTCAACGCCTGGATGGTGTCATCCTGAAACGCCAGACGGCTTTCAAGCTCGGTAACGCGCTCTTCCAGGCTCATGCTTCAGCCCTCCAGAAACGTAAATTCATCGGTCAAAATCAAGCGCAAACGTTCGCGAATCGCGGCGATCTGCTCCGAACTGTAGGGTTTCGCCGGATGTTTACCCCAAACCGGCGCTGGCCAGGCGGCATCTTCGCGCTTGCGCACTATCACATGCATGTGCAACTGACTCACGACATTGCCCAGCGCCGCCACATTCAACTTGTCCGCATCGAACGCGTCCTTGAGCACTTGCGACAGCACTGTTGTTTCCTGCCAAAGCTGTTGCTGCTCTACGACATCCAACTGAAATATCTCGCTGATAGCCTCGCGACGAGGTACCAGGATGAACCAGGGATAGTTCGAATCGTTGGACAGCAGCAACCGGCAGAGCGGAAAGTCCCCGATCGGTAACGTGTCTTGTTGAAGTCGTGGATCTAAAGTGAACACTGCGCGTACTCCCGCCGGGCCATCATTTTTCAGCTTAGCGCCCATCCAGAGGGACAGCGCACCAAGCGACCGGACGGCAGCATACCTGCGAACGGCGCAGGCTTCACGGCGAACCTTGCATCGAAGCCACGAGCGCCAGTGGAAAGCTGACAGCCGCCCCCGAATGGGACAATTTTCGCTGCCGCGCACCTTTACAGAACCGAACGACAGGCAACAAACGCCGAAATGACTGATCAACAAGGAAAAGTTCGCTTCAGGCAAGCGGCCGACAGAGATGAATTCAGTACAGGGCTAAAATTTTTTGCACCAAAACCGCACAGTGGGTCTACGCTGAACGCTTCGACATCCGCCATTTACTCAGTGGTGGGGTGAACCGGTAACATTTTTGGTTGCCAGACTGTCGACCAGAAGGCCGCAACATGATGTCAGGCAAGGCGTCAAGCCCAAACCAAAAGCGCTTGAACCCCCCGGTTTTATGAGGTTTTTACAGCACCTGGCAGCCAACAAGAAAAAAATCGAAAAAAAGACGATTTTGTGCACGCTTGTTGCATTCATACCCAACATCGCCCGAGTCGCACCCGCTGGAAGCGGAGGCCCTCAGGCAAAAAAAACAGTGGCAAGGTAGCCCGATGGAGATTCAAACGTTTCACCAGGACTCTTTTTACCGACGACAAGGCGCAAAAAACAGCATTAAAGTTGTCCGCCCGGTTGCGTCGGAGCTGGAAATTTGCGACATCTACCACGCTGTTTGCGACAGGGTCGTAAAGAAGGCGAAAGGTTAGATGCGCAAGTATCGCCAACATTGTCGGCGTGATATAAGTTTGCGCCGACACAAAAAGAAAGAGCCGCCCAGATAATAAAACAGGTGGGACGGCAGTACTCTTCTAAAACCAAAGGAGCAAATCACGATGCGCGTGATGAAGTGGAGCATGATCGCACTGGCAGTTGCAGCAGCAGCCAGTACCCAATTGGCTACGGCCGCCCCTTTCGTAAGTGACCAGGCTGAAGCCAAAGGTTTTGTTGAAGACAGCACGCTGAACTTGCTGGTTCGCAACTACTACTTCAACCGTGATAACAAAGACGGTGGCCGTGACCAGAAAGACTGGACCCAGGGCATCTGGGCTAACTACAGCTCCGGTTACACCCAAGGCCTGATCGGTGTCGGCGTTGATGCGTACGGTTACCTGGCAATCAAGCTGGACGGTGGTGACGGCACTAGCGGTACCGGCAACATGAGCCGTAGCGACACCGTTAACGCCAACGGTTCTCGCGATGTCAACGACAGCCAGGGTAAAGCCGGTGGCGCCGTTAAATTCCGCGTTTCCAAAACCGAGCTGAAAGTCGGCGACATGCAGCCAAGCACTTCCCCAGTGTTCGCTGTGGGCGGCTCCCGTATCCTGCCGCAAACTGCCAGCGGTATCCAACTGCAGAGCAGCGAGATCAAAGACCTTGACCTCGAGGCCGGTCACTTCTACTCGGGTAGCAGCCAGGACAAAAACGCCCGTGACGGCGACCTGTTTGCAACCTACGCCGGCGTTTCCGCCAACAAGATCGACTACTTCGGCGGCAAGTACGGTTTCACCGACAACCTGAGCGCATCGCTGTACGGCGCCAAGCTGGAAGACATCTGGAACCAGTACTACGCCAACCTGAACTACACCATCCCGTTCACCGACACCGAGTCGCTGAACCTGGACGGTAACATCTACAACACCAAAGACACTGGCGATGCCAAAGTCGGCGATATCAGCAACACCACGTTCTCCCTGGCGGCTGCTTTCTCGTTCCTGAAAGCACACACCATTACCCTGGGCTTCCAGAAGGTCAACGGTGACACTCCGTTCGACTACATCGGTATTGGCAAGAACAACCGTGGCGGCGACTCGATCTTCCTCGCCAACTCCATCCAGTACTCTGACTTCAACGCTCCGAACGAGAAGTCTGCCCAGGTTCGTTACGACCTGAAAATGGCCGAGTACGGCGTTCCAGGTCTGAGCTTCATGACCCGTTACGTTAAAGGTTGGGACATCGACGGTACCAACACTCCAGCCAACAGCGCTTACGCTGGTCTGTACGGTGCAGATGGCAAGCACAACGAAACCAACTTCGAAGCCAAGTACGTTGTTCAGTCTGGCCCGGCAAAAGACCTGTCCTTCCGTATTCGTCAAGCATGGCACTTCGCTAACGCTGACGAAGGTGAAGGCGACGTGAAAGAGTTCCGTTTCATCGTCGACTACCCGCTGTCGGTTTTGTAATCGCATCCAGTTAGTTTGCGGTAACAAAACAAAAGGCCCATCTTCGGATGGGCCTTTTTTGTTGGCTGTCGCCTGACTGCTTTAACGACCTGCCCCTTACAGAACATGCCTGACCAAAGAGTCAGACAATGTTCAAATGACCTGTTACTGCACCGCAGACTCCTGAACCACACGAATAACCCGCTGTGGAAACGGAATATCGATGCCGGCCTCTCTCAGGCGATCACGGGATAGTTCGTTGAACATGAACAACACATCCCAGTAATCGGCAGTCTTTACCCAGACACGAAGCGAAAGCGTGATCGAACTGTCACCCAAGGTAGAAACAACTGCCTGTGGTTCCGGATCTGTCAATACTCGCGGGTCCCTGGCCAATTCCAGTAAAACTTCACGGGCTTTCTGAAGGTCCGCTTCGTAATCAACGCCTACATCAAACACGACTTTACGAGTCGGCTGACGGTTTGTGTTAGTGATGATGCCATTCGACAGATTGCCGTTCGGCACGATGATGGTCTTGTTGTCACCAGTACGCAGTACGGTATGGAAAATCTGGATGCTGTCGACAGTACCGGCGATACCCTGAGCCTCGATCCAGTCGCCGATGCGAAACGGACGGAACAGCAAAATCAGCACGCCACCGGCGAAGTTCGCCAGGCTGCCCTGCAAGGCCAGGCCAATGGCCAGGCCTGCCGCACCAATCGCCGCCACAAACGAAGTGGTTTCCACACCGATCATCGAAGCCACGCTGACGATCAGCAGGATCTTGAGGATGATGTTCGCCAGGCTGCTGATAAAGCCTTGCAGCGCCAGGTCGGCATTACGTAATGCAATCAGGCCGCCGAGCTTTTTCGTGACCTTGTTGATCAGCCACCAGCCGATGGCCAGGGTGATGACCGCCAGCAGTACACGGCTGCCGTATTCCATGATCATCGGGATCCAGCTTTGGGATACCTTGACCAGATTGTCTACCTCGGCATTTAAGTCCATCTACATTCTCCTGTTTTCCGGCTACCCGGCATGCGTAAAAAAGCGGCAGAAAGATCTAACCGCGACGGGCTCAATCGTTTCTGCCGTTGCTGGGGTCTGCGACGTCGCAAACGCCAAGAGGTTCCCGCTTTCAAGGTCAGTCGCGGAAGTTGTTGAACTGCAGCGGCATACCGAATTCCTTGGCCCGCAGCACTGCAATGGCTTCTTGCAGGTCATCACGCTTTTTGCCGGTGATGCGAACCTGCTCGCCCTGAATGGCCGCCTGGACCTTGAGCTTGGCGTCTTTGACATGGGCGACGATTTTCTTCGCCAGCTCCTTGTCGATGCCTTCCTTGAGGACGGCGTCCTGCTTCATCAGCTTGCCCGACGCGAACGCGTCCTTGACTTCAAGGCACTGCACGTCGATTTTGCGCTTGACCAGCGCCAGCTTGAGGATCTCAATCATCGCTTCGAGCTGGAAATCCGCTTCGGCGGTCAGGTTGACGGTCAGGTCTTTTTCCTTGAACTCGAAGCTGCCTTTGCCTTTCAGGTCATAACGACGATCGAGTTCCTTGACGGCGTTCTCGACCGCGTTGGTGACTTCGTGTTTGTCCAGTTCGGATACCACGTCGAACGACGGCATGTAATCTCTCCAAATTTAAAGGCGCACTGATGGAGCACGCCTGGCTTGCGGTTAAAATCCGCGCTGATTATAACGGGTCTTTCCCATCATTCACTGCGAGCTGCCGATGCACGCCTTAAACAGAGCAAAAAGCTGATGTCCACCACCTGGCATGTACTGGGCGCTGGCAGCCTCGGCACATTATGGACGACACGTCTGGCACGGGCTGGAATGCCGGTCAGGCTGATCCTGCGGGACACCGCGAGACTGCAGGCCTATGAGGCGGCCGGTGGATTGACACTGGTGGAACACGGCGAGGCGCAACACTATGCCGTGCCCGCCGAGACAGCCGACAACCCGCAACCGATCCACCGCCTGCTGGTGGCGTGCAAAGCCTACGATACCGAAAGTGCGGTGGCTCGATTGGCGCCACGCCTGGCCCCAGGCGCCGAACTGATCCTGCTGCAAAATGGCCTGGGCAGTCAGGACGCGGTAGCCGCACAGGTTCCTCAGGCTCGCTGCATCTATGCCTCGAGCACAGAAGGTGCCTTCCGCGATGGCGATTGGCGCGTGGTGTTTGCCGGGCATGGCTTCACCTGGCTGGGAGATGCGAGCCATCCGGTGGCGCCGATCTGGCTCGATGACCTGAGCGCTGCCGGCATTCCCCACGAGTGGAGCACGGAGATTCTGACCAGGCTGTGGCGCAAACTCGCCCTCAACTGTGCGATCAATCCGCTGACGGTGCTGCACGATTGCCGCAACGGCGGTTTGCAGCAACATCAATGTGAGGTCGCCACCCTGTGCGGCGAACTGGCGGAGTTGCTTGAGCGTTGTGGTCAGCCGGCAGCCGCCGAAAACCTGCAGCAGGAAGTCGAACGAGTGATTCACGCCACCGCAGCCAACTACTCCTCGATGCATCAGGACGTCACAAGCCAGCGTCGCACGGAAATCAGCTACCTGCTCGGTTACGCCTGCAAAGTGGCCGGGCGTCATCAACTGAACCTGCCTCACCTCAATCAACTTGAGGCAAGGTTGATCGCTCGCCTGCAAAGCCTTGGATTGCCCAGCGACTGAGCAGCGGCTACGCTGGCCACTTGTTCCTTGTCTGCGATGAATCCGATGCCATTGCGCCAGCGCCTTGAAAACCTGCCCGTCGGCCAGAAACTGCTGGCCGCCCTGCTGGTACTGATGGTCACCGTCCTGCTGGTTGCCAACCTGACCTTTATCAGTGCCGCCTACTACATCTCCCAGGAAAGCATGGCGCCCCAGGCTCTGCAGACCATCGGCCGCCTGATATCCAACCCGAGCCTGGCCTCCGAAGCCCTGGCGTCACCGCAAAGCGCCGAGCGCCTGCTCAATGAACTCAACAGCTATTCGCCGTTGCGCGCGGCGGCCCTGTATGACGGAAAGGGTGAGCGATTGGCGCAATTGCAGCATGGCGACAACCTGGAACTGCCGAAGCGTTTCCGGCATATCGAAGACTGGCAGGCCACCGAGTTTCGTACCAACCAGGTCATCCCCCTGGCCCGCACCGGTGCGGCACCAGGGCACCTGCTGTTGGTGGCCACGAGCGAACTGCCAGTGGCGTTCTACACCGGGACCCTGACGGCCAGCCTGGGGATTCTGATCTTCAGCGTGCTGCTGTGGCTGATCATTGCCCGCCAGATCAAGCGCTTGATTACCCGGCCGATCCACCAACTCGAGGAGTTGTCCCGGCAGGTAACCCGCGAAGAAAACTATGCACTGCGTGCTTCGCGCGGAAACCACGATGAAATCGGCAGCCTCGCCGAGGCGTTCAATACCATGCTTTCGCGGATCGAGGCCAGGGAGCAGCAACTCAAGCGGGCCAGGGACGACTCCCAGGCAGCCTACGACCAGGCCCAGGGTCTGGCAGAGGAAACCCGCCATACCAACCGCAAACTGGAGCTCGAAGTCCAGGTGCGCAGCAAGATCGAGAAAAAGCTCACCGGTTTCCAGAACTACCTCAACAGCATCATCGACTCCATGCCGTCGGCGCTGATCGCACTCGACGAACAGCTCTACGTGACGCAATGGAACCAGGAGGCCAGTGCCCTGTCCGGCACGCGTCTCGATGAAGCCCTGAACCAGCCTATCTTCCTCGCCTTCGAACCGCTCAAGCCGTTCTTGCCGCAACTCAAGGAAACGGTCGAACAGCATACGGTGGCCAAGATCGAACGTGTCACCTGGCTCAAGGACGATGAGCCCCGCCACTACGCCCTGACTTTCTACCCGCTGATGGGCGGTGCCGGGCGTGGCGTGGTAATCCGGATCGATGACATCACCCAGCGCCTGTCTCTGGAAGAGATGATGGTGCAGTCGGAGAAAATGCTTTCGGTGGGTGGTCTGGCCGCCGGCATGGCCCACGAGATCAACAACCCGCTGGGCGCGATCCTGCACAACGTGCAAAACATTCGCCGGCGCCTGTCACCCGATTTGCCGAAGAACCTCGAAGTGGCTGAACAGGCCGGCATCGAACTGACGACGGTCAACCAGTACCTGCAAGTTCGCGAGGTGCCACAGTTGCTCGACGGCATCCAGCAGGCAGGTGCCCGGGCGGCGAAAATCGTCACCCACATGCTCAGCTTCAGTCGTCGCAGCACCCGCCAGATGGCCCCTTGCGACCTGCCCGCCCTGATCGACCAGGCGGTGGAGATCGCCGGTAACGATTTCGACCTGGCGATCGGCTTCGACTTCAAGGGCCAGGCCATCATTCGTCAGTTCGATCCCGCACTGGGACCGGTCCCCGGCACCGCCAACGAACTGGAGCAAGTGCTGCTCAACCTGTTGAAAAACGCTGCGCAAGCCATCCACCAGCGCGAAGATGACAGCGAGCCTGGACGGATCATTCTGCGCACCAGGCTCAATCCGCCATGGGCGGAAATTCAGGTCGAGGACAACGGCATCGGCATGAGCGAAAGCGTGCGCAAACGGACCTTCGAACCATTCTTCACCACCAAGGAAATCGGCCAGGGCACCGGGCTTGGCCTGTCGGTGTCGTACTTCATCGTCACCAATAACCACAAAGGGCAGATGGAAGTGCAATCGACGCTTGGCCAAGGCACCTGCTTCACCTTGCGCCTGCCCCTGGCGAGCACGCCGCCTGTCTCGCAACAACTCAATCTGCTATCGAGGTAACCATGGGCTTTCGTTTGTCGAAGATTTACACCCGCACTGGCGACAAAGGCGAGACCGGGCTGGGCGATGGTCGTCGCGTGCCCAAGGATCACCCGCGGATCGAGGCCATTGGCGAAGTCGATACGCTGAACAGTCAGGTGGGCGTGTTGCTGGCCGGGTTGGCAGCGCAAACGGGTCAGTTTCCGGACTTGAACGAAGTGATCGAGGTATTGGCCCCCTGCCAGCATCGGTTATTTGATCTGGGTGGCGAACTGGCGATGCCGGTGTATCAGGCGTTGAATGCAGCGGAAATCGAACGACTGGAAGCGGCGATCGATCTGTGGAATGAAGAGCTGGGGCCGCTGAAAAACTTCATCTTGCCCGGCGGCTCGATGCTGATTGCCCAGGCCCATGTCTGCCGCAGCCTGGCACGCAGCGCAGAACGGCGATGTCAGCAGCTCAACGCGATTGAACCGTTGGCCGGGGTTGGCCTGGCGTACATCAATCGGTTGTCGGATTTGTTGTTTGTGGTGGCGCGGTTGATTGCCAAGCGTCAAGGAGTGGCGGAGATACTTTGGCAGCCTGCGGCGAAACCTGAGGTTTAATCGGCGCCTGTCAGGGCCCCTTCGCGGGCAAGCCCGCTCCCACAGTGTTCAAGGTGAAACACAGATTGTGTGAACACCAACAATCCCTGTGGGAGCGGGCTTGCCCGCGAAGGGGCCAGTAGGCTCGCTAGAGAATTAACTTTCAGGCCAAAACGCCCGAATCCCCGCCACACCCTGCGCACCCGTCGCCCAGGCTTTCTCGACTTCAGCCGGGCCGACCCCGCCAAGCAGGAACACCGGCTTGCTGAAGCCCTCGATCAGGCTCGATGCCTGCTCCCAACCCAACGGCTCGGCGCCAGGGTGAGTCAGGGTCGGTTGAACCGGCGACAGGGTCACGAAATCCACCCCCATCTGTTCGGCCAGCGCCAACTCTTCAGCGTTATGGCAAGACGCCGCCAGCCAGCGCGATGCCGGTAGCGGTCGGCCAGCCGCTGCGTATTTGCGCAGTTGCGCGGCGGTAATGTGCCAACCGGCGGACGGGAAGTCGCCCAGCCATTCGAACGGCCCCTTGATCATCAATTGCGCCTTGCCAGCACACAACCCCACAGCATCCACTGCCAGGTCGCGGTATTTCGGGTCGTAGCCGTTCGGTGCACGCAACTGGATCAGCTTGACGCCGCCGGCAATGGCCTTCTGAATACCACGCAGCAACGCGGGGGGTTCCAGGTCTTCCGGGGTGATCAAGTACTGCTCGGGTAACCGTGCGGCCGCGACGATCGGCCGGTTGGCTTCAGGGAACTCATAATCCGACAGGTCGCGGGGTGTCACCCAGGCCAGCGGCTGTCCCTCGGCACCGTGGGGCTCGCCGCTAAACGCCGAGACTTCCCAGACATCCAGCAACACCTGCTTGTCCGGGTAATCGTGCCGGACCTTGATCAGCGGGCGCGCCGCGCCGACCACGATGCCCAGTTCCTCATGGAGTTCGCGGGCCAGTGCGGTTTCGACCGACTCGTCGGCCTCGACCTTGCCCCCGGGAAACTCCCACAGGCCACCTTGGTGCTGGGTATCGGCACGGCGGGCGATAAGGATCTTGCCGTTGTTATCACGGATAACGGCGGCGGCTACATGAACTCGTTTCACCGCTCGATTTCCTCCAGTCCGGCCTTCTGCCAGGCCTTGAACGCTGGCCATTGGTAGAGGGTTTCAACATAGGCTTCGTCAGCCGCGGACAGTTTCACCCGATAGGTGCGCAGGCGCACGGCGATGGGTGCAAAGAACGCGTCGGCCAACGTGATGCGGCCAAACAAGTACGGACCGCTCTCGGTCGCAGCGACACGACACTCGGCCCACAACGCTGACATGCGCTCGATGTCCGCCTGGACATCGGCCGGGACCGGCGACAGCGCTGCGTCATGGCTCAGGTCGAACGGCATGTTGCCGCGCATAGCGAAAAAGCCACTGTGCATCTGCGCGCACGCCGAACGCGCCTGGGCACGGGCGGCAGTGTCTTTGGGCCACAGGTTCGCGTCGGGAAACTGTTCTGCCAGGTATTCGGCAATCGCCAGGGAGTCGGCGATGGTGCCGTGTTCGGTTTTCAGCAGCGGGACCTTGCCGGTCGGCGAATGCTTGAGCAGACGCTCACGGGTGTCCGGCTGATTCAGCTTGATCAGTTCTTCGGTGTAGGAGGCGCCGGTCAGATCGAGAGCCAGGGCGCCGCGCAGGGACCAGGAAGAAAGCAGTTTGTCGCCGATGATCAGGTGCAGGCTCATGTTCGGGGTGCCTTCTCGTCAGGGTAACAAGCAAGAATATCCAGCGTCTGGTCGTCAGCCTTCGCGAGCAAGCCCGCTCCCACAGTTGATCGGGCAGTACTCACATTTTGTGTTCACTGAAGATCTCCTGTGGGAGCGGGCTTGCTCGCGAATGGGACGACTCGGTCTTTAACCGTGTATCAAGTACGGTACTCGGCGTTGATCTTCACGTACTCGTGGGACAGATCGGTAGTCCAGATGGTTTCACTGCAATCGCCACGACCCAACTCGATACGGATGGTGATTTCTTCCTGCTGCATCACCGCCGCGCCCTGGGCTTCGGTGTAGGTCGCCGCGCGCGCGCCACGGCTGGCGATGCACACGTCGCCGAGGAACACGTCGATCTTGCTCACGTCCAGGTTCGGTACACCGGCACGGCCGACGGCCGCCAGGATGCGGCCCCAGTTCGGGTCCGAAGCAAACAGCGCGGTCTTGATCAGCGGCGAGTGGGCCACGGTGTAACCGACGTCCAGGCACTCCTGGTGATTGCCGCCGCCGTTGACTTCAACGGTGACGAATTTGGTCGCGCCTTCACCGTCGCGAACGATGGCCTGGGCTACGTCCATGCACACTTCGAACACCGCTTGCTTGAGCTTGGCAAACAGTTCGCCTTCGGCGCGGGTGATTTCCGGCAGCGCAGCCTGACCGGTGGCGATCAGCATGCAGCAGTCGTTGGTCGAGGTATCACCATCGATGGTGATGCGGTTGAACGACTTGTTGGCGCCATCGAGCATCAGGTTTTGCAGCACATCGCGGGAGACTTTGGCGTCGGTGGCGATGTAGCCGAGCATGGTCGCCATGTTCGGGCGAATCATGCCGGCGCCTTTGCTGATGCCGGTAACGGTGATGGTCACACCGTCGTGCTGGAACTGACGACTGGCGCCCTTTGGCAGGGTGTCGGTGGTCATGATGCCGGTGGCGGCAGCTTCCCAGTTGTGGATCGACAGGTCATCGAGGGCCGCTTGCAGCGCGCCTTCGATTTTCTCGACCGGCAGCGGCTCGCCGATCACACCAGTGGAATACGGCAGCACTTGGCTGGCATCGACACCGGTCAACTCGGCCAGTTTCGCGCAAGTGCGCTCGGCGGCGGCCAGGCCAGGTTCGCCCGTGCCGGCGTTGGCATTGCCGGTGTTGGTCAACAGATAACGCACAGGGCCTTGTACGCGTTGCTTGGCCAGGATCACCGGTGCGGCGCAAAAGGCGTTCAGGGTGAACACGCCGGCAACCGTGGAGCCCTCAACACAGCGCATGACCACAACATCCTTGCGCCCCGGGCGCTTGATGCCAGCCGAGGCGATACCGAGTTCAAAACCGGCAACCGGGTGCAACGTTGGCAAAGGACCAAGACCAACAGCCATGAATGCGCTCCTTTATAAATGATGTCAGCACCGCTCAAGGGAAACGGTGGTTCGAATGGTAAAACGCCGCGACGGCAGAAGCCGGTCGCGGCGCGGGTATTTCAGCGATTGAAACGGGTTTTACTGAATCTGCCCGTGGCAATGCTTGAACTTCTTGCCCGAACCGCAGTAGCACAACTCGTTGCGACCCAGCTTCTGCTCGTTGCGAACCGGCGCGGCAGCGAGGGCAACGTCAATCTCTTCGCCCAACGCTTCCGGTTGCTCCAGGCCTGGAGCCTCTTCATGCAGGAACTGCATGCGAGCGGCCAATGCCTCGGCTTCCTGACGCAGGCGCTGCTCCTCTTCGATCGGGTCTTCGCGACGAACCTGAACGTGGGACAGCACACGGATCGAATCGCGCTTGATCGAATCCAGCAATTCGGAGAACAGGGTGAAGGACTCGCGCTTGTATTCCTGCTTCGGGTTCTTCTGGGCATAACCACGCAAGTGGATACCGTGACGCAGGTGATCCATGGTCGACAGGTGGTCTTTCCACAGGTCGTCCAGCACGCGCAGAACGATTTGCTTCTCGAAGGTGCGCAGCGCTTCGGCGCCCGCCTGGTCTTCTTTCTCGTTGTACGCCGCGATCAGTTCCTGCATCAGTTTCTCGCGCAGGGTTTCTTCGTACAGGTGGTCGTCTTCGTCGAGCCACTGCTGGATCGGCAGCGCCACACCGAAATCGCTCTGCAACGCGGCTTCCAGACCGGCCACGTCCCACTGCTCAGGCAGCGATTGTGGAGGAATGTGCGCGCTGACGGTGGCTTCGAGCACATCCTGACGGAAGTCAGCGATGGTCTCACCGATGTTGTCGGCGGCCAGCAACGTGTTACGCATGTGATAGATCACTTTACGCTGTTCGTTGTTGACGTCGTCGAACTCGAGCAGTTGCTTGCGAATGTCGAAGTTGCGGCCTTCAACCTTGCGCTGGGCCTTTTCGATAGCGTTGGTCACCATGCGGTGCTCGATCGCTTCGCCAGGCTGCATGCCCAGGGCCTTCATGAAGTTCTTCACCCGGTCAGAGGCGAAGATGCGCATCAGGCTGTCTTCCAGCGACAGGTAGAAACGGCTGGAACCGGCGTCGCCCTGACGACCGGCACGACCACGCAGCTGGTTGTCGATACGGCGCGATTCATGGCGCTCGGAGGCAATCACCTGCAAACCGCCCGATTCGAGCACTTGCTGGTGACGTTTCTGCCAGTCGGCCTTGATCTGGGCAATCTGCTCAGGGGTCGGGTTTTCCAGGGAAGCCACTTCCACTTCCCAGTTACCACCCAACAGGATGTCGGTACCACGACCGGCCATGTTGGTGGCGATGGTCAGCGCGCCCGGACGACCGGCCTGGGCAATGATCTCGGCTTCCTTTTCGTGGAACTTGGCGTTCAGGACCTTGTGTTCGATGCCTTCCTTAACGAGCAGGCTGGACATGTGCTCGGAGGTTTCGATGGTGGCGGTACCGACCAGGACCGGACGGCCCGCGGCCATGCTTTCCTTGATGTCGGCCACGATTGCCGCGTATTTCTCGTCGGCGGTCAGGAACACCAGGTCGTTGTAGTCCTTACGGGCCAGCGGCTTGTTCGGTGGAATCACCATGACCTGCAGGCCATAGATCTGGTGGAACTCGAACGCTTCGGTGTCGGCCGTACCGGTCATGCCGGACAGTTTGTTGTACAGACGGAAGTAGTTCTGGAAGGTGGTCGACGCCAACGTCTGGCTTTCGGCCTGGATGTTCAGGTTTTCCTTGGCTTCGATGGCCTGGTGCAGGCCTTCGGACAAGCGGCGGCCCGGCATGGTACGGCCGGTGTGCTCGTCGACCAGTACGACCTGACCGTCCTGCACGATGTATTCGACGTTGCGATGGAACAGCTTGTGTGCGCGCAGGCCGGCGTAAACGTGAGTCAGCAGGCTCAGGTTGTGGGCCGAGTACAGGCTCTCGCCTTCAGCCAGCAGGCCGATGCGGGTCAGCGTTTCTTCGACGTACTGGTGACCGGCTTCGTTGAGTTCGACCTGACGGGTCTTCTCATCGACGGTGAAGTGACCGGCCTGGGTCACTTCGCCTTCGACTTCTTCAACGTGCAGCTTGAGCTGCGGGATCAGCTTGTTGACCTCGATGTACAGCTTGGAGCTGTCTTCGGCCTGACCGGAGATGATCAGCGGGGTACGGGCTTCGTCGATGAGGATGGAGTCGACTTCGTCGATCACGGCAAAATTGAGTTCGCGCTGGAATTTTTCTTCCATGCTGAACGCCATGTTGTCGCGCAGGTAATCGAAACCGAATTCGTTGTTGGTGCCGTAGGTGATGTCGGCGGCGTAAGCAGCGCGCTTTTCTTCCGGCGGCTGGAACGGCGTGACAACGCCGACCGTCAGGCCGAGGAATTCATACAGCGGGCGCATCCAGTTGGCGTCACGGCGGGCCAGGTAGTCGTTCACCGTCACAACGTGCACGCCGTTGCCGGACAGCGCGTTGAGGTAAACGCCCAGTGTTGCCACCAGGGTCTTGCCTTCACCGGTACGCATTTCCGCGATCATGCCTTCATGCAAGGTCATGCCGCCGATCAGCTGGACATCGAAGTGGCGCATGCCCATGACACGCTTGCCGGCTTCGCGGGCGACCGCAAAGGCTTCTGGCAGCAGTTTGTCGAGGGATTCCCCTTTGGCGATGCGGGCCTTGAACTCGCTTGTCTTGGCACGCAATTGATCGTCCGAAAGGGCCACCATTTGCTCTTCGAAGGCATTGACGAGTTGCACCGTCTTGAGCATGCGTTTGACTTCACGCTCGTTCTTGCTTCCAAAAAGTTTCTTTAACAAAGGCGCAAACATATCGGCAGGATCTTCCACACTAAAGGGATGGAGGGCGGCCCCGTGAGTCGCCCGTGCAGCCCTCATGGCCGCATGCGAACGAGCATTCTACCCGGAAACGATGGAGAGGAAAGTGGCGATATTCCACGATGCTGGCACAGCGCTTTGACGGGGCTCACTTAAAATAAGGGCGTTTTGCTCAACTTCAAGCCGTTCAAGGCAGAAGTTAGTTGTTGATTTAATGGGTAAAGCGCCCATAAAAGCAATGGGCGGGTGCACTCGGTGCTTTCTGCTACCATGGCGCCTCTGTTACTTCAGGTGTCTGATCATGGCATTTCGCCCACTTACGGCCAAAGTACCTGCCGTTCTACTACGCGAAGCCAAGCCGCTGAAGGCCATTCTCGGCCACGCTCAACGCCTGGGTCATCTGCAACGTTTGCTCGAAAGCCAATTGCAACCCGCCGCTCGCGAGCATTGCCACGTGGCTTCCTGGCGCGAAGGCAGTTTGTTGCTGATTGTCACCGACGGTCATTGGGCAACCCGCCTGCGTTACCAGCAAAAGCGTTTGCAGCGGCAATTGCAGATGTTCGATGAGTTCGCCAATCTGACCCGGATCCTGTTCAAAGTTCAACCGCCGACCGTTCAGCAAGGTGCGGCCGGGCATACCATGGACTTGTCCAACGACGCGGCAGCGACCATCCAGGCCACGGCCGATGGGATCAGCGACCCGAATTTGCGGGCAGCGCTGGAGCGACTGGCGGCGCACGCCAAATCCAAATCCTGACACAGAACCCATGTGGGAGCGGGCTTGCTCGCGAAGGCGGTGTGTCAAACAACATAACGTTGACTGACATGCCCCCTTCGCGAGCAAGCCCGCTCCCACAGTTAGATTGTGGTCGCTCAAGCTAGCGGCGTTTTTTGCTGCCTAGCAACGAACCCATCAACCCGCGCACCAACTGTCGGCCAATCTGGTTCGCCGCCTGTTGCATCGCCGATTTCAGTGCCTTCCCTGCCGCGGTGCCGAGGAACTCTCCCGCCTGTTCGGTGAAGCTCGGTTCCTGTTTACCCTGCTCCGCTTCGGGCTCAGGCGCCAGGCCCTTGCGCCCCATCAGCACCTCATAGGCCGAGTCACGGTCAATCGGCTTGTCATAACGCCCTTGCAAAGGTGAACCGGCAATCAACGCCGTGCGCTCGGCGGCGGTCAAAGGCCCGATCCGCGATTGCGGCGGCGCTACCAGCACCCGCTGGACCATCTCCGGCGTGCCTTTTTCCTGCAGGGTGCCGACCAGCGCCTCCCCGATCCCGAGCTCGGTCAGCACCGACAACGCATCAAACCTCGGGTTCGGCCGGAAACCCTCGGCCACCGCGCGCAGGGACTTCTGTTCCTTGGCGGTGAACGCACGCAGACCGTGCTGGATGCGCAAGCCCAACTGCGCCAGCACATCATCCGGCAGGTCTCCCGGCGACTGGGTGACGAAATACACCCCTACGCCTTTCGAACGAATCAGCCTCACGACTTGCTCCAGACGATCACGCAATGCCTGGGGCGTACCGTTGAACAACAAGTGAGCCTCGTCGAAGAACAGCGCCAGCAACGGCTTGTCGGCATCGCCACGCTCCGGCAACTGTTCGAACAGCTCGGCCAGCAGCCACAGCAGGAACGTCGCGTAGACTTTCGGCGCTTCATGCACCAGGCGGCTGGCATCCAGCAAATGAATGCGACCACGCCCGTCCGCCGTGGGCTGGAGGATGTCTTCGAGTTGCAGCGCCGGCTCGCCGAACAAGGCTTCGGCGCCCTGTTGCTCCAGGGTCGCCAGACGTCGCAGCAATGCCTGGCTGGAGCCGGTGGTCATCAATGCCGCATCGTCGCCCAGCAACTGGGGGTTGTCCCGCAGGTGATTGAGCAATGCCTTCAGGTCCTTGAGATCGAGCAACAACAGGCCTTCGCGGTCCGCCACCTTGAACGCGGCGTACAGCGCCGACTGCTGGCTGTCGGTCAGCTCCAGCAGACTGCCCAGCAGCAGCGGCCCCATTTCACTCAAGGTTGTGCGTAAAGGATGACCGGACTGACCGTGTATGTCCCACAACGTCACCGGATAAGCCTGAGGCTTGTGGTTGAGCCAGGGCATCCCGGCAATCCGCTCGGCGATCTTGCCCTGGGGATTGCCGGCGGCGCCGAGACCGCACAGGTCACCCTTGATGTCCGCGGCGAACACCGCCACGCCGGCATCGCTGAAGGCTTCGGCCATTCGTTGCAAAGTGACGGTCTTGCCGGTGCCGGTCGCGCCCGCGATCAATCCGTGGCGGTTCGCCAGGCGCATGGCCTGGGCAATCGGCCGCCCTTCTGGATCGGCGCCGATAACGAGTTGCAATGAGTCAGGCATTTGGTCACCCATGATTAATCTTTGGTCCTACACGGCCGATAGAGATAACGACAAAGCAGTCAGACACGACCTGGTCGGAAATTTCCCTAAGGAGAGTCGGAAAATTCACTTGCTTTCAACCTTGCCCGTCGTGCGTCCCTTTATAAAAGCACGCGCTGGACATTAAGACCTTAGCGGAACCCCAAGCCATGAACAAAAATCTGCGTTTCAGCCATAAAATCCTGCTTGCTGCCGCCCTCATTGTGATTGCTGCCTTCGCCTCCTTTACGCTGTACAACGACTACTTGCAGCGCAATGCCATCCGCCAAGACCTGGAAAATTATCTGCAGGAAATGGGCGCGGTGACCGCCAACAATATCCAGACCTGGTTAAACGGGCGCAGCCTGCTGATTGAAAACCTGTCACAAACTGTCGCGCTCAACCCCGATGCCGACAACGTTTCCAGCCTGCTTGTACAAAAAGCCGTGACCTCGACCTTCATGGGCGCCTACCTCGGCAGCAAGGATGGCTCTTTCATCATTCGCCCGGACAGCAAGATGCCCGATGGCTACGACCCGCGTGCACGTCCCTGGTACAAGAGCGCGCAAGGCAGCAGCGGTTCGGCATTGACCGAGCCTTATATTGATCTGGCCTCCGGCCAACTGGTGATTTCCATTGTCGACAGCGTTATCAAGGACGGCCAGAACATCGGCGTGGTCGGTGGCGACCTGAGTTTGCAGGTGATCGCCGACAGCCTTGGCAAGCTGGATTTCGACGGCATGGGTTATGCGTTCCTGGTCAGCTCCGACGGCAAGATCCTGGTACATCCCGACAAAGCGCTGGCGATGAAGACGCTCAAGGATGTCTACCCGCAAGACACGCCGGCCATCAGCAGCGCCATGAGCGAAATCCTGGTCGACGGCAAAACCCGCATCGTGACCTTCACCCCGATCAAAGGCTTGTCATCGGTCAACTGGTACATCGGTCTGTCGGTCGATAAGGAAAAAGCCTACTCGATGCTCAGCGAATTCCGCGCCTCGGCTGTGGTTGCGACCATCATTGCCGTGGCCATCATCATCGCCCTGCTCGGCATGCTGATTCGCATCCTGACCCAGCCGTTGCACGTCATGACCCGCGCCATGGCCGACATCGCCGACGGCGAAGGCGACCTGACCAAGCGCCTGACCATCCAGAACAATGACGAATTCGGCACTCTGGGCACTGCGTTCAACCGTTTCGTCGAGCGCATTCACGGCTCGATCCGCGAAGTGTCTTCGGCCACCGGCCAAGTCAACGAAGTGGCATTGCGCGTAGTGGCCGCCTCCAACTCGTCGATGTTCAACTCCGACCAGCAAGCCTCGCGCACCAGCAGCGTCGCGGCCGCAATCAACCAGCTCGGCGCCGCCGCCCAGGAAATTGCCCGTAACGCCGCTCAGGCTTCGAGCCAGGCCAGCGATGCCCGCAGCCTGGCCGAAGACGGCCAGCAAGTGGTGGACCGCAGTATCGTGGCGATGAATCAATTGTCGAGCATGCTCAGTGCGTCGAGTTCCAACATCGAATCGCTGAACAGTAAAACGGTGAACATCGGGCAGATTCTCGAAGTGATCACCAGCATTTCCCAGCAAACCAACTTGCTGGCGCTCAACGCCGCCATTGAAGCCGCCCGCGCCGGTGAAGCCGGTCGTGGATTTGCCGTGGTGGCGGACGAAGTGCGCAACCTGGCACATCGCACGCAGGAATCGGCGCAACAGGTGCAAACCATGATCGAGGAGCTGCAGGTCGGCGCCCGGGAATCGGTCAGCACCATGAGCGACAGTCAGCGCCACAGCCAGGACAGCGTGGAAATCGCCAACCTTGCGGGTGAGCGCCTGAACAGCGTGACGCTGCGTATCGGTGAAATCGACGGCATGAACCAGTCGGTGGCCACCGCGACCGAAGAACAGACCGCCGTAGTGGAGTCGATCAACGTCGACATCACCGAAATCAACACGCTGAACCAGGAAGGTGTGGAAAACCTGCAATCGACATTGCGCGCGTGCTCGGACCTTGAGCAGCAGGCGGCGCGGTTGAAGCAGTTGGTAGGTAGCTTCAGGATCTAAGGCAACCTCACCGGCCTCATCGCGAGCAAGCTCGCTCCCACAGTAGATCTATAGTGCGACAAAGATTCCTGTGGGAGCGAGCTTGCTCGCGATAGCGGCCTGCCAAACGATACATCCCCCCGCCGACATCCCTCCCGCAAACCCCAACCGAACATCTATCCTTCATATAGGTCAACCAAAGGAGAAACAGGACCGGAGGATCGTTCATCGTGCATATCGCGGACATCACCATGTTCTACGCCCCTGCCAGCGGAGGCGTGCGCACTTATCTGGATGCCAAGCACCGTCGCCTGGGCATCAAGCCAGGCATTCGCCACAGTTTGCTGATCCCCGGATCGTCCTTTGGAGAGCAGGATGGCATCTTCACAGTTCCCGCCCCTGCCCTGCCCTTCGGCAAGGGCTATCGCTTTCCTCTGCGTCTGGCGCCCTGGCGCAATGTCCTGCAAGACTTGCAACCCGACCTGATCGAAGTCGGCGACCCCTACCTCACCGCTTGGGCGGCGCTGGATGCGCGGCGCCAACTCGATGTGCCGATCATCGGTTTTTATCACTCGGACCTGCCCCTGCTGGTCAGCAACCGCATGGGCAACTGGGTGACCAACAACGTCGAGGCCTATGTCAGCAAGCTCTACGGCAACTTCGACAGGGTCCTGGCGCCCAGCCGGGTCATGGCCGACAAACTCACCGGGCTTGGGGTCAGGAATGTCTTCGTGCAGCCGCTCGGCGTCGACCTGCAAACCTTCAATCCCGATGCCAGAGACCCCGGGCTGCGGGCCGAACTGGGTCTGGACGAAAACACCCACCTCTTGATCTTTGCCGGGCGCGGTTCCAAGGAAAAAAACCTGCCGGTGCTGCTCGACTGCATGAAACGCCTGGGCCGACGCTATCACCTGCTGCTGGTTGGGTCGTCGATGCCCACGGCCGTGCCCTCCAACGTGACGGTGATCGACGAGTTCTGCCCGGCGGCGCAGGTGGCCCGCCTGATGGCCAGCGCCGACGCCTTGCTCCACGCTGGCGATCAGGAAACCTTCGGCCTGGTGATACTCGAAGCCATGGCCAGCGGTATTCCGGTGGTAGCCGTGGCGGCCGGGGCTTTCGAAGAAATCGTCACCGAGGACTGCGGCCTGCTCTGTGCGCCGAACAATCCCGCCGCGATGGCCACCGCTGTTCGAGAACTGTTCGGCTCGGGCAGCGTAGCGCTGGGCCAACAGGCGCGATTACATGTCGAACGACATTATGCCTGGGACACGGTGGTCACCAGTTTGCTGCGCCACTACCACGCCGTGCTCGGCAGCCAATGGCCGCTGACAGCCAATGGTTGAGCCCATGAACAGTCCCGCTTTACTGCTGGTACTGCACGACGTGGCGCCGCCCACCTGGGCCGATTACCAGCCGTTCGTCAAAGCCGTCGACGCTTTGGGTGGCGTACCGATCACCTGGCTGGTGGTGCCGGATTTGCACAAACACAACAACCTGGACGCCCATCCGCAGTTTTGCCGCCAGCTCAGTGCCAGGGTCGCCCGGGGCGACGAACTGGCACTGCATGGCTATTTCCATTACGACGACGGGCCGATGACCATCAATCCCAGCGACTGGTTCATGCGCCGGATCTACACCCACGAAGGCGAGTTTTACCGTTTGTCGCAGGAAGATGCCCTCGCCCGCCTGCGTTCGGGCATCGAGATGTTCCACCGCCATGACTGGCCGCTGGAAGGGTTCGTCGCCCCGGCCTGGCTGATGAGCCAAGGCACTCGCCAGGCATTGCGCCAATTGCCGCTGAGTTACACCAGCGACTCGCAACATTTATACCGGCTACCGGATTTCACCGCGCTCCAGGCGCCGGGGCTGGTCTGGAGTGCGCGCAGTGCCTGGCGCCGGGGTGTGTCGAAGCTCGTCAGCGACCGGCGTGAACAGCGCTGCCAGCACGCTCCGGTGATTCGCCTGGGCCTGCACCCGGTGGACATGCGCCATGAGTTCTCGCGCCGATACTGGCTAAAAACCCTTGAGCGCCTGCTCGACAACGGACGGGTGCCAATGACCAAGGCCCACTGGCTGGCGATGCAAAACGACCGACTGGGCCGTGCCGCATGAGTCGCGCACTGCTGTTGCTCGTCGGTCTGCTCGCGGCAGTGCTGATTCCATTACTGTTGGGCGGCAGTGAAATCTGGTCTCGGCTGACCGCCTTTCCGCTGCCGTGGTTGCTGGTCATGTTCGGCATGATCCTGTTGTGCTGGGGGGTGAACACCCTGCGTTTGCGCCTATTGCTGGGGGATCAATGCGACAAGGTCGGCCGGCTCAGGAGCCTCGGCATGGTGATGGCCGCCGAATTCGCCTACTGCGCCACGCCCGGCGGCAGTGGCGGGCCTCTGACGATCATGGCTTTGCTGGCGCGTCACGGTGTGCGTCCAGCCAGGGGCAGTGCGGTGTTTGCCATGGATCAACTGAGCGACTTGCTGTTTTTTCTCTGTGCCCTGAGCGGGATTCTGATTTACGCCCTGTTCCAGCACCTCAGCCAGCGTATGGAATGGATGCTGATGGTCAGCGCCGTTTCGCTGTTCGGCGGCCTGGTCAGTTGCGTCATGGTGGCGCGCTATCACCGATTATTGATTCGCCTGAGTGGTCGTTGGCTCGCACGACTCAATGTCAAAGCGACCACTCGAATGCGCTGGGCGCGCAAACTCCTGCAGTTTCTGGCGGCGTTTACCGACACGTTGAAGTTGCCCGTGCAGACCTTGATCAAGGTATTCGCCCTGACCTGTGTGCATTGGGGCCTGCGCTACAGCGTGCTGTACCTGGCGTTGCGCGGGCTCGGCGCGGATTTGCAGTGGGCCTGGAGTTTTCTGATCCAGATGCTGGCACTGAGCGCCGGGCAATTCAGCCTGCTGCCGGGCGGAGCCGGGGCGGCTGAGCTGACGTCCGCTGCGCTGCTGGCGCCCATGGTCGGGAAGTCAACGGCAGCCGCGGCGATCCTGATTTGGCGGGCGGTAACCTATTACTTCTACTTACTGGTCGGTGGGCCGGTGTTTCTGCTGATGCTGGGTCGGCCGCTGCTGAAGAAGTTGATGAAACTCAGGCAGGCTTAGGTTTGTCCTCGGGCTCTTGCTGCAACTGTTCCCACAACTGCGCGGCGTCGGGAAACTCCGTACCGGTTTCAGGCCCCATGTCATCCGGGTCGTAGCGGCTCAGGCAACCCTCGCCCAGCGTGGCGGGAGCCTTGGAAGTGGCTTTGTCCAGTGGATCGGCCATGGTCATGTCCTCGGTGCAAAAACGGCGAAGGGCCTGAAGCGATTGAACGCCCAGGCCCTTCGAATTTCAACTGTGACGTACGTCTGTCAGAAGACGACGGTCTTGTTGCCGTGCACCAGCACGCGGTCTTCCAGGTGATAACGCAAGCCACGGGCCAGCACCATTTTCTCGACATCGCGGCCGAAACGCACCATGTCTTCGATGCTGTCGCTGTGGTTGACGCGCACCACGTCCTGCTCGATGATCGGGCCGGCATCCAGCTCTTCGGTCACATAGTGGCAAGTCGCGCCAATCAGCTTCACGCCGCGCAGGGAGGCCTGGTGGTACGGCTTGGCACCGACGAACGACGGCAGGAAGCTGTGGTGAATGTTGATGACCTTGTGCGCGTATTCGCTGCACAACTCAGGCGGCAGGATCTGCATGTAGCGGGCAAGTACCACCACTTCGGCATCGTGTTGCTTGACCAGGCGCGAAACCTCGGTGAAGGCTGGCTGCTTGTCCTGCGGATTGACCGGGACGTGGTAGTACGGAATACCGTGCCACTCCACCATGCTGCGCAAGTCATCATGGTTGGAAATCACACAGGAAATTTCGCAGTCCAGTTCATCGCTGTGCCAGCGGTGCAGCAAATCGGCCAGGCAGTGCGACTCGCGGCTGGCCATCAGGACAACGCGCTTCTTTTGCTCGGTATCGGTGATGCGCCAGTCCATCGAGAACTCTTCGGCGATCGGGGCAAAGGCTTCACGAAACGCTTCGATACCAAATGGCAGGGAGTCGGCACGGATTTCGTGACGCATGAAGAACCAGCCACTGAGATTGTCCGAGTGATGGCTCGCTTCAGTGATCCAGCCATTGTGTGATGCCAGAAAGTTACTGACTTTGGCAACGATGCCAACACGGTCCGGGCAAGAAATCACCAGACGAAAAGTGCGCATGAGGGGGGAACTCCAGAACTTCGCAAAGGCCGCCATTCTAGCGATTGCGCAACAAAACTGCAGTATTGTTGACGTTTCGCCCTGCCGGAAGGTCAGTGCGGCAGGGCGGACACCAGCAGTGCCTGCTTGCACAGATGCTCTTGCGGTGCCGGCCAATTGTTAATTTATGTATATCTGACAGACCGGGACCACACTAATAATCGCACTACCAATGCGCGCAAAAACCCCGGCAATTAAATTAAATAAACTTGCCTTAAATGTTTACTTGATGAAACACCGTGACTATTATTGCCGCACTGTCATCTGCCATCCAGCGCACAACATAAGGTAGTCCACATGTCCTTGATCAACGAATATCGCGCCACCGAAGAAGCTATCAAAGAGCTGCAAGCCCGTTTGAAGAACCTGTCCCAAGACGACAAACTGCAAACCGAGCTGGAATTCGAAGGCAAACTGCGCACCCTGATGGGTGAATACTCCAAGTCCCTGCGCGACATCATCGCGCTGCTGGATCCAGAATCCAAAACCAAGGCACCACGCGGCGGTGCAGTGAAAACTACCGGCACCAAGCGTGCTCGCAAAGTTAAACAATACAAAAACCCGCACAACGGTGAAGTCATCGAAACCAAGGGTGGCAACCACAAGACTCTGAAAGAGTGGAAAGCCAAGTGGGGCGGTGACGTGGTGGAAGGCTGGGCTACCCTGCTGGGCTAAGCCTCAGAGCTTGTCGCAGATGGATCCGTGACAAAAAATAACGCCAGCAAATGCTGGCGTTTTTTTATGCTCGGCGTTTAAGCCCTGGCATGTTCGATTTCAAAGACTCAAACGCTGGCGCAGTCCCTGGACATAATCCTGCCAATCACCGAGCACCCCCTGCTGAAACGCAGTAGCACTAACGCTCAATTGGGCCGCGGCTTCTACAAAACTTTCAAGGGTATTTGGCGCACCCCATTCAGGGTCTGACAAACGTTTCTGACAGAATATTCGCCAGCGCTCTTGCTCTTCTGAATTCAACGTGTCGGGAAAGTTGCGTGCGCGATATCGAAACAGCAATTCAGGCAAACGTTCGTCATCGAAAGGCCACTGCTCTTGTGCCAATTGCATCGGGTCAACGGTCCTGACTTGTTCACACAATCGCCGATCCCGATCACCGATAAATCCATCGTATAACTGTTGCTCCGGATCCTGGCTCTGGGAAAAGTCTTCGCGGGCATAAATCGCCAGGATTTTATCCAGCCAAACTTTCCGGGCGTCATTGAGCTGCGACACCCTCTGCTGATACAGCGCCATATCCAGCCCCAGACGCTGCTGATCTTCCTGGCGAAGTACCGACAACGGTGCCACCACCGGACACTTGTTGATGTGAATCAGCTTCAACGGCACCGGCAACTCGCCTTCGGCCAGTTCGTCGCGGCGGGTATACAAGCGCTGGCGCAAACTTTCGGCATCCAGGTCGAGCAGGCCCTGGGGATCCAGGTGCAGGTCACAGACAATCAGGGCGTTCTTGTTGCGCGGATGCCAGGCCAGCGGCAACACCACCCCCACATAGTTGCGCGCGGCCGAAAAACGTCCGGAAACATGCACCAGCGGTTGCAGCAGGCGTATCTGGTCCATGACTTTTTGCTTGCTGCGCAGTTGAAACAGCCAGTCGTACAGCTTTGGCTGTTTTTCCCGTATCAGGCGCGCCAGGGCGATCGTCGCGCGAACGTCCGACAGTGCTTCGTGGGCATTGCCATGATCGATGCCATTGGCAGCGGTCAGGCGTTCGAGCTTGAGCGTGACCCGCCCCTCGTCATCGGTCGGCCAGACCAGGCCATCTGGGCGCAAGGCATAGGCGGCACGCACCACATCGATCAGGTCCCAGCGGCTATTGCCGCCCTGCCACTCCCGCGCATAGGGGTCGAAAAAGTTTCGGTACAGGCTGTAGCGGGTCATCTCGTCATCGAAACGCAAGGTGTTATACCCCGCACCACAGGTACCGGGCGCCGCGAGTTGGGCATGCACCCGGGTCATGAAATCAGCTTCGCTCAAGCCGTGCTCTTGCAGTTGCCCGGGGGTGATTCCCGTGATCGCGCAAGCGGCAGGATGCGGCAGGATGTCGTCACTGGGCTGGCAGTAAAGATTGACCGGCTCGTCGATTTCATTGAGATCGAAGTCGGTGCGCAGGCCGGCCATTTGCAACGGACGGTCACTACGGGGATTGATGCCAGTGGTTTCGTAGTCGTACCAGAAAATGGAGGTCACGGGCGATTCCTGAACTGAAGATCGGCAAAGTCTAGGCGTTCACCGCCCGCCCCGGCCAGTAGTCTTGTCATTCAAGCACCTTGCGCGACTCACCATGCAATACATAGTTATGTCGTTTCCCCCAGCCCCCGCCCCTCGAATAGGCTGCTAGCATCGAATGGATACACAATCCCGAATAAGGCCACATCATCAGGTTGCCCATGCTCAAGACCACAGCACAGCCACGGAATGCGCCGCTGTCACCGCCGCTGGATACGCGGTATCAGGTTGAAACGCCGGAGGGCGTCGACCTGCCACTGCGCCCGGCCGGGTTGATGGTCCGTGCGCTGGCATTCTCCATTGATCTTGGTTTACGCGGCCTGGTCCTGGGCGTGCTGTTCATTGTGCTGGCGATGCTCGGCAAACTCGGAGCCGGGCTCGGCTCGATCCTGCTGTTCGTGGTGAGCTGGTGGTACATGGTGCTGTTCGAGGTGCTGAATCACGGTCGCTCGCCGGGCAAGCAATGGATGGGCCTGCAGGTGGTGCACGACGATGGCACCCCGGTCGGCTGGTCGGCGTCGCTGTTGCGCAACCTGCTGCGCGTTGTCGACCTGCTGCCGTTCGGTTACTTCCTCGGGGCCATCAGTTGCCTGCAACATCCCCACTTCAAGCGCCTCGGCGATATCGCCGCCGGGACCCTGGTGATCTACCGCGAACGACCGCACACCCGCCCCCAGCTCCCCGAAGCC
>NZ_JAGYGG010000046.1:0-41017 GCF_019947335.1 Pseudomonas sp. BF-R-24
GGGCGGGCATTCGTGCCCGGCCCTTGGGAAAAGCAATTGAGCCCGATTTTCACATGGCATGGCACAAAAAGCCATTTCGTGCCAATCTCTGGCACAGATAATAAAAAGTGTGACATAGGGTCGGCCATTTAACAGGAGGCATAGCCATGACCAGTAATCAGCAGGACTCGAACCGGGATGATGAGTTTGATGTGGTGATTGTCGGTTCGGGCGCCGGCGCCTTGACCGCAGCACTGCGAGCGCACGACAACGGCTTGTCGGTACTCGCGATTGAAAAGAGCGATGTCTATGGCGGTACCACGGCGGTATCCGGGGGAGGGATCTGGATTCCGTGTAACGACCAGATTGCCGCACTGGGGGGCAGCGATTCATACGACGAAGCGATCAGCTATCTGCGCGAGGTGGTTGGCGAAGATTTTGATCAGCAGCGCATCGACGCCTATCTCGACAATGGTCCGAAAATGGTTGAGTACCTGGCACGTCAGGCGCGCACGAATTTTCGCGCGGTGCCGCGCTACCCCGACTACTACCCGGACCGCAAAGGTGGCAAGCCCGGCTACCGCACCATGGAGCCGGCCCCGTTCGACGGGGCGCGCCTGTGTGAACACTTCGAGCTGTTGCGGGCGGCTTCGCCAGCGACCCTGATTGGCGGACGTATCGCCATGACCCAGGTCGAGGCCCACACCATCCTTGCCAAGGAGCGCGGCTGGTTGCTGCTGACCGCCGGGCTGGCGTTGCGCTACCTGAGTGATTTTCGCTGGCGTCGCCGCAGCCGGCGAGATCGCCGCCTGACCCTGGGTAACGCCTTGGTGGCGAGCCTGCGCGCAGCCTTGGCCGAGCGAGGCATTCCCTTGTGGCTGCAAACCTCGATGCAATCATTGCAACTGGATGAGGGCCGGGTGGTTGGCATCGATGTGCTGCGCGAGGGGCGCACTCAACGCCTGCGGGCGCGGCACGGTGTGGTGCTTGCCTGCGGCGGTTTCGAGTCGAACCAGGCGATGCGCGAACTGTATCTGCCCCAGCCCACGCAGGCCCAATGGACGGCGGCGCCGCCGATAAACCATGGCGACGGCATTCGCGCCGGGCTGGAGGCCGGCGGTGCGGTGGCGCTGATGGAACACACCTGGGGCGCTCCGACAGTGAAGGTGCCTGGGGAGTCGAGCCAGCGCGCCCTGTTCGTTGAGCGTGCGGCGCCCCGTTGCGTGATGGTCAATCGACTGGGCCAGCGCTTCGTCAATGAAGCCGCGCCCTACACGGACATCATCTATGCGATGTATGCCGACCATCAGCGCACCCAGGCCAATGCACCGGCCTGGCTGGTATTCGATGCCGAGTACCGCAAGCGCTATCCCTGCGGTGTGTTGCTGCCGGGCAGCGTGCAGCCGGACAGCAAGATCCCCGCCGGCTGGCTCGACAACGTGATCTACCGCGCCGAAACACCGGCCGAGCTGGCAACCAAGATCGGCGTCGACGTCGCCGGGCTCGAAGCCACCCTCGTGCAGATGAACCAATACGCCGCCGCTGGCGTTGATCCGCAGTTCGGCAAGGGTGGCAACCTGTTCGACCGCTACTACGGTGACACCACCTGCAAACCCAACCCCTGCCTTGGCCCGATCGATCGCGCGCCGTTCTATGCCTTGCGCATCGATCCGGGCGAGCTGGGTACCAAAGGCGGACTGCGCACCGACGCCTGCGCGCGCGTGCTGCGCCCGGACGGCTCGGCCATTGCCGGCTGCTATGCGGTGGGCAACACCTCGGCTGCGCTGATGGGCAAGACCTATCCCGGCCCCGGTTCGACCATTGGCCCGGCGATGACCTTCGCCTTCATCGCCGCCGATCACATCGCCGCCGAATCGGCGTCAGCCACCAACAGGACTCAACAATGAACCATGTGATGAAACAGGTACGACTCCACGGCCCTCGAGACCTGCGGGTGGACGAAGTCCCTTTACCATCCCCGGGTGAGACAGATGTGCTGATCGAAGTCGCCGCGTGCGGTGTTTGCGGGAGTGACCTGGGCTTCTATGAGAGCGGGGGCATTCGCCGCGATGGGGCACCGATGCCATTGGGGCATGAGTTCTCCGGGGTCATCCGCGAGGTGGGCACGGCGGTCGTCCACTACCGGCCCGGCATGCGGGTCGTGGTCAACCCCATGGCCAACGGTGCGATGATCGGCGTGGGCAGCGATGAGGGGGCGCTGGCGAATCTGGTCCGGGTGCGCAACGTAAACAGCGGCCCGATTCTGCATCAACTGCCGGCGAACCTTCCCCTGGAGGTGGCCGCCCTCGTCGAACCGCTGGCGGTGGCCTTGCACGCGGTCAATCGCTCACGGGTGACGGCCGGTGAGTCCGTGCTGGTCCTTGGCGCCGGAGCCATTGGCCTGGGAATCGTCGCGTGCCTGAAGGCCCGGGGCATCAGCCAGATCGCTGTGGCTGACCTGTCTGCCGGGCGCCTGGAGATTGCTGCCGGGCTGGGGGCGAACCTGACGCTCGATCCGACACGAGACGACCTGTGGAGCGAACTCGCACGGGCCCATGGCAGCGTGCCGACTTTCCTGGGGACGCAAGCGCCCGCGACCCAGGTGATCTTCGAGTGTTCAGGGGTGAGCGGCGTGCTGCACGAGGCCATCGCCAGGGCCCGGGATGCCGCACGCATCACCGTGGCAAGTGTCTACAAGCAACCGCAGGCTTTTGACTTCTCGATCCTGCAGGTCAAGGAACTCGAACTGATCGGCACCCTGTGTTATCCGACGGAGTTCGCGCAGGCACTGGAGCTGCTGGCATCCGGCGCATTCGACCCGGAATCCATGATCAGCCACCGTTTCTCGCTCGATGACGTCGCGCAGGCTTATAAAACGGCGGCTGACCCACAGCGGTCGGCCAAAGTCATCATCAAGCCCTGAACCGTCGCACGGCCGGCAATGCCAGCCGTGCTGTTTATCAGAGGTGCCGTGCCGGGCCTGCGGGTGCAGTGGCCGCCGCATAGATCTCGGAAATAGAGGGATTGCGCCGAAGCGTCTGCCCACCGCTGACATGAATGACCTGACCGGTCACGAAGCTGGACTCGCTGCTGGCCAGCCAGAGTGCCGCATCGGCCACGTCGGCGGATACACCACTGCGCCCGAGGGGGATTTCGCGGTGATAGAGGGCAGCGATAGACGGGCTCAGCAGCCCGCCACCCGACATCGGCGCATCGGCAACACCACCGGGGGCAATGGAGTTGGCCCGGATCCCGTGCTGACCGAATTCGTGAGCGATGCAACGGATGACGTGGTCGATGCCGGCCTTGGTGCCCATGTACGCAGCGTGGTTGTCGAACATGATGCTGGCCGTGACCGACGAGATCTGGATGATTGATCCCCCCGTCGGCATATGACGCAGCAGTGCCTGAAAGTACTGGAACGGGCCGGTGAATTGCACCGCGTTCATTTTCTCCAGGTCTTCGCGGCTGTGTTCAAGGAACGGCTTCAAGAGCCCCCAGCCCGTGGCATTGACGCCGATGTCCAGGCCGTTCAGGCACTGCTTGCTCTGCGCCACCAGATCGTCGACCTCGGCCTGCGAGGTGATATCGCACGCCAGCCAAGGCACCCCGAGTGACTGTGCAACCGCCGCCACTGCATCGGCGCGGCGCCCTGAAACCAGCACGCGCGCCCCTTGTTCGACATAACGTCGAGCCACGGCTTCGCCGACGTTGCCAGGTGCCACACCCAGCACCAATGCCGCTTTACCTTCAAGTCGTTTCGACATGCTGCCCCTCACGCCCCCACATCGATAATGTGCACCGCATCCGAGCCATCCCAGTGCCTGGCGGCCGCAATGCCCTGCTGGATCAACCCGCGCATCCCAATGCCGTGGATGATTTCGTAAAGCACTCCGGGTTCCGATTCGTTTTCCAGATAGGCCACGCGGGTCGTCGGGTTGCTGGCTTCAAAAACCATCTGCAACCCGGTCGCGGTCAGTCGTGCAAGCGTCTGGTCGAAATCATCGACGACCCAGGCGACATGGTGCATGCCCCGGATTGGATGGCCTTCAGCATCTCGATAGGGCGACTTCGCATCGTTGGTCACCTGGATCAGCTCGATCTGGATATCCCCTTGATACGCAAGCCCGACATCGATCGTGACAGTGACCGGCTCACCTCGATACTTGCCTTGGAGACTGACGTTGCGAAAGAGCGTCCAGGGCCCGACACCGAGATGCTGTCGCCAGCGTTCCATGCTTTGTTCCAGGCTCTCGACCAGATAACCGATCTGACTGATCGGACCAAGCAATGCACTGCTCATGACGCCTCCTTGGGAGTGATGTCATTGGGAAAAGGCTACTGACGAAGGTTCAGCCCGGGGTTGGGCTCTGTGACGCCAGTGGTGGTTATGGCACAAAAATAAGATTATGCGCCAAGCATAATGGCACAGAATTGCTTATATGTGTCACGCCGATCGAGGGAGTAGGGTGAGCCTTTCGCCGACGTCTCGCTGGAGGACGGAATGATTTGCCATGCAAGCAACAGCCCTGCTCGTGGACGCGAATGAGTTGGCTATGTTGTTCGCGGGGAACCGAAATCGAGTTTGCACTCTCGATTCGGCGGAGGCCCCGGCAGTGGACAGACATTCGAGACGAGCTTGATAGACGGCGCTCGGAGAGAAAGGCTTGAGCCATAGCTCGTGTAGCGGAAGTCCGCTTCTGGCCGATTTATGCCTGGCGCGACGGGCTGAAACCGACCCAATATAGATAGTCCGTCCCAATCTGGATGGCGGTGGGCTTGCTTGTTTTCGACGGTGGCCGCTATTTGTGGCACACGCGGCGGTTAGCAGGTAGACAAAATGTGGCGAGGATAAGGCAGATTTAAGGGCATCCCCTGGCTCCTTCATCGAGTATCTGCGTTGAAATCCAGCACCCGCGTGGCACCGCCAAAGTGACGCGATCTCGTGCCTAATGGATCAGCAACGGCTCTCAGCCTTCGGGGCAGGTAGCCAGAGGCCAACCGATGCGCGCTGCACGGAGAAGGCTGGCCTTAACAACCAAGCGGTGAAATGGGGCAATAACGAATATGTAGGCCCGGCCTAGACGGTTGTGGCACTGGACCACGGTTGAAAAAACGAGTTGGCGACTGCCTTCTGGCTCTGCCTCTCCAGAACATAGGATCGAAATCCTGAAGTCGAGGTGCTTGTCGTCCTCTCCCAACACGACTTCAGTCTGGTTCGAGCTGTAGACCTTGAAGATTTGAATCCGATTCGCAAGTGTTGCCAAATGTTTGGCTGTCTTGAGACCAAAACAGGCAACGATAGTGTCTCGGACTTTCATGAGCCATCCGATCCAGGATGGCTGGTGGGAAAGGATGAATCGAGCTAGCAAATCTGGATTGCTGGAGGTGCCCGCCGGGAGCCGAATCGCAAAGGCGTCTGCTAGGTTCATCGACTTGTAAAGGTGGGTGATGCCGGACCTCGAGGGTACAGGCACGGACATAATGAGCTCAAATTCTCGGGGCATCGGGGATCTCTCCTGAGTTCTAACTACCAATTAGATGACATGCCATGTCGCGTTTCTTGTTGCGATGGTTTGTCGTATAACGCTCCTTGTCGGATACTGAGCCCGATCAAGACATCATAGAGCTCTTGCTGCCCAGCTGGTAGAACAGGGAGCAACGTCGCACGGCGCTTGCCGACATCGAACCAGGATTCAACCAACCATCCCACCAGATAGAGCGCCGAAAGGCATCCGCCAGCGGTTGCAACGTTCCCCTGGCATACAAGAGGCTGGTCCACGGGCTCAAGTCCCAGAGCTTGCAAGCTCGATCGTGCATCCGGGTGTGTAGTTGCTTGGCCGCTGAGCAGCCCAAGCCGTTCGAGAATGAAAGCTCCGGCGCAAATGGAGCCGATTCGCTGGCGTCTGGAGTCAAGTTCAAACGACGGCAGGAAATCTGGGGCGGCAAGTGCGGCGGGTATCCCTTCCTTGCCGCTGACGAACAATACCGCGTCGGCACTATTGGCCTCGGAAAGCGGACCGTGCACCGGAACAGGCAGGCCGTGCGCCGATCGCACGATAGCGCTAGCACCCAATATTCGGACGTGCCAGTCCTCAGTGTTGCGGCCTAAAATGTCCCACATCAGGAATAGGTCGATATCAGTGAATTGGTCAAAAGCAACCAGAACGATTTTCTTCAAGGCGAGCTCCATGAAAAGTGCTAGCGTGCAAAACGCAACGGCCATCTTTGCTGGTGTTCGCAGCGTATCAATCGGTTGCGCACCATACACAGTCTGTATGGCGCTAAATATGGAGCGAAATAACTGGTGGGAAAACTAACTCGCAACCATTGGATCGCAGCTGGTTTTGAGGCCCTCGACCAAATAGGACATAGTGGCGTTTCGGCCGAGAGTCTATCGCGCCGATTGAATGTGACCCGCGGATCCTTCTATCACCATTTCCGCAATCGCGAAGACTTTGTCCGCACCTTGCTGGCCGCTTGGGAAGAAGACTACACGGAGCGCATGCTCGCTTATGCGGCGCAGGGTCGTAGCGCGGGCGAAATCTTGAAACGCTACTTGAGTATTGCCGCTGAGAAACAACCTGGGCGGGAAGTTTCCATCCGAGCCTGGTCGCTGCACGATCCGTTGGTAGGCGAGTTTCAGCAGCGTGTTGACACAAGACGACTGGACTTCGCGATACGGACGTGCCGCCGCTTGGTCCCTATGCCAGGCGAAGCAGAAGTGATTGGTCGGGTGGCCCATCTGTGCCTGATTGGTGGTCAACAGGCAGGGCTGCGGCGTGATGCCGCTCGCTTCAACAGTTTCCTGCATCGAGCCTTTTCACTTTTCGAAGGGGCTCTTCCACCGTGGCGGGCCTAAGTCATGAGCTAAATTGGGTAACTGAATAAATAGAGTTCGCGTGCCGCTAAATTCTCGGCAGCACTCAATTCCTTCACCGAGTGGCTGCTTGAACGCCATTCCCTTTAAGGCAAGCCGCCTGGCTAACGCGATCTACCAATCTCCAGCTCTAGTGCACGCCATTGGTCTCATAGGGCTAACGTCCATGCCACTGGCCTACGGCACTAACTTGAGTACGGCCTTCGCCGCACGCATACCCTGCACAAGGCGTATTCCTCGTACGCTTACCGATGTTCGTTGGGCAATACCAGATGTGTATCACTTGCCCATCCAAAAATCAGGACCTGCCGAGCGACCGCTTTTGGCCGATTCTGTTGAAAAAGTCGACCATGGTTTCCACGACAGAAAAGTACGCGCTTGAGATTTAAATCTTTACTTTGAACAGAGGAATCCGGGTTCAGATTTCGCGTAGCGGCGCGCGCGAAAGGCGTTTTCAGCGGTCAGTATGCGAGCAGTCTGGAAGTACCGACTTTTTCAACAGAATCGACTGTGGATTCAACCGGTTGCTGCTTCGCGCATCCAACACGGTACGAGGCACCTCTAACCGGGCAGTTGGTTTGATGTCCATAAATAATGCCCGGCAAATTGCCGGGCATTTTCATTCCTGAAACCTTTGTAGCGGGGCTTAGTTTGCCGCTTCCGGTTGCGGCTCGGCGATCGCGCCAGTGCGGGCGATCACGGTCAGGATCGACAGCGCGGCGATTACCAATCCTGGTGACGTTGCCAGCAGCACGCCAGTGGTGCCGGCACCGGCGGCGAGAATCTGGCCGGCGGCCAGGGGGCCTGCCACCGAACCGAGCCGGCCGATGGCCACGGCCGCGCCGACACCGGTGGCGCGCACCGAAGTCGGGTAGGAAGGGGGCGCCAGGGCGTACAGCACAAGCTGTGCGGCCATGACGAACAGCCCGACGGCAAACCCGGCGATGGCCATCGGCACGATACCCACTGACAGGCCGACTCCGGCCAGCGCCGCCAACACCCCGGCGTACACGAACAGGACCACTTTCAGGCCGTTGCAGCGGTCCAGCATCACCCCGCCGAGCAGCGAACCAATGGCGCCGCCGATGTTGAACAGCATCTGCACCATGCCTGCCTGTGGCTTGGTGAAACCCTGTTCCAGCAACAGCGAGGGCAGCCAGTTGAGCAGCATGTACATCACGGTCAGGGTGAAGAAGTAGCTCAACCACAAGGCCAGCGTGCAGCGTGCGCGTCCTTCGCCGAACAGCGCCTGGGCGGTGGACGACCGTGGGCTGCCGGTGGTGACATGTTGTTGGCGGAACGCAGTGGATTCGGGCAGCAGCAGGGCCATCAGCGGCACTACGAGCATGGGCGTCAGACCGCCGATGATGAAGGTGGTTTGCCAGTGTTCACTGGAAAACATTGCCACCACGGCCGCCAGCGCGCCGCCCAGGGGCACGCCGCAGTACATGACGCTAATGGCGGTGCCGCGATGGCGCTCGCTCACGGCCTCGGCACACAGGGCAATCAGGTTGGGCAGGGCGGCACCCAGGCCCAGGCCGGTCATGAAGCGCACCAGCAGCAGGTTGGAGTAGCTCTCGACATAGGCGGTGCAGAGCGAGAAGACACCGAACAGCAGCACGGCGCCGACGAGGATTTTCTTGCGGCCGATTCGATCGGCCACCCAGCCGCCAAAAAACGCACCTGGCAGCAGGCCGATGATCCCGGCGCTGAACACCCAGCCCATCATCTTCGGGTCCAGGGCAAAGCTCTGACGCAAACCTGCGGCAGCGGTGCCGGCAGCCTGCAGATCAAACCCTTCGATCAGCGCAACGATAAAGCACAAAGCGATTGTCAGCGTCGAGCGACGCGATGGACTGTCCATGGGTGAACCTCATTGTTGTTTTTGTTATGCAGTCGAACCCTCCGTGCGTTGGGCGCGCCGTCGGTGACCGCTGGCGATTAAGATAACAAAGATAACTAAAAAAAGAATGATGTCCTGAAAACTGTAAAAAACCACAAATAAAGTGTTGAAAAACAGGCTGTTATGAATGCATTCATATGAGTATGTGTAAATAGATAATAATATTAATGTTCGATTATCGGTCATTTGCGATTGACGGCGACCCTTGGCTGTTTCCATTCTCTGGTCGTGAAGCCGGCAGTCCCGTGCGGATCCGGCACCCACGAACAACAATAAAAAGTGGACATCGAACATGCCAAAACGCCCCATGAACACCGGTTCCGTAGCGTCACTTCCCTGCGTTTGCAGTATCCATCCAGGGTGGGTCGTGGCACTGCTAGGCGTCAGCGTTCTGCCCTCTCAGCTGCGGGCCGAGGGGTTTATCGAGGACAGTCACGCAAACTTGACCCTGCGCAATTACTACATGGACCGTGACTACAAGGATGGCGGGGTCAAGTCTGCTGCACGGGAGTGGGCCCAGGGTTTCATCCTGGGCATGGAGTCCGGGTATACCGAAGGGACTGTAGGCTTTGGCCTGGATGTGCGGGGGCTGCTGGGGGTCAAGCTCGACTCCGCCCCGGATCGCAGCGGCACCGAACTGTTGCCGGTGTCGGCCAGCGACAAGCGCGCGGCGGATGATTATTCGCGGCTGGCGCCGACGGCCAAGCTGCGGTTTGCCCAGACAACGGTCAAGAGCGGCGATGTCTCGATCTTCCTGCCGTTTGCCTTTGCCAGCCCGTCGCGGCTGCTGCCACAGACCTTTCGCGGCACCACGCTCAGCTCCAGGGATTTCGATGGCCTGACCCTGAACACCGGTTACATCGATCGCATCAACAAGCGCGATTCCACGGACTATCAGGCCATGAGCATCGCCACGCCAAACCGGCGATTCAACGGTGCCGCTACCACCTCGCATCTGGCGTACGTGGGGGGCGATTATCAGGTCAACAAAGAACTCAGTCTGCGCGCCTACCATGCCGAGGTGGCCGAGCTGTACCAACAGGACACCCTGGCGCTGCTGCACAACCTGCCGCTTGGCGACGGCGTGTTCACCAGTGACTTGCGCAGTTTTTTCAGCCGTGAGGATGGCGCCGCCAAAGCGGGTGAGGTGGACAACCGCAACCTCTCGGCATTGTTTGGCTACCGCTTCGGCGGGCACCGGGTGAGCCTCGGCTACATGCACTCCAGCGGCGACACGGCGACGCCGTACATCTCTGGCACCGAGTTGATGGGCATGAGCGAACAGACCATGGCTTCGGATTTTCTCAACGCCAAGGAGCGCACCTGGCAAGCGATCTATGACTACGACTTCGTCGCGTCCGGGGTGCCCGGTTTGAAGGGAAGGTTGCGTTACGTGCGCGGCGACAATATCGAGTTGGCCGCCTTCAACGCCGAGGACCGCAAAGAGCGCGAATTCCAGATGGAACTGGGTTATGTGATTCAGAGCGGCCCGCTGAAAAACGTCGGGCTGTTGGCGCGCAAGGCGATCTATCGCAATGACTTCCCGAGCGGTACGGCGTTTCGTGATGAAAACCAGACCCGGTTCCAGGTGCTCTATACCTTGCCGATCTGGTAAGCCCGGGCCCTTCGATGTTCCCCGCCGGCCGCCCCTTCTGGAGCGTGCCGGCAGCGTGCGTTCAGTCCTGGTAAACCTTCCTCAGCAAGCGCAGCAGCTCCTCGCGCTCTTCGCCGGTCAGCGCTGAAGTGGAGTCGAAATCGCTTTGCGCGGCGATCTGCTTGAGCTCCTTGAGCAAGGTTTCGCCGGTCTTGCTCAGGAAGATTCCGTAGGAGCGTTTGTCCGGCTTGCAACGCACTCGCACCGCCAGCGCGCGGCTTTCCAGTTTATTGAGCAACGGCACCACCTGCGGCGGCTCGATGGCCAGGGCCCGGGCCAGGTCGGCCTGCATCAGCCCCGGATTCTGGTCGATGATCGCCAGGGCCGAGAACTGCGCGGGGCGCAGGTCATGGGCTGACAGGCGACCGATCAGGTTCTGGAACAGTTTGAGTTGGGCGCGCCGCATCGCGTAGCCGATCAGGTCATCCAGTGCCGAATCCAGCGGTGCCTGCAGCTTGGCGGTGGCGGACGGGGACTCGTTCTGGTCGGCGAGGGGAGAAGGCTTGGCCATTGCGGGTGAATCCTGAAGAGATGGAGGTTAACAAGTGTATCTAGTTTGCCGGGGTTGGCCGCTGATAGCTATGCCCGTCGTTCATGGTGAAGGGGGCGGAGGATATTTTCGGGTGGATAAAAAATGGTTAATTCGATTAATAGTTAATTGACATAACTATATCGATCCTTTAATTTCCAGTCATCTTCAAGCCAAGAACAAGAGAGCATCGCCATGAGCAATTACGAAGGTCGCTGGACAACCGTCAAGGTCGAGATCGAAGAAGGCATCGCCTGGGTCATCCTCAATCGCCCGGAAAAACGCAACGCCATGAGTCCGACGCTCAACCGGGAAATGATCGATGTGCTGGAAACCCTTGAGCAGGATCCGGCGGCCGGCGTGCTGGTGCTGACCGGTGCCGGCGAAGCCTGGACCGCGGGCATGGACCTCAAGGAATACTTTCGCGAAGTGGACGCGGGCCCGGAGATCCTCCAGGAAAAAATCCGCCGCGAAGCCTCGCAGTGGCAATGGAAACTGCTGCGCATGTACACCAAGCCGACCATCGCCATGGTCAACGGCTGGTGTTTCGGTGGTGGCTTCAGCCCACTGGTGGCCTGTGACCTGGCGATCTGCGCCGACGAAGCGACCTTCGGCCTCTCGGAAATCAACTGGGGCATCCCGCCGGGCAACCTGGTGAGCAAAGCCATGGCCGACACCGTGGGCCATCGTCAGTCGTTGTACTACATCATGACCGGCAAGACCTTCGGTGGGCAGAAAGCCGCCGAGATGGGCCTGGTCAACGAAAGCGTACCCTTGGTGCAACTGCGTGAAGTCACCGTGGACCTGGCGCGCAACCTGCTGGAGAAAAACCCGGTGGTACTGCGTGCGGCCAAGCATGGCTTCAAGCGCTGCCGCGAGCTGACCTGGGAGCAGAACGAGGACTACCTGTACGCCAAGCTTGACCAGTCGCGCCTGCTCGACACCGAGGGTGGCCGCGAGCAGGGCATGAAGCAGTTCCTCGACGACAAGAGCATCAAGCCCGGTCTGCAGGCCTACAAGCGCTGAGACTGATCACCGGGTGCATGTCCGCCCCGGCGCTCTGCATCGCTCGAATGCATTCCCGACAAAGACAATAAAGAGGAATCACCATGCTGGACGTGCCCCTGTTGATTGGCGGCCAGTCGCTGCCTGCCCGCGACGGTCGAACCTTTGAGCGCCGCAACCCGGTGACCGGTGAATTGGTATCGCGGGTTGCTGCCGCCACCCTGGAAGATGCCGATGCCGCGGTGGCTGCGGCCCAGGCAGCGTTTCCCGCCTGGGCCGCCCTGGCGCCCAATGAACGACGCACCCGTTTGCTCAAGGCGGCCGAGCAGTTGCAGGCGCGCAGCGACGAATTCATCGCGGCGGCCGGCGAAACCGGGGCCATGGCCAACTGGTACGGTTTTAACGTGCGGCTGTCGGCCAACATGCTGCGTGAAGCGGCATCGATGATCACCCAGATCAATGGCGAAGTGATTCCCTCGGATGTGCCGGGCAGTTTTGCCATGGCCCTGCGCCAACCCTGTGGCGTGGTGCTGGGGATCGCCCCGTGGAACGCCCCGGTGATTCTCGCCACCCGCGCCATCGCCATGCCGCTGGCGTGCGGCAATACCGTGGTGCTCAAGGCGTCTGAGCTGAGCCCAGCGGTGCATCGTCTGATCGGCCAGGTCTTGCAGGATGCAGGGTTGGGTGACGGCGTGGTCAACGTCATCAGCAATGCCCCGGCGGATGCCTCGGCGATTGTCGAGCGGCTGATCGCCAACCCGGCGGTGCGGCGGGTCAACTTCACCGGCTCGACCCATGTCGGGCGCATCGTCGGCGAGCTTTCGGCGCGCCACCTAAAGCCAGCCTTGCTGGAGCTGGGCGGCAAGGCGCCATTGCTGGTGCTCGATGATGCCGACCTGGATGCGGCGGTGGAGGCAGCCGCTTTCGGCGCGTACTTCAATCAGGGACAGATCTGCATGTCCACCGAACGGCTGATCGTCGATGCCAAGGTCGCCGACGCCTTTGTCGGAAAGCTGGCGGCCAAGGTCGAGACCCTGCGCGCCGGTGATCCCGCGCTGGCGGATTCGGTGCTCGGTTCGCTGGTGGATGCCAGTGCCGGAACGCGCATCAAGGGGTTGATCGACGATGCCCTGGCCAAGGGTGCGCGGGTGGTGGTCGGTGGACAGCTGGATGGCAGCATTTTGCAGCCGACCCTGCTCGATGGCGTTGACGAGAGCATGCGTCTGTACCGCGAGGAATCCTTCGGCCCGGTGGCGGTGTTGTTGCGCGGGGTGGGCGATGAAGCGTTGCTGCGTCTGGCCAACGATTCCGAGTTCGGGTTGTCGGCGGCGATCTTCAGCCGCGATACCGGGCGCGCCCTGGCGCTGGCCCAACGGGTCGAGTCGGGCATCTGCCATATCAACGGCCCGACCGTGCACGACGAAGCGCAAATGCCCTTCGGTGGAGTCAAGTCCAGCGGCTACGGCAGCTTTGGCGGCAAGGCGTCCATCGAGCATTTCACCCAGTTGCGCTGGGTTACCTTGCAGCATGGACCGCGGCACTACCCGATCTGAACCGCAGAAATAACAATAAAAAAAGGCGGCAGCCACCACCATGCCCATTCGTGCGGCTTGGTGGTAGCGTGCCTTGATGGAGAACAAGCACGTGAGTTCCGAATTCAGATCGCAACCCCACACCGAGGCCTGCGCGCCGCGCTACCGTCACGTGGCCATCGGTCGCGCAGCGGTCGAGGTGACAGAACAGCAGGGCGCGTTGCACATGCGTTCCCTGGAGCCATTGGCCGAGTATCCACCGCGACTGCTTGACCGTTTGGTGCTTTGGGCCAAGGTGCGTCCCGAGCAAACCTTTATCGCCGCCCGCCAGGCCGACGGTGACTGGCGCCGGGTCAGTTACGCCGAGATGCTCGAGAGTGTTCGGGCCATCGCCCAAAGCCTGTTGAGCTACGGCCTGTCAGCAGACAAACCGCTGGTGTTGCTCTCAGGCAATGACATCGAGCATTTGCAACTCGCCTTCGGCGCCATGTACGCGGGCATTCCCTACTGCCCGGTGTCTCCGGCCTATTCGCTGCTGTCCCAGGATTTCGCCAAGCTGCGTCACGTCTGCGATCTGCTGCAACCTGGCTTGGTGTTTGTCAGTGATGCTGCGGCCTACCAGCGCGCCATCGATGCCGTGATACCCGCTGAAACGCCCATGATTACCGTCCGGGGTGAAATCGCGGGACGCCACCAGGTGAGTTTCGCCAGCCTGCTTGAACAACCGGGCGGGGCCGAGGCCGAGGCCGCTTTTGCTGGTACGGGGTCGGACAGCATCGCCAAGTTCCTGTTCACCTCCGGCTCGACGAAGCTGCCCAAGGCGGTGATCACCACCCAGCGCATGCTGTGCTCTAACCAACAGATGCTGTTGCAGACCTTTCCGGTGTTCGGCGAAGAACCGCCGGTGCTGGTGGACTGGCTGCCGTGGAACCACACTTTCGGCGGCAGCCATAACGTCGGCATCGTGCTCTACAACGGTGGCAGCTTTTACTTGGACGACGGCAAACCCACGGCGCAGGGGTTTGCGCAAACCCTGCGTAATCTCAAAGACGTGTCGCCTACGGCCTACCTGACCGTGCCCAAAGGCTGGGAAGAATTGGCCTCGGCACTGGAGCAGGACGCGGAGCTGCGGGAGATCTTTTTCAAGCGTATCAGTCTGTTTTTCTTTGCCGCCGCCGGTCTGTCGCAAAGTGTCTGGGACCGCCTCGACCGGATCAGCGAACAGCACTGCGGTGAGCGTATCCGCATGATGGCCGGGCTCGGCATGACCGAGGCTTCGCCGTCTTGCACCTTCACCACCGGGCCGTTGTCCATGGCCGGTTATGTCGGCTTGCCGGCACCAGGTTGTGAGGTGCGCCTGGTGCCGGTGGACGGCAAACTCGAAGGACGCTTTCGTGGGCCGCACATCATGCCCGGTTACTGGCGGTCACCACAGCAGACCCACGATGCGTTCGACTCGCAGGGCTTCTACTGCTCCGGAGATGCGCTCAAGCTCGCCGACCCGCGCGATCCGCAATTGGGGCTGATGTTCGACGGGCGCATCGCCGAAGATTTCAAGTTGTCATCCGGGGTGTTCGTCAGCGTCGGGCCGTTGCGCAGCCGCGCGGTGCTCGAAGGTTCACCCTATGTCCAGGACCTGGTGGTGACCGCGCCGGATCGCGAGTGCCTGGGCGCGCTGGTCTTTGCGCGGATGTTCGAATGTCGACGGCTGTCAGGGCTGGCGGCCAGTGCCAGCGACGCCGAGGTGTTGGCCAGCGCGCCGGTGCGCGAGTGGTTCGCCGGCTGGTTGCAGCGATTCAATCGCGAGGCCACGGGCAATGCCAGTCGCCTGGAATGGATCGCCTTGCTTGACGAGCCGGCGTCCATCGATCGGGGGGAAATCACCGACAAGGGTTCGATCAACCAGCGTGCGGTATTGCAGTGGCGCGCGGAGCAGGTCGAGGCGCTGTATCGCGGGCTCGATCCAGCCATCCTGCGCGCCGGGGCGAAGTCGTGAGCGAAGTCCTGAACACCGGCGGGCAGTACTCGGCCTTTGCCGATGCGGCGATTTTCGATGCGGTGCGCACACCGTGGGTGGACCTCGGTGGGGCACTGGCCGAGGTGTCGCCGATCGACCTGGGCATCAAGGTCGGGCGCGAAGTACTGGCGCGCGCGCAAGTTGACCCGCTGGCAGTCGACAGCGTGCTGGCGGGTTCCATGGCCCAGGCCAGTTTCGATGCCTACATGCTGCCACGGCACATCGGCCTCTACAGCGGCGTGGCGCAATCGGTTCCGGCACTGGGGGTGCAGCGGATCTGCGCCACCGGTTTCGAACTGCTGCGCCAGGCCGCCAGGCAACTGGATGACGGCGTGCAATTGGCCCTGTGCGTGGCCACCGAATCGATGTCGCGCAATCCGATTACGGCCTATACCCATCGAGGCGGTTTCCGCCTTGGCGCGCAAGTGCAGTTCAAGGATTTTCTCTGGGAAGCCTTGTACGACCCGGCTCCCGGGGTGGACATGATCACCACCGCCGACAACCTCGCGCGGCGTTATGGGCTGAGTCGAGAAGCGGTGGACGCATACGCCTGTGCCAGTCATCAGCGGGCATTTGCGGCACAACACGCGGGCTGGCTGGCACCCGAGCTCGTTGCCGTGGGGCATCAGGTGTTCGAACTGCAAGGCTATCAGCCACGGGGCATCCGCCTGTCACGCGGCGTCGACACGGTGAGTGAAGACAGCCACCCACGGCCCGGAGACATCGCGGCGTTGTCCCGGTTGCGCACCGTGCACGAAGGCGGGGTGCAAACCGCCGGCAACAGTTGTGCGGTGGTCGATGGCGCGGCGGCGGCCCTGGTCGGGCGCGCTTCGGCCCGTCGGGATACACCGTTGGCCTTGCTGCGGGCCAGCGCGGTGGTCGGGGTGGCGCCGGAGTTCATGGGCATCGGTCCGGCACCGGCGATTCGCCTGCTGCTGCAGCGCAGCGGCTTGAGCCTGGATCGGATCGACCGCTTTGAAATCAACGAAGCCCAGGCCGCCCAGGTCCTGGCAGTGGCTCAGGAGCTGGAGCTGGACCCTTCGCGTCTGAACGTCCAGGGTGGTTCGTTGGCACTCGGCCACCCCTTGGCCGCCAGTGGCTTGCGCCTGGTGCTGACCCTGGCCCGACAACTGCGTGAGCACCATCTGCGTTACGGGGTTACCGCGGCCTGTGTTGGCGGTGGGCAGGGCATGGCGCTACTGATCGAGAATCCCGCCTGGCGTGCCTAAGATTTCGTCGGCTGACGGGCAAGCTGTGTTCTCTGCCAATGACTGCTTCTGGCCGATTGTTGCCCGTCGCGAAGGGCTGCAATCGACTAAAAAACCATTTTTTACGCGCTAACCAGCGATTAGCTGCGTTCAGGCTTTCCTGAATTTTTAATCCAGGTATCAAGCTCCGTAACCATTTTACTGACCTCGCTATCTTCCCGTTCCGAGGGACGAACGATTGCGTTCCAGGCGATATCCAGGCCGTCATTCAGGGCCGCCCACGCAAGTTCCCCGCGTTCAAGACTGGGGGTTACCAAATCCCGTTGCAATATGCTGATTCCGTATCCTGAGCGGACCAGTTCAACGATGGCTTCGATCAACTCCACCGTGATCATGCGGCGCGGCAAGATGCTGGCGGGGGCGAAGAAACGGTCATACTCCCAGCCACTGGCGCGATCGGTCGAATACGTCACCAGGTTGTAAGTCTTGAAGTCTTCCGCATAGATATTTTTCCTTCCCGCAAGGGGATGATCGGTTGCCATGATTGCAATCAAATCGTCCCGAAAAAGTGGCAACTTCGCGACACCGCTAGGCACCATGCCGTCATCGATAATGGACACATCCAGTCTGCCTTGCATCAGGCTCGCGTAAACGTCGTTACGGGGCACGGTCACCAGTGTGATTTCGATGTCCGGCCGAAGACTTGAGTAGTGCTTGATGAATTTTGGAATCCAGCGAAATGGGCCGTAGGAGGTGACACCCATACGGACAAACGCTGTGACGCCACCAGCCATGGACCGGGCCTCGGACTCAGCCTCATTGAGTATGGCGATGATGTCTTTGGCGGCCCGTTCCAGGCGCACGCCGGCAGGGCTGAGTCTGAGCTTTCCTCCTGATCTTTCCGTCAGGCTCACGCCTAGCCGCCGCTCCGCTTCGCGTATGCGGTGACTGACGGCTGAAGGTGTCAGCCATAAACGTTCGGCCACCGCGGTGATCGAATCGACTTCCGACAAGGTTTGCAACATCACCAAGTGATCCAGCGTCAGTCTCATGGGTATACGACCTGAAAATAATTCACAAAATTGCGTAAAATTATGAGCGTGACTTGTTTTTGGTGCCGATGCAATCTGAATCCAGCAGAGCCAACGGAGACCAACAACAATGACTACCCTGCCTTTCACACCTGCGCTAACCCTGGGCGATCTCGTCGATCTCGAGCGTTACCCAATCACCGATCGCACCAGCCCCGCTTATCTCGCACTGGTCACTCACAGTCAGTCGTTGCTGGCACAAGAGGGCGTTGCGATCTTTCCGGGTTTTGTTCGCAATCCATCGGTTGTCGCGATGGCGCAGCAGACACTTGCACTGCACTCGCGCATGTTTCATTTTCGGGAAAGCCACACGGTTTATTTCAAACCTCAGGACGAAAGCGTTGATCCGGAACACCCGCTACGACGCTTGATGAACACGGCAAAAGACACCGTTGCCTATGCCGATATTCCTGCCGACCATTTGATCCGGCAGATCTATGGATCGGACGAAGTCCTTGCTTTCATCAAAGATGTTTTGGCTCTGGACACGCTCTATCGTCATGCCGATCCATTAGCCGCCCTTAACTTGCAGGGCTTCACGGCAGGGCAGGAGTTGGGGTGGCACTTTGATCGTTCCGACTTCAGCGTCACGCTGTCGCTTCAGGCTGCAAGCGCCGGTGGGGATTTCGAGTATGTGCGGATGCTGCGCAATGAAAGCGACGATTGCTATGACGCGGTCAGGCAATTCCTCGATGACTCGCAAACACAGGAGGTAGAGGTTCTGCCTCAAGTGCCCGGCACCCTGACATTGTTCCGCGGCCGCTATTCACTGCACCGGGTCACGCCGGTGGAAGGGGACAGGCTGAGGCTCAACGCGGTGTTTGCGTACGTGGACCAACCCGATGTCGAGTTCAGTGCCTATGCGCGCCAGTTGTTCTACGGGCGTACTTCTGTTGATCCATTAGCTTGAGCTTCGCCAATAACAATAAATGCAATTGATTCACGCCTTTGTTTCACGTGTTTGCGCACGCACTTGTCCATGCTAAATCTGATGGACTCGTTTGCTCCTGTGTCGCACACAACAGTTCGCTGCCCCCAATAATAATGATTCGGAGCGTCTGATCATGAAAAACAGGAAGAGTTTGTTGGCCTCGTTGCTCACCCTTGGCTTGCTTGTCGGTAGTGCTTCAAGCCAGGCCTCAGGTTGGTGTGAATCGGGCAAGTCGGTGAAATTTGCCGGGTTGAACTGGGAGAGCGGGATGCTCCTCACCGACATCATGATGATCGTGCTCAAGGATGGTTATGGCTGTGCAACGGATCAGTTGGTGGGTAACACCATCATTCTCGAGACCGCACTGGCCGGCAACGACATTCAGGTGTTTGGCGAAGAGTGGATGGAGCGCAGCGAAGTCTGGAAAAAGGCGGCGGCGGCCGGAAAGGTTGTCGGGGTTGGCGCTCCGATCATTGGTGCGACTCAGGGCTGGTATGTGCCGCGTTACGTCGTTGAAGGGGACGCCAAACGTAACCGGCCGGCGCAGGCGCCCGACCTCAGGACAGTCGCGGACCTGAGCAAGTACGCGAGTGTTTTTCGCGATTCGGAAGAACCGTCCAAAGGCCGTTTCTACAACTGTCCTGCGGGTTGGATCTGTGAGCAGGACAATACCGAGATGTTGAAAGAGTATGGTCTTGAAAACACGTTCACAAACTTTCGTCCAGGTACCGGTGCGGCATTGGATGCGGCTGTCCTGTCCAGTTACAAACGCGGTGAGCCGGTGCTGTTCTACTACTGGTCACCGACGCCGCTGATGGGGCAGATCGATGCGATAAGGCTGGAGGAAAAGACCGGCGCCAACAAAGACGTCATCACCATGGTGGGACTCTCCAAGGCATTTCATGAACAGGCTCCTGAACTGGTCGCAGTACTGGAGAAGGTCAACATTCCCATCGACTTGTTGAATCAGAACCTGGCGAGGATGACCCGGGAACGCATCGAATCGCCGAAGCTGGCCAGGATGTTCCTCAAGGAACACCCGGAAATCTGGCATGCCTGGGTCGACGAAGCCGCAGCAAAGAAGATCGAGGCATCGCTCTAATCGGCCTCAAGGGCAAGGACGCCCGCCCTCTGTAACGCTCCTCTGAACACAATCTCTTGACTGTTTCTACACAGGAACGGCGCCTCTTTGCGTCCGGGAAATCACGAACATGATCAAATCACGAGCGGCCGTCGCCTTCGCGGCGAACCAGCCTCTGCAAATTGTCGAAGTCGATGTAGCGCCGCCGCAAGCCGGTGAGGTGCTGGTACGCATTGTTGCGACAGGTGTCTGCCATACCGATGCGTTTACGTTATCCGGCGCTGATCCCGAAGGGATCTTCCCCGTTATTCTTGGCCACGAAGGTGGCGGTATCGTCGAAGCGATTGGCGAGGGGGTAACTTCACTGGCGGTGGGCGACCATGTGATCCCGCTCTACACCCCGGAATGTGGCGAGTGCAAATTCTGCACCTCCGGCAAGACCAATCTTTGTCAGAAGATCCGTGCCACTCAAGGCAAAGGTTTGATGCCAGATGGCACCAGCCGATTCTCTTACGAAGGGCAGCCTGTCTTTCACTACATGGGCACCTCGACGTTCTCCGAATACACCGTGCTTCCCGAAATTTCCCTGGCCAAAATCCCCAAGGATGCGCCACTGGAGAAGGTCTGCCTGCTCGGTTGCGGTGTGACCACCGGCATTGGCGCGGTGATCAATACGGCCAAGGTGGAGGAGGGAGCCAGCGTGGCAATCTTCGGTCTGGGTGGCATCGGCCTGGCAGCCATTATCGGTGCGACCATGGCCAAAGCCGGTCGAATCATCGCGATCGATATCAACCCGGCCAAGTTCGAGATAGCCAGGCAACTGGGCGCTACCGATTTCATCAACCCCAAGGATTACGACAGGCCGATCCAGGACGTGATCATCGAGATGACCGAGGGCGGTGTGGACTATTCCTTCGAATGCATTGGCAACGTCCATCTGATGCGCGCCGCCCTGGAGTGCTGCCACAAGGGCTGGGGTGAGTCGGTGATCATTGGCGTCGCTGGCGCCGGTCAGGAAATCAGTACCCGTCCTTTCCAGCTGGTGACCGGGCGCGTCTGGCGCGGCTCGGCATTTGGCGGTGTGAAAGGACGTAGCGAGCTACCCAGCTATGTTGAGAACGCGCAAAAGGGCGACATTCCACTGGATAGTTTCATTACCCACACCATGGGGTTGGAGGAGATCAACAGAGCCTTCGACCTGATGCGCCAAGGCGAAAGCATCCGCACCGTTATCCATTTCGATCGCTGACTCAACAGGTTTGGCGAAACCCGTCAGGGCCAGTCAAAGGCGCGAAAACCTGCAACATCAACCCACCATATCTACACCAAAGAGAGCACAAAGATGACCATTTTCACTCATGTGACCGTCGGTACCAACGACCTGCAAAAAGCGCGCAGCTTCTATGACAATGTCCTGGGTACCCTGGGCCAAAAACGCATCGCTGATCTGGACGACAAGGGGTCGATCTGGGGGGAGAGCGCTCCGTCCTTCTTCGTGCTGAAACCGGCGAACGGCGCCCCGGCCAGCGTGGGTAACGGTGTCACCATCAGCTTCGAAGCGCCGAATCGTGCGGCCATTGACGCTTTCCACGCCGCGGCGCTGGCCAGTGGCGGCACCGACGAAGGTGCACCGGGTCCGCGAGGCTGGGCACCTGACGCCTATGCGGCTTACGCTCGGGATCTCGATGGGAACAAGCTGGCTGCGTACTGTTTCAAGCCAGCCTAAGCTTCAAGACGAGGCATCATTAGATGCTTCGTCTTAGCCCTTACTCGCAAGGATTAGTAACTGTAAGGTTGCAACGGTGGCTTGAACAAGCCCGTTTAACCTTGGTGTTCGAACGACAGCTTCTGGCCGATAGCTGCCCATCACGAAGGGCTGCAATCGACTGTGGATTCAACCGGTCGACGCAACAGATTGGCTCAATCTTTCAGCGGGTGTTTCGTAGTTCAGAGTTTTCCGAGGGCGGTGATTTATGCCACGGATAGCCCTTCGCGCTGAGTTGAAAGGCGTAATCGAATAAACGCTTCATGTACTCGCCATCGAATTTCTTATTGCGCGGAAAGTAAAAGTCGGAGCCAATGTACGCAAGATTGAAATCCGCTCCATCCTGCTGCGCCATACGGTAAATTCGCTCCAGGTCGCTGATCCCCTGAGTTTGAATCAATGCACTGATGGCTCGACCGCCGATGCTCAATGTACGGCGTTTCGTCCCGGACCACTGCGGCTCCAGTGTCCCGTTACGAATGACATAGAAATGCCGTTCGAGTCGCAAAGGTGCTCCGGTGGCTCTGTTCAGCGCCATCTTTGTGCCAGGTGGGTAAAGGAACACCTGAGTGATGACCCCACCGTCCACGTGCATTTCCTGAAACTGTTTGCCGTCAACGTCTACATCGATCATGACGGGTGAGACGGCGCCGGGAATACTCATCGACGCGATCATGATGTTGCGGAAGAGGTCGAGCGCTCCCGGTGCTTCGCTTGCGGCAATAGTGCCCATGTTCCAAGTGACTGGCCGCCCTGAGTCAAGGTCGGTTGTGCCGATCAGCAGGATTCGCCCTTTGGCGTATTCCGACGCAATCGCCGCAAGAGTTTCCGCGGTGATGTACTTTGTGATGAGCCGCGACAGTGGCTTGCTGTCCGCTATACCGTCGCTGGCAAGACGGGTCAGCACGTTTCGCGAATGAAAAACGTCTTTTGGACCGATGGCGTTGGCGATATACCGAATGACTTCGTCGTACTCGGATCCCAGGTAAGCGAACGGGGCGACCAGGGCGCCCGCGCTAATGCCCGTGACGACCTTGAACATGGGGCGAGTCCCATGCGTGGTCCACCCCGTAATGAGTCCTGCTGCGAATGTGCCTGCGTCACCGCCTCCCGAAACTGCCAGCATATTTGCCAGCGGCAGGATGTTGTTCGGTTTCCCTGCCTTGGCGAGAGCCTCGCTCTCGCGTTTGTTGCCCTCAGTTGCATCCTGAATGAACAGAGTCAGGTCGTGGTCCAACCAATAGCGAGCATTGGGAATGCCAGGGATGACCGCTTTTTCCGTTAACGTTTGCGGCACAGCATCACGGCGTGGCAAGCCCCCTTGCAGGAACATGTTCAGCGTCGAGGCGCCAGGTCTGAGCGCGAATGGTTTCAAAACGCCTCCTCCGGCCCCTGCAGTCGACAGCAAGCGCGCGCTCATCGTACTCGAGAAAGTCCTTACCCATGGTGCCCGAGATGTCTGCACGCCAGCCGACTGCGACACATCATTCGAACGCCAGCCAGCTCATTTTGCGCTCCTTGACATGATAAAAAAACTCATTGGCCGCGCGCTTCAGGTTCACTTGGCCTGCGAGGCTTGCTTCCAGGCTTTGATAGCCTCCAGTCCCTTGTAGATATGGCTCGAACTTTCATCACTTCACGCCATGCACTCACCATAGATGACCTCATGTCATCCATCCCTTGAAAATCCATCCTTTGTCAGGTCCCTGTGTTGCGCTCTCTAATGCCGAAAAGCTGAGTGACCAAGATCACTTGTTTCAACAATAAAAGCTCTTTCAGGAGATTGTATGCACAGTGGTCCCACTCTATTGGTGGTGTTGTTTTCCGCCATCATTCTGATCGTTTTTCTAATCGTCAAAGTGCGTGTCCACGCATTCCTGGCCTTGACCGCTGCGAGCTTTGTGGTGGGCATCGGTTCCGGCATGCCACTGGCGCAAATGGCCTCTTCCTATGAAAAAGGTGTCGGTGGAACACTCGGATTCCTGGCAACGATCATTGGCCTTGGCGGCATACTCGGCAAGATGCTGGAAGAATCCGGTGGCGCGGAGCGCATTGCCCAGACGCTATTGAGCACCCTGGGTAAAGAGCGTGCCTCATGGGCCATGATGCTAGTAGGGTTTATCGCGGGCATCCCGGTGTTCTTCGAGGTTGGATTCGTTCTGCTGATTCCCCTGATCTATGTGGTCGCCAAAGAGACCCGGATCAACCTTTTGTACCTGGGCGTGCCCTTGGCCGTGTCGCTGATGGCGGTTCATTGCATGTTGCCCCCGCACCCTGCCGCGATGGCCATCACCGGGCTGCTGGGCGCCGATGTCGGCAAGGTCATTGTGTATGGCCTCATTATCGCGCTACCTACCGCCATCATTGCCGGGCCGCTGTGGATCAAGCTGGTCTGCAAGAGTGAAGCGCCTGACACTCAAGAAGCTTTTCTGGACGAACATTGCGTTGACAGCGCGACCCGGGACTTGCCAGGCCTTGGCTTGACACTGCTGACCATCCTGCTGCCACTGCTGCTGATGGTCGGCAAAAGTTTTGCGGCCGGACTGCCCCATGACTCCGGGCTCTTCAGCATCGTTTCGTTCCTGGGCACGCCGCTGATAGCACTGTCCATTGCTGTGGTGTTCGCTTACTGGGCGCTGGGTTTGCGCCGCGGCTTATCAATGCCTGACTTGCTCGCGCACACTCAGAAGAGCTTTCCTCCGCTGGCCAGCATTCTGCTGATCATCGGTGCCGGTGGGGCATTCAACGGCATCCTGGTCGACAGCGGCGTGGGTAACGCGCTGTCCGGCTCGTTGACGCAATTGAATATGAATCCCATCGTCCTGGCGTGGTTGGTGGCAGGGCTGATGCACTTCGCCGTCGGTTCAGCAACGGTGGCAATGATCAGCGCCGCCGGCATGGTGATGCCGATGCTGAGCGCTCATCCCACCGTGAGTAAGGAAATTATCTGCATTGCCATCGGTGCCGGCGCCATTGGCTGGACCCATGTGACGGACTCGGCCTTCTGGGTGGTCAAGGAGTACCTGGGAGTCTCGCTCGCCGAAGCGTTGAAGAAATTCACCTCGGCCACCGTACTGGCTTCATTGATCGCGCTGGGGCTGACCCTGCTGCTGTCGCAATTCGTTTGATTCAACCCGTATTTTCCGCCTGATTGTTTAAAGGGACCACGCCATGATTTTGGGCAAGACACTTGAAAGCTGGTACGCCAGTTATCCTTTGATTCGCGATCTGGTCGCGCTGCAAGAAACCACTTGGTTCAACCCTGCCGTGGCGTCGGTCGCGGAATCGATTGGCGATGTGGGGTTGACGGCCGCAGACGTCGCCGATGCCAGCGCGCGACTGACGCGTTTTGCTTCTTACCTGCGGCGCGCGTTTCCGGAGACGGAGTGCAGTGGCGGCATTATCGAATCGGACATTCTGCCCGTACCACACCTGCAGCAATTGCTCGGCGAGCGCTACGGTCAGGCGTTGCAAGGGGCGCTGTGGCTCAAGCGGGACAGCCATCTGCCGATTTCGGGCTCCATCAAGGCGCGTGGTGGCATCTATGAAGTGCTCAAGCATGCCGAAGACCTGGCGTTGGCCGCGAATCTGCTGACGCTTGATGACGACTACGCGGTGCTGGACAGCGATAAGGCGCGTGCCTTTTTCGGCCAATACAAAATAGCCGTTGGCTCGACCGGCAACCTTGGCATGTCCATCGGCATCATGGGGGCGGCATTGGGTTTCCAGGTGACCGTGCATATGTCGGCGGATGCGCGGCAATGGAAGAAAGACAAGTTACGCTCACACGGCGTTACCGTTATTGAGTACTCCTCCGATTACAGCGTGGCCGTCTCGCAAGGCCGTCAACAAGCGGAGTCTGATCCAGCCTGCCATTTTGTGGACGATGAAAACTCGGTCAACCTGTTCCTGGGCTACTCGGTGGCTGCCGAGCGCCTGAAAAAGCAATTGGCAGCGGCTGACATCACCGTGGATGCGCAACATCCATTGTTTGTTTATCTGCCCTGTGGGGTGGGTGGCGCGCCTGGGGGCGTGGCCTTCGGCCTGAAGCTAGCCTTCGGCGACGCTGTCCATTGCATCTTCGCCGAGCCCACACACTCGCCATGCATGATGCTGGGCGTCTATACCGGCCTGCACGACGAAGTGAGCGTGCAAGACTTCGGCATCGACAACGTGACGGCTGCCGACGGCCTGGCCGTCGGACGCGCTTCAGGTTTTGTCGGCAAGGCCATGCAGCGCTTGCTTGATGGTTTCTACACGGTCAGCGACGAGGAAATGTACAGTTTGCTGGCACTGATGGAGCGCAGCGAAGGTGTGCGCCTCGAGCCATCCGCGCTCGCCGGCGTGCCCGGCATTGCCAGAGTCCAGGCCGACCAGCAGGGCTACCTGGCTCGTGCGCGCCTGGACCGTCAGGCCATGGTGCAAGCCACCCATCTGGTTTGGGCAACGGGCGGCAATATGGTGCCTAGCGACGAGATGGAAGCTTATCTGGCCAAGGGCCGTGAATTGCTCGCCAAAGGTTAATCTGGTCTGAATGGACCCGAATTGCCTGGACTCGACAGAGTTCTCGCTGATTTAAGCCTGAACCGGATGTGGCAAGATCAACGTCTTGCCACATTCGTTACGTTTGCCCGCTGGAAATGCGTACAACGCAAGGCGGCTTTTGGGTTTGAGGGAAAACTGTCGTGCTCAACCTTCCTCCACGTATCAGCTCCAGGCTCAACAGCAGCCAGTTCGCGAACCTTCACACCTTTTTGGTTGCCGCTCGTCATCTGAGCTTCGCCCGTGCGGCAGAGGAGCTGTGTTTGACCGCAAGCGCCGTGAGCCACCGCATAAGTCGTCTGGAAACCGCCTTATCCATGAAGCTGTTCCAGCGCCTGACCCGGCAGGTCAGCCTGACCGACGAAGGCGAGCGTATCTTCGAAATACTCCAGAATGCGATGGGAGAATTATCCGAGGCACTCGAGCAATCGACACAGGCGGAAATTGCCGGCTCGATCGCGCTCTATGTCAGGCCTTCCATTGCCCAATGCTGGCTGGTTCCCAGGCTGGCGGATTTTATCGAGCGATATCCCTTGGTGTCATTGGACCTGCGGGTAGGCAATGACAATGTCGACTTTCGAACCCGTAAAATCGACTTGGCCCTGTACTACGCCAATGGCGAGTTTCCCGGGTTGACGAGCCATCGGTTGATGCGCGAGCGGCTGGCCCCGGTGTGTAGTCCCGAGTATGCGCGACGCCATCGCCTGGAGGAGAACCCGGACAACTTAAGGAACTGCACAATCTTGCATGACTCCCTGGCGTGGGATCATGCGGCCTATGATGCCGAGTGGACGCTTTGGGCAGAGCAACACAACATGCTCGCGGCACTTCCCAAACGTAGCTTGACCTTCGATCGCTCTGATTTATGTGTGACCGCAGCCATGAACCACGCCGGCATTGCGATTGGCCGTCAGCAGCTTGTGCAGAAGCGGGTTGATCGCGGCGAGCTCGTCCTGCCGCTCGCTGAATTCAGCCGCTCAGGCCACTACGATTACTATCTGGTTCACCCGTCGCTCGGCACTATCCCTAAGCGACTGCTGGTTTTCATGAACTGGCTACGAGAATGCGCACATCAATCATCACCTCTGGATGAGAGCGACGACCTGTCCTGATGAGGCAATCAAGCCGGCATCTGTTCGGTAAACAGCGTCACGGCGATGATGATCATGATCGCTCCGGAGAAACGACTAACCCATTGAGCGGTGGCTGGGCGTGCCTTTAGAACAACCTGTGAGCCAAAACCGACCAGGAGATAAATAACGCCACAACTGACGGTGTGGACGAGCCCGAGCACAATCATCTGCGTCGGTACAGGCCAGGGGGCAGTGGCATCGGCAAACTGGGGCAAGAGCGCCAGGAACAGCAGGAACACTTTCGGATTCAAGCCGCTGACGCAAAGCCCCTTGAGCGCCCAGCGCAACCATGAGCCTGACGCCTGAACTTCATCGGTGTGGGGTGTGGAGGGACGGGTGAGCATGTTGATGCCCAACCAAAGCAGGTAACCCGCCCCGGCCACCGTCAGCACTGACATGACCCCAGGATGGTTGGCGACCAGGGTGCCGACACCAGCGGCTACCACCAATGTGGCAATCAGGTGGCCGGATAGCAGTCCGCCCACAGCCGGTATGACGACGCGATGCTTCAGGCCAGCGGATATCGCGTAGGCCCAATCCGCTCCGGGCGTAACGACGAACAGAAACGACACCGCCCAGAAGGCAACAAAGACACTGAAGGTCATGGCGTCACCCACGCCCGTTTATCAATCATCGCGTTATTCATCATCCCGCCTCTCATAGGCCGCCCCTCTTGTTTCCTGAAGAGGAGTACGGCTGTTAATGGATGGGGGAAGATTAATGAAATATTGTTAGAATTAACTTTCAAAGGTGGTCGTATTTTCGTCGCAGTGAGGGAGATTATTCTACGTGGACAGAACTGACCGGAAGATTCTTGCCGAGCTGCAAAAGGATGGCCGTCTTTCGGTCACTGAACTTGCCGAACGCGTCGGCTTGAGCCTTTCACCCTGTCATCGGCGAGTGCGGGCACTGGAGGACTCCGGTGTATTGCTGGGCTACCGTGCGCAGCTTGATCCCGGTGCACTGGGCCTGAATTTTTCCGCAATGGTATTTGCCACGCTCCGCGAGGGTGACCGGCAAGCCGTCGAGGCGTTCGAGGCGGCGCTCATTGAAATACCTCAGGTGGTCGATGCCCAAAGGTTGTTTGGGGAGCCGGACTACCTGCTGCACGTCATTGCCCAGGACTTGCCCGCCTTTCAAAGGCTTTACGATGAGAGCCTCTCGACATTGCCTAATGTGCAACGGCTCACCTCGACCCTGGTCATGAAGCGGGTCATTCAAGACAGACCGCTACCTTTGTGATCTGCGCGGCACATCTTCTGTTTATTTCAGGATTTTGTGGGGGGGGAGGCTGCTTCTGACCGGTTCTGTTGAAAAAGTGGTTCCCCTGTCTGTCAGTACAGGTGCTTCTCGGGCATGCGAAAAATGGGTATGACCGTTGAATCCACAGCAAGCAGACGCTTATCGCCGCATCACTCAGGCAAATGCAGCTTCTACAAATGCCTCTAGCGCCTTGTCTTCCAGGATTTCGATAGAGAAGTGCCCGAAGCGCTTGGGCAACCAGATAATGCGTGTCCCGGACGGGGATTGCAGGTTCGCGCGGGCCAATGGCTTTCCGTTTTCGTCTTCTGGCTGAACACCGGCGACCATCAGTTCGTCATAGGCCTTCTCGATGTCCGGCGTCGAATAGCAGTGGCGATAAATCATCCCTTCACCCGAGGAGTCCAATAGCTCCCTCAGGTTCCCGGCCAACGGCTGTACTAACATGAAACGCTCTTGACCGATCAGCGCAATCGCGTAGCGAACGTGCAGACCACCTCGCTCCCAGACGAGCGTTTTGGAGATCTTGGCGTTCAGTATCTGTACGTAGTAAGCACAGGCTTCGTCGAGATTCTTGACCAGTACATCGATGTGACTGAACTTCAGTTCCATTGCATGCCTCCTGCCGCCCCTGCGTCCTATTGACCATGGATGAGAAATGGGTACCGATCTTGAGAGTGCTCAATCGCAGACCGAGGTCAGCATGCCATTAACCGCTCTCTTGCGTTGCAGTGATCTTGTCGACACCGGTAATTACTACCGTGAAACTCAGTGAGTCAGAAGCAAGGGTGGGCGGCAATGCAGGCAAGAAAAGTAGGGCCGAGTGATCTTGATCATCTGTGTAAGTCATTAAGCCAGGCAGGGCTGCCCTTCAGTGATGTCAGTGAACCAGATCGACAGTTTTACCGGTTCGAAGTGGATGGGGAGTGGGTGGCTTATGGGGGGCTCGAGGGTGCGGGTTCCGATCTGTTGCTTCGCTCAATAGTCGTTTGTGAGACGCATCGTGGAGAGGGGCTGGGTAAAGCGGTGTTGTCTGAACTGGAACGCTATGCGGTTTCTCAAGGCGCAGTCCGATTGCACCTGTTGACTCAAGGCGCTGCTGGTTTTTTCTCTGCCAATGGATACGAACTGCTTGGCAGGGACGAGGCGCCTGCGGCTATCACCCAGACAGTTCAATTCAAGCATTTGTGCCCTGCATCGGCGAACTATCTGCGCAAGTTGCTTAACGGTCCCCCTTGTACTGATTAGTCATTGATGTGCATCAGCACTCCGAGTGATTGAAGCTGGCCTGATGGACTGACTGTCGTAAAACTGTAATGTTGCGGTCATAGAATTGAAATGACTACTTAGATTTTCTTCAGTTGGCCTTAGGCCACTTTCATGGATGAGCAAGCCCGATGCGTCGTGTCGTATTCAATCAGAAAGGTGGTGTTGGAAAATCCAGCATTGCCTGCAATCTTGCCGCTGTAAGTGCTGCCGAAGGTTACCGAACGCTGCTGGTTGACCTCGATCCCCAGGCAAACTCGACTCACTACCTCACGGGACTACTCAACGAGCGCATTCCCGCAGGCATAGCCGATTTCTTCAAACAGACACTGTCCAGCGGCTTCGAAGGCAGAAGGAATCGAGTGGCCATAACCGAGACCCATTACGACAACCTTCACCTGGTGGCTGCCAGCCCTGAACTCTCAGACATACAGGCAAAACTTGAGAGCAAGTTCAAGATCAACAAGCTACGCAAGTTGTTGGTTGAGCTGTCCGGGGACTATGAACGCATCTATATCGACACACCTGCGTCGCTGAATTTCTACACATTCAGTGCACTGGTGGCTGCCGATCGAATACTGATTCCGTTCGATTGCGACAGTTTTTCTCGTCAGGCGCTGTATCGCGTTCTCGCGCAGGTAGAAGATCTACGTTGTGATCACAACGAATCACTGGAAGTGGAAGGGGTGGTGGTTAACCAGTTCACTGGGCGCACTGGCATGCACCAAAGTCTCATTGATGAGCTGTTGGCAGAGGGGTTACCTCTGCTACCGGTTTACCTGAGCAGCTCCGTCAAGATGCGTGAATCTCACGAAGTTTCAGTCCCTCTCGTCCATTTGGCTCCTCGCCACAGGCTTTCGCTGGAGTTTGTTGGCTTGCTGGATGCCCTGGAGCGGGCCGCTTAGCTTCATCACTGATGGATTCGGCTAGCGTCGACTCAGCCGGAGTCGGTGATTCAGAACCCGTTCGTGCAGCTGAAACACTGGCGAAACATTCCAGCCTTATGATTCGCGTCACTGAAACCTGGGGGGTTGGAGATGAATCGGCCATCAAGAAGCATGCGCAAACTGCTCGACTCCGTCGCAACCAATAATGAGGTAGCGGCGCTTGATGTGATGCGCGCAGCAGAACAGCTCCAGGACGAGGTGCTTCGTCAGCGGTTGCTCAACATGATTCACCAGCTCAACCGCGATGCCAATGACTTGCGGATGGCGCGCGACGATATCCAGGGCGGCACCATAAAGCTCGCATGACCAGTCATCTCTTCTGGATTCAGCCGGTGGATCCCGCCACCACCGCAGCGAAGTTGTTCATTGTGGATTAGCGGATTGAGGTGTTGAACCGCATAGCGCGCCCACCCGATTTGTTTGTAGCCAGCACGGTCGCGTACTGGGGTTCGAAACATATTGCCACTTCATTGGGCGTGGCTCAGGCCGTCCCGAGCCACTTATCACTCAGGCGGGGAATTGGGCAATCCAGTGCCTGGCAATCTCTTCACGCCTACAGATCCACACCGCGTCGTGGCCTTGCACGTAATCCAGAAAACGCGCCAGCGCCATCGCACGACCAGGATGGCCACTGATCCGCCCATGCAGGCCGACGCTCATCATCTTCGGGTGGTGCGCGCCCTCCTGCCACAGCAGGTCGAAAGCATCCTTGAGCAGCCGGAAGAAGTCTTCACCGCAGGCGAAACCATTCGCCAGCAAATAGCGGGCGTCGTTGTTGACCAGCGTGTAAGGGATCACCAGGTGGGCGGGCGAGCCCGGGAGCCAATAGGGCAGGTCATCGTTGTAAGCGTCCGAGCTATAGAGAAACCCACCTTCCTCACGCAACAGGCGGCGGGTGTTCTGGCTGACCCTTCCTGTGTACCAACCTGTGGGGCGTTTACCGCAGATCTGCTCGATCACGTCGAGGGTGAGGCGGATATGGCGCCGCTCCTGGTCTTCAGGCATGTCGCGATAGTCCAGCCAACGGTAGCCATGCCCGGCAATCTCATGTCCGGCAGCGCAGAGCGCATGGCCAATCGCCGGGGTGAGTTCCAGTGCCCGGCCGACGGCGAAAGCGGTCAGCGGCAAGCCTCGGGCGCTGAACAGCTCCAGAATGCGCCACACACCTGCGCGCGATCCGTATTCGTACATGCCCTCTACGCTCAAGTCCGGTTCCCCCACACGCGGCGGACGGCCCGGTAGCTCGTGAAGCCAGGCCTCCGACTGTGCATCGCCATTGAGGATGCATGACTCCGCGCCCTCTTCGATGTTGAGTACGAACTGGACCGCGACGCGCGCCTCACCGGGCCAGCGCGGGTGGGGTGGGCAGCCGCCATAACCGATGAGGTCGCGAGCGGACATCAGCCCAGCTCGAAAGTCGTGACGCCGAACACACGTTCGTGCGCGATCGCCGGAGGAGGGCCGAGGTACATGCGTGCGCAGCCGAAAACTTCGATCATGCCCTGTTGGTGCACGAGCGCCATCGCGGCGGGGTTATTCTGCGGGGCATCGAGAAACAGCGGGCCACCCTGCGCAAATTCCGCCAGGCGCGCGTAGAGGGCATTGGCTGCCAGGGCGTCATCGGCGAACAAGGGGCCGATCTTGCAGCCTTCCCGGCAGCGCCTGACTACGCCATAGCCGCTTAGCCTGCCGTCGCGCCGGCAACCCACGGCGAGTGCATCGGCTTGGGCTATCCACCCGCTCAGGAAGGTTGCGCGCGCGGCGGGGAAGCAGGTGCGGTCGTAATCGATAACCTGATCGAGCGGGAAAGTGGCCAGCGGGACGATGTCCTGGTCGTCTATTTGCGAGGTCGCCGGGCGTTCGGTGATCTCGGCACGAAAACGCATGTTGCGATGGGAGAAGACGAAACCACCCTTGGCGTAGTAGTCCTGCATCGCGAAGACGCCGTCCATGCCGATGCTCGCGCCTGGGCGCAGGCGGGCGAGGAGTCGCTCGCGGCGTGCGTGCCAGAGGGTATTGCCCAGACCTTGACCGCGATATTCAGGCCGGACGATGAAAAAGCCCATGAAACCGAATTCGCCATCGTAGGAGGTGATGGCACCGCCGCCGATCAATTCGCCGCCCCGGGACGCCGCGATGAAGGCGGCAGGGTCCGTCGCCCAGAACAGCTCGGCATCGTGAAGACCGGGATTCCAACCCTCACGGGCAGCCCAATCGACGAGCTCGTCCAGCTCGGGACGGGCCATGTTGCGTATGACCAGCTGATTCGACACCGCGAAGTTCTCCTCAGTCGCTAATCGAGCGTGTGGTCCATCCCCACTCTGAACCCTTTCGGTATAGCTTCAACCCGAGTTTTGATCCAGTTCGTCACGTCACCTGCAGAATATGTTCGGTCCCATTGAATTGTCCTGAGTGCGAGGCCCGGTTGTTTTCTGCTGCGGAAACCATGGTCGACTTTTTCAACAGCGTCGGCCGAAAGCGGTCCTTGGATGAACGTCCGGTCTTGGCCGGTTCCCTTCGATACCGGCCGATTTATCCCTGCCGACCGGGTCTCTGGCAACGTTTGATAGCCCGCACCCGGCAACCCAATCCTGGGAGCGACCTGCCAACAGCGCCACACCTCAACTTCGCAAAACCCTCAAAGCAACCGTTCAATGGCAGAATCCCCTCAACTTGATCGTTTTGGAGAACACCATGCTTCGTGCGTTTGAACGAAGGCTCGACCCCTTTCCTCCTGACGAGGTACCACCGCCACCCGATGGCCTGGCTCGCTTCCTGTGGGCCTGTACGCGGGGCGCCCGCGGTTACATCCTTGCACTTGCGCTACTAAGTGCCGGTGTGTCGATTTACGAAGCCTGGCTGTTTTCCTTCCTCGGGCAGGTCGTGGACCTGCTCTCGACCTGGCAGGCAGGCGGTGAAGCGGCTGCGCAGGAAAGTCGCGTGTTGTGGGGCATGGGCATCGTAATGGTGACCAGTGTCGGGCTGGTGGCGTTGCGCACCATGGTGCAGCACCAGATATTGGCGATTAACTTGCCGTTGCGGCTGCGCTGGGACTTCCATCGCCTGATGCTGCGACAAAGCCTTTCGTTTTTTTCCGATGAGTTTTCCGGCCGAGTCACTACCAAGGTGATGCAGACTGCGCTGGCGGTGCGTGATGTGCTGTTCACCCTGATCGAGATCGTGCCCGGGATCGGGGTGTATTTCATTGCGATCATCGCCCTGGCCGGCGGCTTCGCTTTGAAACTGATGCTGCCTTTCGTTGCCTGGGTCGTGTTGTTCGGCCTGGCCATGCTGTACTTCGTGCCCCGTCTGGGGAAGGTCGGGCAGGAACAGGCTAATGCGCGGTCGATGATGACCGGGCGTATCTCGGACGCCTACACGAACATCACTACGGTGAAGCTGTTCTCCCACTCCAATCGTGAAGCGCACTTCGCGCGCGCAGCGATGGAGGATTTCAAGCACACCGGCTTTCGCCAGATGCGCCTGGTAAGCCAGTTCGAAATCGTCAACCAGGCATTGGTGGTGGCGTTGATCATGGCAGCAGGTGGTTATGCCCTGTGGCTATGGCACCAGGGTGAGGTCGGCGCAGGTGCCGTGGCGGCAATCATCGCCATGGCCTTGCGTATCAACGGCATGTCGAACTGGATTATGTGGCAGATGACCTCGCTGTTCGAGAGTATCGGCACCCTGCAGGACGGCATGGCGACGCTCACCCTCGGCACCAAGGTGCAGGACGCGCCGGACGCCGGCGTGCTGGTGACCTTCGGCGGCGCGGTAACCTTCGATAAGGTGAGCTTCAATTACAATGGTGAACGCCAGGTACTCGATGGTCTGAGCCTGAGCATCCGCCCGGGCGAAAAAATCGGCTTGGTTGGCCGCTCTGGCGCCGGTAAATCCACGCTTATCAACTTGCTGCTGCGTTTCTATGACGTCGACAGCGGGGAGATTCGCATCGACGGCCAAAACATCGCACAAGTGACGCAAGACAGCCTGCGCGGCTGCATCGGTATGGTCACGCAGGATACCTCCCTGCTGCACCGTTCCATTCGCGACAACATCGCCTACGGCCGTCCCGATGCGACCGACGCGCAAATCCGCAGCGCCGCGGCCAATGCCCAGGCCGATGAATTCATAAGCCAATTGAGCGACCGGCAAGGCCATACCGGCTACGACACCCTTGTGGGTGAGCGCGGCATCAAGCTGTCGGGCGGCCAGCGCCAACGCGTCGCGATTGCCCGGGTGATGCTCAAGAACGCCCCGATCCTGCTTCTTGACGAGGCCACCAGCGCGCTGGACTCGGAAGTCGAAGTGGCCATTCAGGAAAGCCTCGATGAAATGATGCAGGGCAAGACGGTGATCGCCATCGCCCATCGGCTGTCCACGATTGCAGCCATGGATCGGCTCATCGTCATGGATGACGGACGCATCATCGAACAGGGCACCCACACCGAATTGCTCGGGAAGAACGGCGTCTATGCGCGGCTTTGGCAGCATCAAAGCGGCGGGTTCCTGGGGGAGGATAAGGGCGTGGTAGAAGAGGCTATGGATCAGGCGTGAGTGTGAAGGGTGCGCAGCAGGGGGAGGGGCGCCGACTGGCCGATAGCTGCCTGACGCGATGGGCAGCTACCGACCGGTTGAGTCCACAACACAAAGCTGACGGTCGGCTTGGCTCAGATTCAGATTGAGCAAGCCGGTCTCTCACCCAACCGCTCTACCAACCTTACGAGATAACCGTCGGGATCCTGGACGATGAATTCGCGCTGGCCTACTTCTACATTGTCCGCCCGATACCAGGTGTCTTTGCATTCTCGATAGAGAGGAAATCCAACCTGATCAAGTTTTTGGATGATGGGTGCTACAGCCTCAACATCAATCTGCAGGTTGATGCCTCTTCCAAACGGCTTAGTCAAAGGCGCAGTCAGCCATTGACCCGCGTCCGAATCAACCTGTTCAAGCATTACTTGAGCACCATTCAAATCAAGGTATGCAAATCCATCTTCCGGGCGTTGATAAGCTACTTTGAACTCCAGGCAATAAACCCAAAAAGCCAGGCTGCTATCCAGGTTGCTTACCATTAACTCCGGAACCAGTTTGTTACGTTTAAACATGAGATGACTTCCATTTCAAAAGGCTCATTTTTGCGGGCGGGCAGGTTCTGCACTTATGGCTTCGATTCTTCCCTTCCGCAAATCGTGCAGGAATTTACCCCTCGTGGCAGGTGACGGAAAAATTGAGTCCATCAGGCTGATCAGGGCCTGACCCGAAGGCTCAGAGCACCCCGGGCACCACCAGGGTCAACCAGGCAACACAGGGTCCCACCAGGGCAACCACCGCGCTATAGATCAGCAGACTGCGCAACACTTTTTCTCGCTCCAGCGGGGGGGTATTGGCAACCACCAGCGCACCATTTGTGGAGAACGGGCTGGTGTCGACGATGGTGGTGGAAATGGCGATAGCCGCGACCACGCCGACCGCACTGATGTGGCCCTGGCTCAAGAATGGCACGGCCAGGGGAATGATCACCCCTAGCAACGCCGTGGACGAAGCGAAGGACGAGATAATTGCGGCAGTGAAGCACAGCAGCAAAGCGACCAGCAGCGGTTCACCCAAGCCGGAGATGCCATGGGCGACATAGTCGATGGTACCGATGGTCTGCATCACTCCGATGTAAGTGATGATCCCGGTGATCAGCAGAACAGTCGACCAACTGACCTTGTCAATGGCCGCCTTCTGCGCCTTAGGTGCGAACATGGCCAGGACTACCGCGACCGTCATGGCCACCAACCCGATATTGAACTTGAACACTAATGCCGAGATCGCCAGGGCCAACAGCCCGACCAGCGTCGACAGCTTGGCCCCGTCCAGGCCGCTGAGGGTATGTAGCGGCGCACCGGCACCCGTCAGGTCAGTACGATGATAAGCAGGGGACGCCGGCGTACCACCGTGGCCAAGAATGGCCAGCGATGCACCGGCAGCATGCAATTCGGGACCGGACGGGACCACCACCAATGACAGGCGAGCGCTACGTAAACCACCGAAGACTACGAATACCACCATGGCAATCCCCAGGTTGAACAGCAGGCTGGCGATGAACAGAGTGAACGGTGCATAAGGCAGCCCGGAGGACGCAACGATCTGATTGGTTATGCCACCGAAAATACTCACAGGGGAAAAACTGCCGCCTTGAGCGCCGTGAATCACCATCAGTCCCATGAGCACGGGGTTGATGCGGTACTGCACGGCGAAGTTGAGAGCAATAGGCGCGAGGATGGCTGCCACCGCAGGGCTCAGCGCACCGAAACCGGTGAGCAGCGCCGCCACCACGAACATCACCCAGGGTATCCAGGCGACATGGCCACGCACCATCAACACTGCCCGTTCGATCAGCCAGTCGATGGTGCCGTTGTTCTGGGCGATGCCGAATAAATAGGTGACACCGACCAAAGTCAGGAACAGGTCACTGGGAAAGCCGGCGAAGATGGTCGCCGGTGTCATGTCCATTATCACCGAACCGACGATAAAGACCGCCGCGAACGCCAGCGCGCCCATATTGATGGGCAACACGCTGGCGATACCGAAAATGACCACTAGCACTAAAATCGACAGAATTTCATTATTCATTTCAATCTGACTCCCCGCATTCGGACGGTCCCGCAGGTACCGTCCTTGTTGTTATTGTTTCGGGATGTTTAGCAATCGACTCGCGTCGGGCCGAGCGTGACGATACGAGGAAGCGTGGCTTGCCTGCGAAATCGGTCGTACAAACACAGAAGCTTTCAACGCTGTCGTGCTAATTGCCATTAAATGCTGCTGGCCGGCGCTCGGCAAAGGCTGCCAGCCCTTCGCCAAAGTCAGCACTTTCGCAGGCTTGTCGGCGCAGTTCGGCAATCTGCTCCATCGCCTGCACCGGAATCGGTTGCAGGTCTTCGAGGATACGCAGCTGTTCCTTGACCGCCGCAACGGCTAGCGGCGCTTTGCAGGCGATGCCGTGTGCCAGTTCCAGCGCGGTCGCTTCCAGCACATCAGTGTCGACCAGTCGGTTGACCAGACCAAACCGTTCCGCCCGCACCGCATCGAGCTTTTGTGCAGTGAAAAACATTTCCTTCAACACATGAATCGGCAAATTGTTGAAGAAGCGCAGCAATCCACTGGTGGTGTAGGGCAATCCAATGTTCACCGGAGTCATGGCAAAGCTTGCGCTGCGGTCCGCGACGACCATGTCGCAGCTCATTACCAGATCCACCGCGCCGCCCCACACCGAGCCGGACACCAGGGCAACCACCACGCCGGGATAGGCGCGGATGCGGCGCAATACCTGTTCGAGCGGTTTGCCATAGGCAATCGGGTCGCGGTCGTGTTGCAGTTCGCGGATATCGTGGCCGGCACTCCACACGGATTGGCCGACTTCGCAGCCGAGGATCACCACCGGGATGCGTTGTGACGCCAGTGCGATGAGACTTTCGTCGAGCGCCGTCAGCAGTTGCGCGCTGAGTGCATTGCGGTGTGTGGGGTTGCTGAAGACCAGCCGCGCGATGCGTTCATCGACCCGGTTGACGGTCACAGTTGTGGAAGAGGCTGAATTCATTGTGCGGCTCCTGTCGATTGCGCGCCGGTCATGTCATCGGAGTTCTGGAACACTATTTTAGCGGCGAGCAGTGCGTTGATTGATGCAGCGTCGAAACCGGCTTCGCGCAATACTTCGACGGTGTGTTCGCCAAGCAGCGGCGGTGGGCGGCTGACAACGCTGTCATTGGCGCAGAACACCGGGGTCACTACCTGACGCAGTGCACCAAGGGTCGGGTGCGTGAGTGTCTCGGTCAGTTGGCTGTGCAGCACCTGCGGGTCGTCGAAGACCTCATCGAGTGTGTTGATCGGGCCGGCGGGTAATCCTGCGTCAACGAACAGTGAGGTCCACTCGCGTTTGCTGCGGGTTTTCAAACGACTTTCCAGAATCTCTCTCAATTCGTCACGACGTTCGACCCTCGCTTCATTGGTGGCGAAGCGCGAATCATCCGGCAGCTCGGGCAAATCGAGCAGTACGCACAAACGCCCCCACATGGCCGAGGTGATCGGTGCCAGATTGAGCGGGCCATCCTTTGTCTGGAACACGCCGTAAGGTGCAATCACCGAATGGGCGTTACCGGTGCGGCGCGGCACATCCCCCAGGCTGAGGTAGCGTTGGCCGTGCACACTCAGCAACCCGACCAGACTGGCCAGCAGCGACGTGCTGACATGTTGGCCACGCCCGGTGCGCTCGCGCTCGAGCAGCGCAGCCATCACCGCTGTCACCAACCACATGCCCGAAGTCAAATCGCCGATGGCGGTGCCGGTGCGCGTCGGGTCGCCATCGACGAAACCGGTCAGGCTCATCAGCCCCGAGTAGCCTTGGGCGATCTGGTCGAAGCCCGGCCAACTGCTCATCGGCCCGTCGGCGCCAAAGGCGTTAATGCTGCCCAATACCAGTCGCGGATTGCGGGCGCTGAGCACCTCATAACCGAGGCCCATGCTTTCCAGCGTGCCAGGTTTGAAGTTCTCGATGACGACGTCGGCGTCATCGATCAACTGCTGGATGGTGGTCAACCCTTCGGGGGTGCGCAAGTCAATGCACATGCCGCGCTTGTTGCGGTTACACGATAAGTAGTAGGTGCTCACGCCACGGTCGAAGGGACCCCAGGTGCGGCTCATATCACCAGTCGGGCCGGGCTCGATCTTGATCACATCGGCACCGAGGTCTGCCAGCACCATGGTGCAGAACGGCCCGGACAGTGCGCGACTCAGGTCGACGATTTTCACGCCTTGCAAAGCTTGCATAGGATTCTCCAGTGAAGGGTTGAATACCGGCCATTGCACCAAGGCCTTTGAAGCGCCATTCGCCTGTTACGACCGTTAGCGCTTCGTGTTGTGAGACGAGTCTAGGCGCCGTATCTCATAACCTTCAAATATGATATTCCTCTACACTCATCGGAAAATCATATGGCTTGGGAGGTACACATGGACCTGCGCCAGTTGCGGTATTTCATCAAGGTGGTCGAGTGCGGGAACATCACCCGCGCCAGTGAAACGCTGCATATCGCGCAGCCAGCCATCAGCCAGCAGATGCGCAACCTGGAACAGGACATGGGCATGCAACTGCTCGAGCGCAGCGTGCATGGCGTTGTTCCCACGGCGGCTGGGCAAACGCTTTATCGGCATGCCATCGAACTGCTGCGCCAGGCCGACGGCACCCACGAACTGCTGCGCCAGGACGCCGAATTCCCGCAAGGCAAAGTCTCGGTCGGCATGCCGTCGAGTACGGCGCGCATGCTGGCAATTCCGCTCGCACGCACGATTCGCAGCCGTTATCCGGGTATCAAGTTGGAATTGATAGATTCTCCGAGCGCCGAACTCGGACGTTTGATCACGGTAGGGCGAGTGGCACTGGCGGTGAATGTCGATGTGGTCGAAACCCGGGGCATGGCTTTCCGGCGGCTGTTAACCGAAACGCTGTACTTGGTGGCGTGGCCGGAATTTTCATTATCGGATGAGCCGGTGTCGATTGAGGCATTGGCGAAGATGCCGCTGGTGCTGCCCTGTGCTCCGAACACCATTCGCAGTCGGGTCGAATTTGCACTGCAGGAGGCCGGCCTGAAATGCGAGGTTGAATTCGAAGCCAATTCCACCGACCTGTTGTTCTCAGCCGTCAAGGCGCAGCTCGGTGTCACGATCCTGCCGTGGGCCGCAGCCCATGTGGAGCTTGTGCAACACAGGCTCAAGCTGGCCAGGATCGATCATCGACTGTTCAAGCGGGATCTTTCGCTGTGCTGGCATGACACGGTTGTAGAGAGCAATGCCGTGCAGAAGGTCAAGTCGACCATTTTCGAGCTGTTCGAGGCGTTCAAGCGGCAGCCGGGGTGGGCAGATGAACTGGTCAAAGGAAGGAACCTCCAAGACTACTGACAGGCTATATTGGGTCGGAAGTAGTCGTTCGTGAGTGGCTGCTTTTGGCCGGTTTCTGCCTGTCACGAAGGGCCGCAGTCGACCCTTGACGGACGCTCGCAAGGTGCCAATTGTCAGAGTGAATTTTCTGTCTATGAGAAGTGGGGGAAGCGGCAGCCGCAAATGAGGCTGCCGCCCGACCGCTAGTTAGGTATTGGAATGTTCACACCTTCCTTCTGCAGGTCTTCGCGTACCGACTGGAATTTCTGGTACTTGGAAATTTCCACCGGGCCGTCGTAGGTCATGCTTTGCATTTTGCGTGGAGGGTACTTGGCGTAGGTTTTCATCAGGTTGTTGATCGCGATGCTGATGGGAACCA
>NZ_JAGYGG010000047.1:0-39307 GCF_019947335.1 Pseudomonas sp. BF-R-24
TGGCGCCGATCACCAGGGTGCCGACGTTAGCGATGGTCGCCGTGCTGCCAGCGGCGTAGGTGGTTTCACCAATGGTGAAATTGACCACGCTGACCGGGCCGTCGACGCTGCTCGTGCCGGTGAGGACGCTGCCGGTCACGGCGGTGTCTTCCAGGGTCGAGACGGTTTCGCTGGCGTCGGTAAAGTTGTCGTCGACCGAGGTGACGTTGATGGTCAGGGTCGAGGTGACATTGCTGCCCGAGCCGTCGGTGACGGTGTAGCTGACCGTCGGCACGCTGCCGTTGTAATTGGCGTCCGGGGTGAAGGTGTAGGTGCCGTTGGCGCCGATCACCAGGGTGCCGACGTTGGCGATGGTTGCCGTGCTGCCAGCGGCGTAGGTGGTTTCGCCAATGGTGAAGTTAACCACGCTGACTGGCCCATCGACGCTCGAGGTGCCACTGAGGACGCTGCCGGTGACGGCGGTGTCTTCGTTGGTGCTCACATTTTCGCTGATGTCGGTGAAGCTGTCGTCGACCGGGGTGACGCTGATGGTCAGGGTCGAGGTGACGTTGCTGCCCGAGCCGTCGGTGACGGTGTAGCTCACGGTCGGCACGCTGCCGTTGTAATTTTCGGCCGGGGTGAAGGTGTAAGCGCCGTTGGCGCCGATCACCAGGCTGCCGACGTTGGCGATGGTCGCCGTCTGGCCGGCGGTAAAAGTGCCAGCAACACCGTCGATGGTGAAGTTAACCACGCTGACTGGCCCATCGACGCTCGAGGTGCCACTGAGGACGCTGCCGGTGACGGCGGTGTCTTCGGCGGTGGTCACGCTTTCGCTGAGGTCGGTGAAGTTGTCATCGACCGGGGTGACGTCGATGTTCAGGGTCGAGGTGGCGTTGCTGCCCGAGCCGTCGGTGACGGTGTAGCTCACCGTCGGCACGTTGCCGTTGTAGTTGGCGGCCGGGGTGAAGGTGTAGGCGCCGTTTGCCGCGATCACCAGGCTGCCGACGTTGGCAATGGTCGCCGTCTGGCCAGCGGTGAAAGTGCCACTAACACCGTCGATGGTGAAGTTAACCACGCTGACTGGCCCGTCGACGCTCGAGGTACCGGTGAGGACGCTGCCGGTGACGGCGGTGTCTTCGGCGGTGGTCACGCTTTCGCTGAGGTCGCTGAAGCTGTCGTCGACCGGGGTGACGTCGATGGTCAGGGTCGAAGTGACATTGCTGCCGGAACCGTCGGTGACGGTGTAGCTCACCGTTGGCACGTTGCCGTTGTAATTGGCGGCCGGGGTAAAGGTGTAAGCGCCGTTGGCGCCGATCACCAGGGTGCCGACGTTAGCGATGGTGGCCGTGCTGCCAGCGGCGTAGGTGGTTTCACCAATGGTGAAATTGACCACGCTGACCGGGCCGTCGACGCTGCTCGTGCCGGTGAGGACACTGCCGGTGACGGCGGTGTCTTCCAGGGTCGAGACGGTTTCGTTGGCGTCGGTAAAGTTGTCATCGACCGGGGTGACGCTGATGGTCAGGGTCGAGGTGACGTTGCTGCCGGAGCCGTCGGTGACGGTGTAGCTCACGGTCGGCACGCTGCCGTTGTAGTTGGCGTCCGGGGTGAAGGTGTAAGTCCCGTTGGCGCCGATGACCAGGGTACCGACGTTGGCGATGGTGGCCGTGCTGCCAGCGGCGTAGGTGGTTTCACCGATGGTGAAATTGACCACGCTGACCGGGCCATCGACGCTCGAGGTACCGGTCAACACACTGCCGGTCAAGGCGGTGTCTTCAGCGGTGGTCACGCTTTCGCTGAGGTCGGTGAAGCTGTCATCGGCCGGGGTGACGTCGATGGTCAGGGTCGAGGTGACGTTGCTGCCCGAGCCGTCGGTGACGGTGTAGCTCACCGTCGGCACCGTGCCGTTGTAGTTGGCGGCTGGCGTGAAGGTGTAAGTCCCGTTGGCGCCGATCGCCAGGCTGCCGACGTTGGCGATGGTGGCCGTGCTGCCAGCGGCGTAGGTGGTTTCACCAATGGTGAAGTTAACCACGCTGACCGGACCATCGACGCTCGAGGTGCCGGTCAACACACTGCCGGTGACGGCGGTGTCTTCAGCGGTGCTCACGCTTTCGCTGAGGTCGGTGAAGCTGTCATCGACCGGGGTGACGTTGATGTTCAGGGTCGAGGTGACGTTGCTGCCCGAGCCGTCGGTGACGGTGTAGCTGACCGTCGGCACGCTGCCGTTGTAGTTGGCGGCCGGGGTGAAGGTGTAGGCGCCGTTGGCGCCGATGACCAGGGTGCCGACGTTAGCGATGGTCGCCGTGCTGCCGGCGGCGTAGGTGGTTTCACCAATGGTGAAATTAACCACGCTGACCGGGCCGTCGACGCTCGAAGTGCCACTGAGGACGCTGCCGGTGACGGCGGTGTCTTCAGCGGTGCTCACGCTTTCGCTGAGGTCGGTGAAGCTGTCATCGACCGGGGTGACGTTGATGTTCAGGGTCGAGGTGACATTGCTGCCGGAGCCGTCGGTGACGGTGTAGCTCACCGTCGGCACGCTGCCGTTGTAATTGGCGGCCGGGGTGAAGGTATAAGCGCCGTTCGCCGCGATCACCAGGGTGCCGACGTTGGCAATGGTCGCGGTCTGGCCAGCGGTGAAAGTGCCAGCAACACCGTCGATGGTGAAGTTGACCACGCTGACCGGGCCGTCAACGCTCGAGGTGCCACTGAGGACGCTGCCGGTCAAGGCGGTGTCTTCCAGGGTCGAGACGGTTTCGTTGGCGTCGGTAAAGTTGTCGTCGACCGGGGTGACGTCGATGGTCAGGGTCGAAGTGACATTGCTGCCGGAACCGTCGGTGACGGTGTAGCTCACGGTCGGCACGCTGCCGTTGTAGTTGGCGGCCGGGGTGAAGGTGTAAGTGCCGTTGGCGCCGATCACCAGGGTGCCGACGTTGGCGATGGTCGCCGTGCTGCCAGCGGCGTAGGTGGTTTCGCCGATGGTGAAGTTGACCACGCTGACCGGGCCGTCGACGCTGCTCGTGCCGGTGAGGACACTGCCGGTCAAGGCGGTGTCTTCCAGGGTCGAGACGGTTTCGTTGGCGTCGGTAAAGTTGTCGTCGACCGGGGTGACGTTGATGGTCAGGGTCGAGGTGACATTGCTGCCCGAGCCGTCGGTGACGGTGTAGCTGACCGTCGGCACGCTGCCGTTGTAATTGGCGTCCGGGGTGAAGGTGTAGGTGCCGTTGGCGCCGATCACCAGGGTGCCGACGTTGGCGATGGTCGCCGTGCTGCCAGCGGCGTAGGTGGTTTCGCCAATGGTGAAGTTAACCACGCTGACTGGCCCATCGACGCTCGAGGTGCCACTGAGGACGCTGCCGGTGACGGCGGTGTCTTCGTTGGTGGTCACGCTTTCGCTGATGTCGGTGAAGCTGTCATCGACCGGCGTGACGTTGATGGTCAGGGTCGAGGTGACGTTGCTGCCCGAGCCGTCGGTGACGGTGTAGCTGACCGTCGGCACGCTGCCGTTGTAGTTGGCGGCCGGGGTGAAGGTGTAGGCGCCGTTGGCGCCGATGACCAGGCTGCCGACGTTGGCGATGGTCGCCGTCTGGCCGGCGGTGAAGGTGCCGTTGACGCCGTCAATGGTGAAAGTAACCACGCTCAGAACGTTGTCGATGTCGCTGTCGTTGCTCAGCACGTTGCCGATCGCTGCGGTGTCTTCAGCAGTGACTTGGGTGTCGGCAGTCAAAACGCTCGGGTCATCGACCGCCGTCACGGTGAGACCCAGTGTGCTGCTGGAGCCGGTGTTGGTGGTGTACGTAACTTGCGGTACAGCACCGTTGTAGTTGGCGTCCGGAGTAAAGGTGTAGTCGCCATTGGCACCGATGGTCAACGTACCGACACCGACGATGGTCGCTGTCTGGCCTGCGGTGAAACTGCCGGTCACGCCAGCGATGGTGAAGCCGGTGACGCTGAGCGGCGTCTCGGCATCGCTATCGTTGGTCAGTACATTACCCGTTGCGACGCTGTCTTCGGCCAGAGTGCCAGTATCAGCGGTCATTACGCTCGGAGCGTTGACGGACCTGATGGTTGTGGTGGTCTGGTTGCCGGTATCGAGCGTAGTGGGGGTAGCAGTGGAATCAGGACCATTGGTTGGGAAGCCGATGATCGGATCGACGCGGCCAGCGGTGGCGTCGATCATCACGGAGCTGTGACCACCACCGGCGGCACCGCCAGAACTTGCGACAGCCGGGCCGGCAGCGGTGGCTTCAAGGTCTTTTGTCGGGTCGGCACCGGCAGCAATGGCCTGTTGCAGCTCTTCTACCGAAGGCGCGGCTTGCGCGGTGGCGGCTGCCAGGTCAGTGCTGGAGTCTGGAGCGTCGGCGCTCCACTGAGTGTCACGGCCCAGATCGAGGGTGCGGCCATCGGCCAGCTCCAGGGATACGGCACCGGAAAGGCCGGTGTCGATCTGGTCACCGGCGAACAACTTGTCGCCTTCAACGAGAACTCGGCGGATGCCCTCTGGAGACACCACGAAAACTTGACCGACAATGCTTTTGACGATGGCAACAACACTGCTCATTGAAGACTCTCCGGGGTGTCCGTTCAGTTGACTTCCATGGACCTGATGGCGTCTGTCGGCGCCGACCAGTCTGGACGTACATTGCAAAATAGATGCACAAGTTTGACGCGTAAATTCGTCAATATTTTGGCTATATTTTTTCGCTATTAACTTTATGCCAAACTATTGACCTTCTTGGGGTCATCCTAAACAATCGTCCCAGTAATGTCACATTGATATTTGAGCTGTGACTCGTCCTCGGTATGTGATCCAGTTCCGTTTTTTGAACTTTCCGACATACGGTCATTCCGCTTGCCATCTTCCGACGCAGCGCGTTCTTTTGCTGTGATTCAAGACAAGAAGTCCTGGGAAATTCCTACAATGCGTTCGCCTTTGTTCATGGCTGTACCTTTCGCCCTCGCCGCGTCTTTCGTCCAGGCACAGTCCTTGCCAAACGCCATGCAACAAGCGCTGGATGTCCATCCGGAGGTCCAGGCAGGCGTCAACAGTCGATTGGCTGCGGATTATCAGTTGAAGGCTGCGAAAGGTGGATACCTGCCACGGGTCGACCTGCTGGGCGGTTATGGTCGTGAGGGCACCGACAGCGTGACCACACGAACGGACGGCAGCAACAATCACTGGGAAACCCTGAATCGCAGTGAGTCAAGTTTACGTCTGACCCAAATGGTTTTTGACGGTTTTGCGACGTCCAGCGAAGTAGGGCGTCAACAAGCCACTGTCAACTCCCGCGCCTACTCGCTGCTGAGTACTTCCGAGCGTACCGGGCTGACCGTGGCCCAGGTCTATCTCGACGTGCTGACCCGCCGCGAATTCGTACGTCTGGCCGAGGACAACCTCAAGAGCCACCAGCGCATTTACGACCAGATCCAACTGCGCACCCAGCGTGGCGTCGGCAGTGGCGCCGACCTTGATCAGGCTGAGGCGCGGATGGCCCAGGCGCGCAACAACCTGATCACCGAGCAGACCAACCTGGCTGACGCCGAAACCAACTACCTCTCCGCTGTTGGCCAGATGCCCGATCAACTGGAACGCCCGGCGAGTTTCCTGGCGCTGATGCCGGCCAACCTGAATGAAGCCCGTGCGCAGATGCTGGAAAACAGCCCGATCCTGCGCTCGGCCGAATCCGATATCGCCGCTGCCGAGAAGCAATACGACACGGCCAAGTCGACGTTCTATCCGCGCTTCGATGCTGAGTTGGGTCGCACCGCGGACAACGACATTGATGGTCAGAACGGCCACAACAATGAATGGCAAGCCATGCTGCGCATGCGCTTCAATCTGTATGCCGGCGGCAGCAACAAGGCCGATCTGGAATCCAAGTCCTACCTGTCGAACCAGGCGCTGGATATCCGTAATAACGCCCTGCGCCAATTGAATGAAGAGCTGGGCCTGGCCTGGAACGCCCTGAACAACGCCAACGCGCAAGTGCCGATCGCCCAGCAATACGTCGACCACAGCACCGCCGTGCGTACCGCTTACCAGCGTCAGTTCAGCCTTGGCGAGCGCACCTTGCTGGATTTGCTCGACAGCGAGAACGAGCTGTTCACCTCTTCGCGCCGTCTGGTGGAGATCAAGAACATTCAGTTATTTACTCAATACCGAATCAAGGCGACCATGGGCGAGTTGCTCAAGAGCCAGGGAGTGGTCGCACCATTGGCATCCGTTGTGCAGAACGACGTGAAGCCCAAGGTCCAATTGCCCGGTATGAATTGAGCAGGACCTTCATTGTTCAATTGTTAGCCAAGAGTGCCGAGCGTGGAATCAGAAGTCAGTCGGGTTCAACTCATTCATGATCCGCGCGCGTTGCATGACGATCCGCTACTGGATGGTCTGCTCGCTCTTTGCATGCTGCACCAGAAGCCTGCCAGCGCGGCAATGCTCACCACCGGCCTGCCACTGCCCGAGCAACGCTTGAGTGTCGACTTGCTACCTCGCGCGGCAGCTCGCGCGGGGCTGCAAGGCCGGGTGCTGCAACGCAAGCTGGAAGATATTCCGGCGATCGCGATGCCAGCATTGTTGTTGCTCAGGGACGGTCGAAGTGCCGTCCTGCTCGGCTGGCAAGGCGAAGATCAGGTACGGGTGCTACTCAGCGAAAGCGACGGCGGTGAGTCCCTGGTCAGCCGTGACCTGCTGGCCGATGACTACATCGGCAAAGTCTTTTTCGCCCAGCCGCAGCACAAGTTCGACGTCAATCACGGCACGCTGATTCCGCGTGCGCGCTCGTGGTTCCGCGATACCCTCAAGCGTTCGCGCTGGTTGTACGCCGACGCCATCGCCGCCAGTTTTCTGATCAACATCATTGCCATGGCCGCGCCGTTGTTCGTGATGAACGTCTACGATCGTGTCGTGCCGAACCAGGCCGAAGCGACGCTCTGGGTACTGGCATTCGGCATCTCGGGCGCCTACCTGTTCGACCTGATCCTGAAAAGCCTGCGTAGCCTGTGCCTGGATCTGGCCGGCAAGAAAACCGACCTGATTATCTCGGCCACGCTGTTCGAGCGCATCGTTGGCATGGCCATGAAATACCGGCCGGCGCGGGTCGGCAGCTTTGCCCAGAACATCCATGAGTTCCAGAGCCTGCGGGACTTCCTCGCCTCGCTGACACTGACCAGCCTGATTGACCTGCCGTTCACGATTCTGATCTTTATCGTCATCGCGATCCTTGGCGGGCATCTGGTTTGGATACCGGTGCTGGCATTCCCGATCGCCCTGGCCATTGGCTATGCCTTGCAGAAACCCCTGGTGGCGACCATGGAACGGACCATGGCGCTGGGGGCCGAGCGTCAGTCGAGCCTGATCGAGACCCTGGCCGGCCTGGATGCGGTGAAGGTCAACAACGCCGAAAGCGAACGCCAGTATCAGTGGGAGCAGACCATCGGCACCCTCAGCCGCCTTGAGTTGCGGGTGAAAATGCTCTCCGGCCTGGCGATGAATATCACCTTGCTGATCCAGCAACTGGCCGGAGTGATCATGATCGTCTTCGGCGTGTACCAGATCATCGACGGTCACCTGAGCATGGGCGGCCTGATTGCCTGCTACATGCTCAGTGGTCGTGCGCTCAGCCCGCTGGCGTCACTGTCCGGGCTGCTGACTCGTTATCAGCAGGCGCGGGTGACCATGACCTCGGTCGACCAGATGATGGAGCTGCCCCAGGAGCGCAATTTCGAAGAGCGTCCGCTCAGCCGCAAGGTGCTGCAGGGCGGCATTGAGTGCCGCCAGCTCAACTTCACCTACCCGCAACAGCAGAACCTGGCGCTGAAGAACATCAATCTGTCGATCAGTCCCGGCGAGAAGGTCGGCATCATTGGCCGAAGCGGCTCGGGCAAGAGCTCGCTGGCGAAGTTGCTGGTGGGGCTGTACCAGCCGGATGACGGCGCGTTGTTGGTCGATGGTGTGGATATCCGCCAGATCGACGTCAGCGAGCTGCGCTACAACATCGGCTACGTGCCCCAGGACATTCAGTTGCTCGCCGGCACTTTGCGCGACAACCTGGTTTCCGGCGCGCGGTATGTCGAGGACGAACTGGTGCTGCAAGCCGCAGAACTGGCCGGCGTCCACGAGTATGCGCGCCTGCATCCGCAGGGTTATGAGCTGCAAGTCGGCGAGCGCGGGCAGAACCTCTCCGGCGGTCAGCGGCAAAACGTCGCCCTGGCCCGTGCATTGTTGCTCAACCCGCCGATCCTGCTGCTCGACGAGCCGACCAGCGCCATGGACAACACCGGTGAAGAGCGCCTCAAGCAGCGCCTGGCAGCGGTGATCGAAAACAAGACCATGGTGCTGGTAACGCACCGGGCATCGCTATTGTCGCTGGTGGATCGCCTGATCGTGGTCGACCGCGGGCAGATACTCGCCGACGGCCCGAAAGCCGCAGTGATGGAAGCGTTGAAGAAGGGGCAGATCAGTGTTGCTTAAGTCGGGTAAGGGTTCGATCCTTCGCTACTTCAAAGGCTCTGCTTCACTTCAGGGGCAGCCGCTGCCGGAGGTCAACAAGGCGCTGATCGAGGATGCGCCCCGCGTGGTGCGGCTGACGATCTGGGCGATCATCGCGTTCTTTGTGTTCCTGATGCTCTGGGCCAACTTCGCGGTGATCGACGAGGTGACCAAGGGCGACGGCAAGGCGATTCCATCGTCGAAGATCCAGAAGATCCAGAACCTTGAAGGCGGTATTGTTGCCGAGCTGTTCGTCAAGGAAGGTCAGATTGTCGAAGCCGGCGCACCGCTGATTCGCCTGGACGACACGCGATTTGCTTCGAATGTCGGTGAAACCGAGGCCGATCGGTTGTCGATGCTGCTGCGGGTCGAGCGCCTGAGCGCCGAGGTCGAAGAGCGTCCGCTGAACTTCCCCGAGGATGTGCTCAAGGCCGTGCCGGGTCAGGCCAAGAGTGAAGAGTCGCTCTATATCAGTCGTCGCCAACAGTTGCACGATGAGATTGGTGGCTTGCAGGAGCAGCTGATCCAGCGCCAGCAAGAGCTGCGCGAATTCACCTCCAAACAGGCGCAGTATCGCCAGCAATTGGGCTTCCAGCGTCAGGAAATCAGCATGTCCGAGCCGTTGGTGGCCCAAGGCGCGGTATCACCGGTGGAAGTCCTGCGCCTCAGGCGTGCCGAAGCGGAGACCCGTGGTCAGCTCGACGCCACCACGCTGGCAATTCCACGAGCCGAATCGGCAATCAAGGAAGTGCAGCGCAAGGTCGATGAAACCCGTGGCAAGTTCCGTAGCGAAGCCCTGACCCAACTCAATGAAGCACGCACCGACCTGAACAAGGCCCAGGCCACCGGCAAGGCCCTGGAAGACCGGGTCAGCCGGACGCTGGTCACTTCGCCAGTGCGGGGCATCGTCAACAAGTTGCTGGTCAATACCATCGGCGGGGTTATCCAGCCGGGCAGCGACCTGGTGGAAATCGTACCGCTGGACGACACCTTGCTGGTCGAGGCGAAGATCCGCCCGCAGGACATCGCGTTCCTGCACCCGGGGCAGGAAGCGACGGTGAAATTTACCGCCTATGACTACACCATCTACGGCGGGATGAAGGCCAAACTGGAGCAGATCGGTGCCGATACCATCACCGATGAAGACAAGAAGACCACCTACTACCTCATCAAGCTGCGCACCGACCGCAGCCACCTGGGCACCGATGAAAAGCCGTTGCTGATCATTCCGGGGATGGTGGCTTCCGTGGATATCATCACTGGCAAGAAGACCGTGCTGAGCTACCTGCTCAAGCCGATCATCCGTGCGCGGGCCGAGGCGCTGCACGAGCGGTAATCCACCTTCGGGGCCACTGGCCCCATCGCGAGCAAGCTCGCTCCCACAATGGATCTGTATTGAAACGCAATTTTTGTGTTTCCACTGACCCCTGTGGGAGCGAGCTTGCTCGCGATAGCGTCCGCCAAAACACCAAAATCCTGTCAGAAAGTGACAAATAACGTCACCCCGCGATTCCTCCATTCCCTTCGCAATCGCCATATCGTTATTCGTTAACGGTATTTAAATTTCAATTCTTATATCTATAAAGTCAATCTCCTGCGTACCTGTCGACCAATCGGCGCGCCGCACGACACGAACCAACACGGGACCTCCGTGAGTTTCTGATCGACGCGCGCGCCTTTGAGCGTGCCGTGCGTGGGAGTGATTTATGTCTGCAGCTTCAGCTTCGCCAAGCATCGCGCCACAATTCTTTGAAGTCCGTCCGTTCAGTGGAGCGGTGGGTGCCGAGATTATTGGTCTCGACCTGTCCCGCCCGATCAATGATCAGGACTTCGCCCGTATTCACCGCGCGCACCTGGATCATCACGTGGTGGTGTTCCGCGACCAGCGCATAACCCCTGAGCAACAGATCGATTTCAGCCGTCGTTTTGGCGTGTTGCAGATCCATGTGCTCAAGCAGTTCCTGCTGACAGGGCATCCGGAAATCCTGATCGTCTCCAACATCGTCGAAAACGGCCAGAACATCGGCCTGGGTGACGCCGGCAAGTTCTGGCATTCCGATCTCTCCTACAAAGAACTGCCGAGCCTGGGCTCGATGCTGCATGCCCAGGAACTGCCGTCAGAAGGCGGTGACACATTGTTCGCCGACATGCACAAAGCCTGGGACAACCTGCCGCTTGCATTGCGCAACGCCGTTGAAGGTCGCTCGGCCGCGCACTCATACACCGCGCGCTACAGCGAAACAAAATTCGAAGGCAACTGGCGCCCGACCCTGACCCCGGAGCAACTCGCCCAGGTCGCCGAAGTCGTCCACCCGGTCGTGCGTACCCACCCGGAAAACGGTCGCAAGGCGTTGTTCGTCAGCGAGGGGTTCACCACCCGCATCGTTGGCCTGCCGGAAGACGAGAGCCAGCAACTGCTGACCGAGCTCTACGCCCACAGCGCGCTGCCGCAAAACATCTACCGCCATCAATGGCAGCCCCATGACTTGGTGTTCTGGGACAACCGTTCGCTGATCCACCTCGCCGCCGGATGCCCCAGCCATCTGCGCCGCAAGCTGTATCGCACCACCATCCAGGGCGACGCGCCTTTCTGATTTATCGGAGATCTGATCATGTCCAAACGTCTTCCATTCGCACCGCTGACCGCGGCCATCGGTCTGGGTTTCAGCCTGATCGCCGGCAGCCTGGTGGCGCCGACCGTGGCCCACGCCGAAGGTGAAATCCGCATTGCCGAACAGTTCGGCATCGTTTACTTGCTGCTGAACGTGGTGCGCGATCAGAACCTGATCGAGAAGTACGGCAAGCAGGAAGGCATCGACATCAAGGTCGACTGGACCCAGCTCTCCGGCGGTGCAGCGGTCAACGACGCGTTGCTGTCGGGCTCGATCGACATTGCCGGCGCTGGTGTCGGCCCGCTGCTGACCATCTGGGATCGCACCCACGGCAAGCAGAACGTGAAGGCCGTGGCTTCCCTGGGCAACTTCCCGTACTACCTGGTGAGCAATAATCCCAAGGTCAAAACCATTGCCGACTTCACCGAGAAAGACCGAATCGCAGTGCCGGCGGTGGGCGTGTCGGTGCAGTCGCGCTTCCTGCAATACGCGGCGGCTAAACAGTGGGGCGACAAAGAGTTCAATCGCCTCGACAAGTACACCATCGCGGTTCCGCATCCCGATGCGACAGCGGCGCTGGTGGCTGGCGGCACCGAGCTGAGCGGGCACTTCTCCAACCCGCCGTTCCAGGATCAGGAACTGGCCAATCCCAACGTGCACGTGGTGCTGAACACCTATGACCTGCTCGGGCCGAATTCGCCGACGGTGTTGTTCGCTACCGAGAAATTCCGCAATGAGAACCCGAAAACCTACAAGGCATTCATTGACGCGCTGACCGAAGCGGCCACGTTTGCCCAGAACGACAAAGGCGCAGCGGCGGACACTTACATCCGCGTTACCAAGGCCAAAATCGATCGTGCGGCGTTGCTGAAAATCATCGACAACCCGCAGTTCGAGTTCAGCGTCACGCCGAAAAATACCTACCCGTTGGCCGAGTTCCTGTACCGCGTTGGCGCGATCAAAAACAAACCGGATTCGTGGAAGGATTACTTCTTCCAGGACGCCAAACCACTGCAAGGGAGCTGACCGAAATGAACGCTCCTTTGCAAGACCACACGGTCAGCAAACCGATCGCGGCAGCCCAGGCGCTGCTGTCGGTCGATAACGTCAGCCTCGAATACCGCACACCGCAGCGCGTGGTGCGGGCGACCCATCAAGTCAGTTTCGAGATCGATCCGGCAGACCGCTTTGTCCTGCTCGGCCCGTCCGGATGCGGCAAGTCGACGTTGCTCAAAGCCGCCGCCGGCTTCATCCGGCCAGTGGAAGGCGAGATCCGTCTGCAAGGCCAGCGCGTCGATGCGCCGGGACCGGACCGGATCGTGGTGTTTCAGGAGTTCGATCAACTGCCGCCGTGGAAAACCGTCAAACAGAACGTGATGTTTCCACTGCTGGCTTCCCGAACCCTGAAGAAAAAAGAAGCCGAAGAGCGAGCGCTGCACTATCTGGAAAAGGTCGGCCTGGCGGCGTTTGCCGATGCTTATCCGCACACCTTGTCAGGCGGGATGAAGGCACGGGTCGCCATCGCTCGGGCGCTGGCGATGCAGCCGAAAATCCTGTTGATGGACGAACCCTTTGCTGCGCTCGATGCCCTGACCCGGCGCAAGATGCAGGAAGAATTGCTGCTGCTCTGGGAAGAAGTGCGTTTCACGCTGCTGTTCGTCACGCACTCTATCGAAGAGGCACTGGTGGTGGGCAATCGCATTCTGTTGCTGTCACCCCATCCAGGACGGGTGAGGGCGGAAGTCCACAGCCACCAATACGATTTGCACAGCCTCGGCGGTGTGGCGTTTCAGGAATCGGCGCGACGTATTCATCGGCTGTTGTTCGATGAAGGTGATGCGGCGAACGCTGAGCATGAGTTGGATTTCGCCGACATCCGCATCGCTTATTGAGCCAGTTGAAAGGAGGGCCCGATGAGCCATTTATCATCCCCGCGTGAAGAGTTCGAAACGGTTTTGCAGCCACTGACCAGCGTGCCGCTGGAACGGGAGTTACCCCTCGGCCAACGTCTATGGCAGCAAGGTTGGCTGCGCAAAAGCCTGATCCTGATTTTGCTCGCGGTGCTTTGGGAAGCTGTTGCCAGGTATCAAAACAACGACCTGCTGCTGCCGAGTTTTGTGCAAACCGCTCACGCGCTTTACGACGGCCTGCTCAGCGGCGAGTTGCTGGGCAAGGTGTGGATTTCTTTGGTGGTGTTGCTCAAGGGCTACCTGATCGGCATCGTCCTGGCGTTTGCCCTGACCACGCTGGCGGTGTCGACGCAATTCGGTCGTGATCTGCTCAGTACCCTGACCTCGATGTTCAATCCCTTGCCGGCCATAGCCCTGCTGCCGTTGGCGCTGCTCTGGTTTGGATTAGGCCAGAACAGCCTGATTTTCGTGCTGGTGCATTCGGTGCTCTGGGCGTTGGCGCTGAACACCTACGCTGGCTTCCTCGGCGTCTCGGAAACCCTGCGCATGGCTGGGCGCAACTACGGCCTCAAGGGCATGCGCTTCGTGCTGTTCATCCTGATTCCGGCGGCACTGCCGTCAATCCTCGCCGGGCTGAAAATCGGCTGGGCGTTTGCCTGGCGGACCTTGATTGCTGCCGAGTTGGTGTTTGGTGCGACAAGCGGCAAAGGTGGGTTGGGGTGGTACATCTTTCAGAATCGCAATGAGTTGTACACGGACAAGGTATTTGCCGGGTTGGCGGTGGTGATCCTGATTGGATTGCTGGTGGAGAATCTGGTGTTTGATTCGTTGGAGCGGGTGACGGTAAGGCGGTGGGGGATGGTGCGGTGAGGGGGTGTCAACATCTTATTCATTTCTTATGAATGGCTATCTCCAATAAGAAACTGACCTCCCTGCTAAGTGCGATCGTTAGATCACAGGTGTTCACCTGATCGAGAGAGTGCTCTAAGTAAGGCGAATCAGGTGAACGACAGGGTTCAATCGAGGTATTTTTTTAATTTCCTCTTCTGTAGCGCTAATGGAAAGCTCCGGCATTTTCCGTTTTCCGCGTATTAGTGGCTGTTGATAGATGTCGATCATTGTTTTCAACTTAGGCATGCCCTGCAGCTCTGATGATTGTGTATGCGGGGCATTAACCGTTAGTGAAGAAGGGGAAATGCTTGGTGCGACCGCGTTGGCATTGGTGTTGTTTATGATTGAGGAGGGTTGGTCCAGTGCGGCTACAGGTGCAGCGACCGGGTTTTTTGTATTTGGCTTTACCGAGCTGATTTCAGCGGCTGCTTTTGGGATGAGCTTGGAGGAGTTTGGGTTTTCTACAATCACACTAGCTCTTTGCGGAAGAGAGCGAACTGGTAGAGGGAGTTTAATGCGTATGTGCCCCGTAGGGTCCGAATTCATCACCGGTTCCCCGCCGCAATACATATATGCATTCAGTCCACCCTTACCAAATGGACTCAAACTGTCCGGGCTATGAAAACGCATCAACCGCGGGTTGTAGGCGCGGTAGCCGTTGCCCAGCAAATACCAACCGATATCCGCCTCACGCAATTGACCATTGAACCCCAGTCGTGTCTCGACATTCTGCTGCGCGGACTGCTCACCGTAGGCGGAGTAGGCGATGGTGTGGGACTGGCCATCGACGATTTCGCCAATGATGGATTGGCTGCGGTCGGTTGCCAGCAGTACTACGCGTGGCCGGCTGCGGTTGTCTTGATCAGCAGGTTGGCTCATGCCGGGATCTTCGCGGAAGCGGGGCAGGCTTTGAGTTTTACTCGCTTGAGCCAGGTTTGCGAACTATCAGAACTGATAGTGGTGTGAGTTGTTTCTATGGTCTACCGCGAATGGATGTGGTGACGGTTCCACCGCTTTCGCGAGCAGGCTCGCTCCTGCATAGGGCCTTTGTCGTACACAAATTTTGCGACCACCTTGGATCCCCTGTGGGAGCGAGCCTGCTCGCGAAGAGGTCGGTGCTGCCAACACATGATTCGGCAGTTTGTTTGCTAGCATTGCGTTTGAATCAGTCCAGATCAAACACGAGTGCTCACTATGCAACTCCCAGACATGAACCTGTTGGTCGCCCTCGATGCCTTGCTCGACGAGGGCAGCGTGGTGGGCGCCGCGCGGCGGATGAACCTCAGCCCGGCGGCCATGAGCCGGACGTTGACGCGCATTCGCGAGGCCATTGGCGATCCGATCCTGGTGCGCGCCGGCCGTGGCCTGGTACCGACCCCCAAGGCACTGGAGTTGCGCGAACAGGTTCGCAGCGTGGTGGAACAGGCCGGTTTGCTGTTTCGTTCGGCCGATGCGGTGGAACTGAGTTCGCTGCGGCGGCGTTTCAGTATTCGGGCCAACGACTTTTTTGTCGGCGTCTACGGCGGCAAGCTGTTCGACACCCTTGACCGGCAGGCACCGCACTGTGAGTTGCGTTTCGTCCCGGAAGGCGATGGCGATGATGAGGCGTTGCGCGAAGGGCGGATCGATCTGAGCGTCAGCAACACCCGGCCGTTGACCCCGGAAGTGAAGATTCAGAATCTGTTTTCCACCCACTTTGTCGGCCTGGTGCGCGAGGATCATCCGCTGTTCGACGAAGAGATCACGGCGGAGCGTTACGCGGGGTTCTCGCATATCAGCATGTCCCGGCGCGGCATTGCCCGAGGTCCGATCGATACCGCGCTCAATGCCCTGGGGCTGGAGCGGCGGGTGGCGGTGATCGCGCCAAGCTTTCATGCGGCGATGTTTGCCTTGCCCGATTCCGACCTGATTCTGCCGGTGCCCAAGGAAGCCTTGCTGAGTGTGCGGCGACTCGGACTGAAGCTGCGCTCGTTCGACCTGCCGATTCCGTTGCCGACCTTAATGCTGACACAGGCCTGGCATCCGCGATTCGACAAGGATCCGGCTCACCGCTGGCTGCGGGAAACGCTCAAGGCGTGTTGCGATGAGACGTGGCTGGCTGCGCAGCCGGACTGAGGTCGAGCGCAATTTCCCCCTGTGGGAGCGGGCTTGCTCGCGAATGCGATTTGTCATTCAACATTGATACCGACTGACCCAACGCCTTCGCGAGCAAGCCCGCTCCCACAAGGGCTTTGCATTGTTGCGTCTAGCGCACTTATAACCTGCCGATAAGTTGATTTTCGTCAGGCATCACGCTTCCTAGAATGCTTCGGTCTTTCCACGCCGGAGCTTGCAGTACATGACTTCCCTTACGGTCACGGCACCTGTTGCTGCGGCCAGCACGGCAGCCGCTCCACCTGTCTTCGGCCCGCGGATCATTATCGGCCTGGTTGGCGTATTGGTGGTGGTGCTGATGTCGGGCCTGAACGAGATGGTGACCAAAGTCGCCCTGGCCGATATCCGTGGTGCGTTGGCCATCGGCTACGACGAAGGCACCTGGCTGGTCGCCTGTTATACCGCGACGTCAGTGGCGGCCATGGCGTTCGCGCCGTGGTGTGCGGTGACGTTCTCGTTGCGGCGTTTCACTCTGTGTGCCATCAGCCTGTTCACCCTGCTGGGCGTGTTGTGCCCCTTCGCCCCGAATTACGAAAGTCTGTTGTTGCTACGCACCTTGCAAGGCCTGGCGGGCGGTGCATTGCCGCCCATGCTGATGACCGTGGCCCTGCGCTTTCTGCCGGCCAATGTGAAGTTGTATGGCCTGGCCGGTTATGCCCTGACGGCGACGTTCGGCCCGGGTCTGGGCACGCCGTTGGCGGGGTTGTGGACCGAGTATGTCGGCTGGCAATGGACCTTCTGGCAAATCATCGCGCCTTGCCTGATTGCCATGGCCGCAGTGGCGTATGGCTTACCCCAGGACCCCCTGCGCCTGGAGCGCTTCAAGTCCTTCAACTGGCGCGGCGTGCTGCTGGGCTTTCCCGCGATCTGCATGCTGGTGATCGGCATCCTGCAGGGCAATCGCCTGGATTGGTTCGAGTCGAACCTGATCTGCGGATTGCTCGGCGGCGGGCTGTTGTTGCTGGTGCTGTTTTTGACCGGCGAGTGGTCGCAGCCGATTCCGTTTTTCAAGATGCAGATGCTCGGCATCCGTAACCTGTCTTTCGCCCTGCTGACCCTGGCGGGCGTGCTGGTGGTGTTGCAGGCGGTGATCATTATTCCGTCCAGCTACCTGGCGCAGGTCCAGGGTTATCGCCCGGTGCAGACCGCGCCGATCATGCTGCTGGCGGCGCTGCCGCAATTGATTGCGCTGCCGTTGGTGGCGGCGCTGTGCAACTTTCGCTGGGTCGATTGCCGCTGGGTGTTGGGCATTGGCCTGAGCATGCTGGCGCTGTCGTGCGTCGGCGGCTCGCAATTGACGTCCGCGTGGATTCGCGACGATTTCTATGTGCTGCAATGGCTGCAGATTTTCGGTCAGCCCATGGCGGTGTTGCCATTGCTGATGCTGTCCACCGGCAGCATCAACCCGATGGAAGGGCCGTTCGCATCGGCCTGGTTCAACACCGTCAAAGGCCTGTCGGCGGTCATCGCCACCGGGGTGATCGAGGCGTTGACCACGGCACGCCTGCATTTCCACTCGACCATGCTGGTCGACCGTCTCGGCAACTCACCGCTGGCCGAGCGCGACAGCGCAAGCCTCGCTCATCGGCTGCATGAGCAAGCGGTGGTGCTCACTTCCTCTGATCTTTACCTGTGCATGGCCGGTATCGCCGTGATCTTGATCCTGCTGATTTTCTGGCTGCCGACGCGGATTTATCCACCGCGCGCACCGACCTGATTGCTCCACTGAAACAGAAGGTTTTTATGAACACTCAAGCAAAGCAGAAAGTCGCGGTTGCCGTGGCCGCCGCATTGGCCATCGGCGTGTTGCTGTACCTGGCGATGCCCGGCCTGTTCGGCAAGCGTACCCAACAGAACACCAATGATGCTTATGTCTCGGCGGATTTCACCCTGGTCGTGCCGCGGGTTGCCGGGTTTATCAAGCAAGTGCTGGTCGAGGACAACCAGCAGGTCAAGGCCGGGCAGTTGCTGGCACTGATCGATGACCGGGATCTACGCGCCGCCGCCGAGGCCGCCGATGCCGAAACGCTGGTGGCCAGGGCGCAACTGCAAAACGCCCGGGCGACCCTCGAGCGCCAGGCGTCGGTGATTGCCCAGGCGCAATCCTCGGTGGTTTCGGCCAAGGCGGAAATGGCGTTTGCCGAGCATGAATTGAACCGCTACAACCACCTCGCCGGGGTGGGCGCTGGCACGGTGCAAAACGCGCAACAGGCGCAAACGCGCATCGACCAGGCCTCCGCACGGCTGGCCAATGCCACGGCGGTACTGGCGGCGGAGCGCAAACAAGTGGAGATCCTCACGGCCCAGCGCGATGCAGCCGAAGGGGGGCTGAAACGGGCGCAAGCGAAGCTGGAAATGGCCAGCTACGAGTTGTCCTATACGAGGATCGTTGCGCCACAGGACGGCATGGTCGGCGAGCGCGCAGTGCGGGTCGGCGCCTACGTCACACCGGGCAGCAAAATCCTCGCTGTGGTGCCGCTGGCGCAGGCGTACGTGATGGCCAATTTCCAGGAAACCCAACTGACGGATGTGCAGCCGGGGCAGGCTGTGCAAGTGCGCGTCGATAGCCTGGGCGGTGCGGCACTGAACGGTCGTGTCGAAAGCATTGCACCGGCCACCGGGGTGACGTTTGCCGCGGTCAAACCGGACAACGCCACCGGCAACTTCACCAAGGTGGTACAGCGGATACCGGTGAAAATCGTGCTGGAGCCGGGACAGTCGCTGGCCGAGCGCTTGCGGGTGGGGATGTCGGTGGAGGCGAGTATCGATACCAGCAGTGGTGTCTCGCGTGAGGTGACTCAGCGATGAAAACCTGTGTTGACGGTGCGGACGCTATCGCGAGCAAGCTCGCTCCCACAAGGGTTATGCGCGAAGTACAAGATTTTCGCATCACAGAAAGTCCATTGTGGGAGCGGGCTTGCTCGCGAAGGGGCCAACTGTCGCAACTTACCTTGAGTGCCTTGCTCGCTATGAGCCTCAGCGCCTGCACCGTCGGCCCGGACTTTCACAAACCTCAGCCCACACAAATCACCGAGTGGTCGAAACCATCAAAGGCAGCCGCCAGCCAAGCCATCGCCGAAACGATGAACGAGCGCTGGTGGGAGGTGTTCAACGACCCGAAACTCTCGGCCCTCACGCAACGCGCCCTGAACGACAACCTCGACCTGAAGCTGGCCAGCAGCCGTTTGCAGCAAAGCCGTGCCGTTCGCCAGGTGATCACCGCCAACCGCTATCCGAATACCGCCGCCACGGGAAGTTACGCCCGAAAACGTAATAGTGGTGAAGGCCTGAGCGACCCGTCAGGGCACAACGGCCAGTCCGCATTCAACCTATGGGATGCCGGCTTTTCCGCGTCCTGGGAGCTGGACCTCTGGGGCCGCGTGCGGCGGGAAACCGAAGCGGCCGACGCCAACCTTGAAGTCGCCGAGAACGACCGACGCGGTGTGCTGCTGTCGGTGCTGGCCGAAACCGCCCAGGACTACATTCAATTGCGTGGCGTGCAGAACACCCGGCTCGTCACCGAACAGAACCTCGACGTTGCCCGCCATAGCCTGAAGCTCTCGCAATTGCGCCTGGCCGACGGTGTCGCGACGGATCTGGATGTCGCCGAAGCCGCCGCGCAGGTGGCGGCCATCGAATCACGCCTGCCCGCACTGGAGCAGCGCCAGTGGCAACTGATCAACGCCTTGAGTCTGTTGATGGGCGAACCGCCCCAGGCATTGGCGGCGGAGTTATCCACAGACGCACCGGTGCCACAAACGCCGCGCCAGGTCGCCATTGGCTTGCCCTCGCAACTGGCTGAACGTCGCCCGGACATCCGCGAGGCCGAAGCGCGCCTGCATGCCGCGACCGCGAGTATTGGCGTGGCCAAGGGTGATTTCTATCCACGGATTACCCTGTCGGGCAATGTCGGTTCGCAAGCCATGCAGTTGAGCGATTTTGGTTCGTGGGGCTCGCGAGCGTTCGGCATCGGCCCGCAATTCAGCCTGCCGCTGTTCGACGGCGGGCGCTTGCGCGGCGTGCTGAATTTGCGCGAAGCCCAGCAACAGGAAGCGGCCATCGCCTACCAGCAAACCGTGCTGCGCGCTTGGCATGAAATCGATGACCAGTTGACCGCCTACAACGCCAGCCAGTTGCGTCGCGACAGCCTCGCCGAAGCGGTGCGGCAGAACCAGATCGCCTTGCAAACAGCGCAACAGCAATATGTCGAAGGGGTGGTGGACTTCGTCAATGTGCTCACCGTGCAAGGTGCGCTACTGGCGACCCAGGAGCAATGGGTCGAGAGTTCGACCGGCGTGTCGCTGGCGATGGTCGGGTTGTACAAGGCCCTCGGCGGCGGATGGGAGTCGGTGTATCCGTTGGCGGCGCAGACTGAGTAAGCGTCTGAGTTCAAGGTTTCGACGACAAGTCCGCCATGCCCTTGAGCAACTCGATCGGCAGTGGAAAGACGATGGTCGAGCTCTTGTCGCCGGCAATCGAACTCAGGGTCTGCATGTAGCGCAGCTGCATGGCCCCCGGTTGGCGGCCCAGCATTTCGGCGGCTTGCATGAGTTTTTCCGAGGCCTGCAATTCGCCTTCGGCGTGGATTACCTTGGCTCGCCGTTCCCGTTCGGCTTCGGCCTGCTTGGCGATGGCGCGGATCATCGATTCGTTGAGGTCCACGTGCTTGATCTCGACGTTGGCGACCTTGATGCCCCAGGCGTCGGTCTGGGCGTCGAGTACTTGCTGGATGTCCAGATTCAAGCGTTCGCGTTCGGCCAGCAGTTCGTCCAGTTCGTGTTTACCCAGCACCGCCCGCAGCGTGGTTTGCGCCAATTGGCTGGTGGCCATCAGAAAGTCTTCGACCTGGATGATCGCCTTTTGCGGATCGAGCACACGGAAATACAGCACTGCGTTGACCTTGACCGACACGTTGTCGCGGGTGATCACGTCTTGCGGTGGCACGTCCAGCACCACGGTGCGCAAATCGACCCTTACCATTTGCTGGACCACCGGAATCAGCAGGATCAGGCCAGGGCCCTTGACCTGCCAGAAGCGCCCGAGCTGGAACACCACGCCGCGCTCGTATTCGCGCAGGATGCGGAACGTCGCCCCTGCCAGTGCGATGATCAACAATAGCAGCGCGACAAGACCCAATTGCAAACCCATGACTATTCTCCGCCCGGCGCCGCGTCAGCCGCGGCCACTTGCAGCAGCAAACCCTTGCGCCCCACCACCCGCACCCGCTGCCCGGGTTGCAGCGGCGTCGCGCTAAGCACTTGCCATCGTTCTCCTTGCAGATGAATCCAGCCGCCATAGGCGTTACCGGTCTGCAATGACGTCACCGCCGTCACGCTGCCGAGCAGCCCGGCATCACCGCTGACGATTTCGCGCGGTCGTGTCTTCATGGCGTGAATCACCAGGTAGATCAGCAATAGCGCGCTGACCAGTCCCAGGCCGATCATCAACGGCACGGGCACTTCGGTATTGGACAGGATCACCGCGCCGATCACGAACATCACGATGCCGCCCAGGCCGATCACGCCGTAATTGGGCAGGGCCGCCTCGGCGATCAGGAACGCTAGGCCGAAGGTGATCAGCCAGATCCCGATGGGGTTGGGCACCAGCAACACAACTGTGTCGGTGGCGCAGGCCGATCCGCTCAACGCCAATAGCAACGCAACTGCACAGCAACGCATGTTCACTTGACCCTCCGGGAGAGGCGTGGAGTGGCTCTGAATACAGTTTAGTTGAGCCTCGGCCGGTATGAATTTTGCTCAATTACCGTCGGCAGCCGATGAGCGGATTTCCCACCGGAACGCGCTGACGGGCCTAGACTTTTACTACGCAAGCCAAGCTTTAATCATCGTCCGTAAGCGATCATGGCGGACACCGAGGTGCATCATGCGTATGGCAAGAACCGTGCAGCGAAGCCTGGAAAAGGCTCAATGCGAATATGACATCGTCAGCCACCCACACTCGGCCAGCAGCCTTGAAACGGCGCGGGTCGCAGGTATTCCTGCCGAACGGGTGGCCAAATCGGTGATCCTCGACGATCACCATGGGCATTACCTGATGGCCGTGCTGCCCGCCAGCCGCCACCTTGACCTGAGCAAAGTCCGCAGCAGCGGTGAGTGGCAGGTTTCCCGCGAAAGCAACCTCGCGCACCTGTTCGATGATTGCGAGCGTGGCGCAGTACCGGCGCTGGGTGAGTCCTATGGGTTGGAGGTGGTCATCGATCCGCTGCTGACCCGGCAAAAAGACATCTATCTGGAGGCTGGAAACCACGTCAACCTGGTGCGCATGGACATGCCCGAGTTTCTGAAAATGGTGCCGCATGCCGAGGTGCGGGAATTGAGTCATTGAGTTTTGTTTCGTCAATGCTGACGTCATCACGGGCAAGCCCGCTCCCACAGGAACTGCGATTAACCTGTGGGAGCGAGCTTGCTCGCGATGACCGCGCAGCGGTCCTTGAATTGGTCCCCAGGAGTTCGACATGGAAAGCCCGACCCACAACCTTCCATCCCTGTTCAAACAACTCGGCCTGCCGGACGACGCCGAAAGCATCGATAAATTCATCGCCACCCATTCACCGCTCAAACCGGAGCTGCACCTTGCGGACGCGTTTTTCTGGAGCCCGAGCCAGGCGGAACTTCTGCGGGAGGAGATTCTCGATGACGCGGATTGGGCCGAGGTGGTGGATCAACTGGATGTGATGTTGAGGAAGGGGCGGGGGGTGTGAATCGTCATCGTCCGGGCGGCCACTGTCGGGATGTATGGACCAGGGCGAGTATCCAGATGGCGTCCAGTCCCTGCTCATAAACAATGCGGTAACTCTGATGTGGCGTCAGCTCGCGAGTGCCTGAAATGATCCCGGCAGGGCCGATTTCCGGGTATTTGGCAAGCCGGGATAGCGCATTGCTGAACCGGTTGTCCATGTCGATGGCTGCTTTTGGGTTAACGGCATGCAGGTAATCCCAAATGTCTGCACGGTCCTGTGCTGCTTCTTTCGTCCATATTATTTTCATTCCTGTAGCTCGGCCCGCCTGCGCCTGGCAGCGAACTCTGCCTCAATTTCATCATTTGTCAGCCCGTCGCCGGCGCGCATCGAAGCGCGTGCGGTGTCGACCTTACGCTGCAGGAATGCTTCGTACTCGCGAGCCTCCCGTTGGGTTTGAACAAACTGACGCATCATTTCCCGGACGATTTGCGAGGCGGGGCGATGAGCGGCTTCTGCCTCTGCCATGAACTGCTCACGCAGTTCAGACTCAAGTTTCATTGTAAAAACGGCTTGTTTCGACATGGCTGCCTTCTCGGTTGTCGTGCTGACAAAGTATATACATCTTAAGTACGGTGGCTTGTTCACCCCATATCGCTTCGCGACGGATGGAAGCCAATATGTTTCAAAACTTGACGGAAAATCCCCTCCAATGCGATATTGATAGTTAGCAAACTAACAGTGTGTATTTTCCCTCGTGCCGAATAACCTTGCCATTCTCCAGATGAACATCAGCAGCGCCATGGTGGTGGCCGCCAGGCATTGGCGCAAAATCTGCCAGACCACGCTCGCCAACTATGGAATCTCCGAAGCCTGCGCCGTTCCGTTGTTGATGATCGGGCGGCTGGGCGAGGGTGTGCGCCAGGTGACGGTGGCCCAGGCAGCAGGGATGGAAAGCCCGTCGCTGGTGCGCCTGCTCGATCAGTTGTGCCATGGCGGCTACGTCTGCCGCACCGAAGATGCACAGGACCGCCGCGCCAAATGCCTGAGCCTGACCGAAACCGGTCGGGAGCTGGTGCAGGCGGTCGAAGTGGAACTGGTGCGCTTGCGCCACGAAGTCCTTGAAGGCATTGACCAGAGTGATCTGGAAGCTACGCTGCGGGTACTGAGAGCATTTGAAGCGGCCACGCCGCCATCGGTGGCCAACTCTTGAGCGGATTTTTCTCTGGCATGCCCCCGGCGCGGGACTGGTTCTACGGAGTCCGCACCTTCGCCGCATCGATGATCGCGCTGTACATCGCCCTGCTCATGCAAATGCCGCGTCCATATTGGGCGATGGCTACGGTGTACATCGTTTCCAGTCCGTTTCTCGGTCCTACCAGTTCCAAGGCACTGTACCGGGCGGTCGGCACCTTTATCGGCGCTGCTGCGGCGGTTTTGTTCGTGCCGATGTTCGTGCAGAGCCCCTACGTGCTGGTGGTGGTGATTGCGCTGTGGACCGGGACGCTGCTGTTTCTGTCCCTGCATTTGCGCACGGCCAACAACTACGCCTTGATGCTCGCCGGTTACACCTTGCCGCTGATCGCCCTGCCGGTGGTGAACAACCCGCTGGGGGTGTGGGACGTGGCCGAAGCGCGGACCGAAGAAATCTTTCTGGGCATCGCCGTGGCGGCGGTAGTGGGCGCCATGTTCTGGCCCCGGCGCCTGGCGCCGGTGTTCAATGATTCGGTGAGCAAATGGTTTACCGATGCATCGACCTACAGCCTGCGCTTCCTCAGCCGTAACGTGCAGCCTGAAGAGGTCAGCGCGTTGCGGGCATCGATGGTCGCTACCTTCAACTCCCTGGAGTTGATGATCGGCCAGTTGCCCCACGAAGGCTCGCGTCCGCAGACGGTGCGCAACACCAAGGAGTTGCGCGGGCGGATGATTCACCTGCTGCCAGTGATCGATGCCCTCGACGATGCGCTTTACGCCCTGGAACGGCGCACCCCCGAGCTTGTGGACAAGTTCGCGTCATTGCTGACGGCCACCACCGAGTGGCTCGAGCACAAGGATGCCGACCTCGCCCGCTGGCAGGCACTGAAGGATAAACTCGAGGCCCTGCAACCGGCTCCCGAAGCGCTGGATGACCGCAAGCAACTGCTGTTCTCCAACGCGATTTACCGTCTCGGCGAGTGGATCGATTTGTGGCAGGACTGCCGCAGCCTGCAATACGCCATCCAGTGCGAAAGCCAGGACAATTGGCGCGCGGTGTATCGGCATTGGCGGCTGGGGCGACTGTCCCCGTTTCTGGATCGCGGTCTGATGTTTTATTCCGCTGCTTCCACCGTCACCGCGATAATCGTCGCTTCGGTGCTGTGGATTCTGCTCGGCTGGACCGATGGCGGCAGCGCAGTGATCCTGGCGGCGGTGGCGTGTAGTTTCTTTGCCTCGATGGACGACCCCGCGCCGCAGATTTACCGGTTCTTTTTCTGGACGGCGATGTCGGTGGTGTTCGCCAGCCTTTATCTGTTTCTGGTGCTGCCCAACCTGCATGACTTTCCGATGCTGGTGCTGGCGTTTGCCGTGCCGTTCATTTGTGTCGGCACCCTGACGGTCAAGCCGCAATTTTACCTGGGCATGCTGCTGACCCTGGTCAACACCTCGTCCTTCATCAGCATTCAGGGCGCTTACGACGCGGACTTCCTCAGTTTCGCCAACTCCAACCTGGCCGGCCCCATGGGGTTGCTGTTCGCGTTCATCTGGACCCTGATCGCCCGGCCGTTCGGTGCCGAACTGGCAGCCAAGCGCCTGACCCGTTTCAGCTGGCGTGACATTGTCGGCCTCTCCGAGCCGGCCACGTTGTCTGAGCATCGGCTTCTGGGCATACGGATGCTCGATCGGCTGATGCAGCACCTGCCGCGCCTGGCCATGACCGGCCAGGACTCCGGCGTGGCGCTGCGGGAAGTGCGGGTGGCGCTGAATCTGTTGGACCTGCTCGCTTATACGCCGCGGGTCCTTGGTGTGCCGCAGGTGCTGCTGCGCCAGGTGGTGGCCGAGGTTGGCGAGTACTTCAAGGCCTGTCTCAAGGCCGGTGAGCGCTTGCAGGCACCGAGCCCGTTGCTGATGACCCTCGACCGCACGCGTCGCGCCCTCAACGGTGCCGGCGATGATGAAACCCGTCGGCATCTGCTGCACGCCCTGAGCGGCCTGCGCCTGGCACTGTTGCCCGGCGTCGAATTCGTCGGTTCCGCCGAGCCCGAAGAACCGCTTCCCCATGGCATTGATGGAGCGCCCTTATGATCGGTGACCTGGATCTGAGCGGGGTATTCCTGCCCACGCTGCTGGTGCTGATGGGCATTACGTATGTGTTGTACCTGTTGGTGCACGGGGTGCTGACGCGCCTGCACTTTTACCGTCTGGTCTGGCACCGGGCATTGTTCAACGTGGCCCTCTACGCCTTGCTGCTTGGCGCCGTGGACTCACTCAGTCGATACCTGATGACATGAAAAAACCGTTTCTAACCCTGGGTCGCGTGGTGTTGACCCTGCTGATCGTGAGCTTCGCCGTGGTCGTGGTCTGGCGCATGGTGATGTATTACATGTTCGCGCCCTGGACCCGCGACGGGCACATCCGTGCCGACATCGTGCAAATCGCGCCGGATGTCTCCGGGCTGATCCAGCAAGTGGAGGTGCGCGACAACCAGTTGGTCAAGCGCGGCCAGGTGCTGTTCAGCATCGATCCGGACCGCTTCAAGCTGGCCCTGCGCCAGGCGAAAGCGGCAGTCGCCGACCGTGAAGAAACCCTGGCCCAGGCCCAGCGCGAGGCCAAGCGGAACAAAGGCCTTGGTAACCTGGTGCCGGGTGAGCAACTGGAAGAAAGCCAGTCGAAAGTGGCCCGCGCCCAAGTGGCCTTGTTGGAAGCCCAGGTGGCGGTGGACAGCGCACAGCTCAACCTCGACCGCTCGGTGATCCGCAGCCCGGTGGACGGCTACGTCAACGACCGCGCGCCACGGCCCCAGGAGTTCGTCAGCGCCGGGCGGCCCGTGTTGTCGGTGGTCGACAGCAACTCGTTCCACATCGACGGCTATTTCGAAGAAACCAAACTGAACGGCATTCATATCGGGCAGAGCGTCGACATCCGGGTGATCGGCGACAATGCGCGCCTGCGCGGGCATGTGGAGAGCATCGTCGCCGGTATCGAAGACCGCGACCGCACCAGCGGCAATAACCTGCTGCCCAACGTCAACCCGGCCTTCAGCTGGGTGCGGCTGGCCCAGCGGATTCCGGTGCGGATCGCCTTCGATGACGTGCCGGATGATTTCCGCATGATCGCCGGGCGCACCGCCACGGTATCGATCATCGACGATCAGCAACGGGAGCCGGCGCAATGAGCAAGGCCTCGGGTTTGGCGGTCACCGGATTAGGTTTGCTGCTGTCGGCGTGTCAGGTGGTCGGGCCGGATTATCATCTGCCCGAAGAGGCGGTTGTCCATCGTCCAGACTTCCAAGGCGATCTGGCGGTCGACGGTAAAACAGTGGTGTCCGCGCCGGTGCCGGCCGATTGGTGGCGCCTGTACAAGGATCCGCGACTCGACCAGTTGGTGCAGCAGGCCATGGCCTCCAACACCGATTTGCGTGTGGCGGCGGCCAGCCTGTCGCGGTCTCGTGCGCAGGTTGATGAGGCCGAAGCGGCGGGCGGCTGGAGCGGCGGCGTGCAGATGGGCGCCCAGCGCTTGCAGGAGTCTGGCCAGGCATTCCTGCTGCCGGAAAAAGTGCCGGTGGCCAACATCGGCGATATCGGCATCAGCGCGTCGTACCAGTTCGACCTGTTCGGCACCTTGCAACGCGGTATCGAAGCGGCCAAGGCCAATGCCGATGCGACACAGGCAGCTGCCGATACTGCACGCATCACCGTGGTGGCCGACGTGGTTCGCGCCTACACCCAGGTGTGTGCAGCCAATGAAGAGCGGGAAATCGCCCAGCATTCCCTCGACCTGCAAGCCCAGAGCACCACGCTGATCCAGCGCCTGCGCGATGCCGGGCGTGGCGACGAAACCCAGGTCACCCGCTCGCAGACCCAATTCAAATCCCTGCGCGCCGACATGCCGCGCTATGAAGCGTCGCGCCAGGCCGGGCTGTACCGCTTGTCGATGTTGCTGGCCAAGCCGGTGGACCAACTGCCGGCCGGCACCGCCACCTGCGACGAGCTGCCAAAAATCGCGCAACTGGTACCGGTGGGCGATGGCGCTGCGTTGCTCAAGCGTCGTCCCGATGTGCGGCAGGCCGAGCGGCGACTGGCGGCCGCGACGGCCGGTATCGGCGTCGCCACGGGCGAGCTGTACCCGAACATCAGCATCGGCGCGACCATCGGTACCGTCGGTATCCTGGACGATCTCGGCGACCCGTCTACCAACCGCTGGGGCTTCGGTCCGTCGCTGACCTGGAACGTGCCGACCAACGGCGCCCGGGCGCGCATCCGCGAAGCCGAAGCGGTGACCCAGGCGACACTGGCGCATTTCGACGGGGTGGTGCTCAACGCCATTCGCGAGACCCAGACCGGTCTTGCCCAGTACACGGCATTGCTGCAACGCCGCGATGCACTGGCCGATGCCGAGCAATCGGCAAAACTGGCGGCCGACCAGACCCACCGCTTCTTCCAGGCCGGCCGCGCCTCGTTCCTGGCCGACCTGCAAGCCACCCGCACCTACATCGACGTCACGGCGCAGCTGGCAGCCGCTAACACCCAGGTTGCCGCCAGCCAGATCGATTTGTTCCTCGCCTTGGGCGGCGGTTGGGAAAGCGGACGAACGCAAGCGTCGAACTCCGGCAAACCCTGAGGCCGTTGCTATGCTTTGAAGTGTTGGAGGGGCGCCCGGTGCAAAAGCGCCCTTTCTTCGCACAAGGCTCGCGCAGGTCAGGGGGAAACCAATAATGAAAAACCCTTATGCTCTCGGCTTCTGGTGCGCCATCGTGGCGTTGGTGCTGCTGTCGGCCACCTATTTCTACGGCATCATGCTGGCCCACCAGATCGACAAGGCCATGGCGTTCCTCGACAGTGCCGCCGCGCTGATTGCCGTGATGTCCATTGCGGTGGTGGCCTGGGCCTCGGTCCAGAATCAACGCATCAAGAAAAGACAACTCGAACAGGGCAAGACCCTGGTCCTGATCTGGGACACCAAGGTGGCGTTGCGTCGTGTCGAAACGGTGTTCGACCGCTATTTCTGGGGCAGTTACTGGCAACCGGGGCGCACCTTTCAGGAAGTCATGGGCGAATTGACCGGCACGCCGCTGGAAAAAAGCCTCGAGAGCCTGAAAAAACAGTGCCTGGCGCTGGACCGGCAGGTGGCTGACGACGGTCGGCACTGGCTCAGCAATGCCCGCGAACTGGCCGATGTCGCCACGGCCATGGCCCGCGAACGCTATCAACTGGACGTCTGCGACCCGCGCGCGGAAGTGACGGGCGGGGCGGTGATCAACCGTGACTTCGAAGTGCTGGTGTACACCTGGACTGCGCGGCTCAAAAGCTTTGATCATCAGCTGGATGAGATTGAAGTCCAGTATTCCTGAGATATCGATATTGGCTGTACCTACGCCTTCGCGAGCAAGCCCGCTCCCACATTGGAATGCATTCTCATGTGGGAGCGGGCTTGCTCGCGAAGGCGATTGCATAGGCACAAATAATCCCCAACCCTGTGAACAACCCCAAGACACTCTTTCACCTTTAATCATTGGGCCGTTCGTCGCCCCTGGTGCTAATCTCCATTCCACTTTCAGCACAGTCGAGCCGCAACCCGTCATGGGTTCAGGGAAGACGACCTCACTTTCAACAACGGACACTGAACGGGTCATACATGAATAAATCAGCAGGCGTGCTACTGGGAATTGTTGTCGCAATCGGTGCCATCAGCGCAGGCGGGGCCTGGTTCACCGGCACCAGGATCGAAGGTGTGCTGAACACCTCGATAGCCGATGCCAACAAGGAACTGCAGGCGGCGATGGTTGGTTCCAACGGCACGGCGTCGCTGGAGCTGGTGTCGCTGGAGCGTCATGTGTTCAGCAGCACCGCGCACTATCGCCTCAAGGGCGAAGGCGAAATGTTCGGCGAAGCGCCGGTCGAGTTGCTGTTTGTCGATCACATCGAACACGGCCCGTTGCCATTCTCGCGCCTGATGTCGCTCAAGTGGCTGCCGGTCCTGGCGACCAGTCACTACGAGCTGGAAAAGACCCCGTTCACCGAGAAGTGGTTTGCCGCCGCCAAGGACAAGTCCCCGCTGACCGGCGTGGTCAATATCGGCTATGACAACGCTACCAATGGCACCTTCGAGTTGCAGCCGCTGGAAATGGCACTGGATGACAAGTCGAGCATGAAGTTCTCCGGCTTGAAAATGGACGTCGACGCCAGCGCCAAGGCGCAGAAGGTCAAGGCCAACGGCTACATGGACAGCCTGAAGGTGACCACCGTGTCCGAAGACCAGACGCCGGTGCAGGTTGAATTCAATGGCCTGACCCTGGCCAGCAACCTGACAAAAAGTACCTACGGTTTCTACACCGGCGAAAACGTCGTTGAACTGGCCAGCGGCAAATCGACTTTTGGCGTCAAGCAGTCGGTGCTGGACTTCAAGAAATTCGAGATGAAAAACCTGACTGAAGAAAAGGGCAGCAACGCCTCAGGGCGTGCCGATTACAAGGTTGGCGAAGTGTCCCTGAACGGCAAGACCATTGGTTCCGGTTCGCTGGCCATGAGCCTGAAGAACCTCGACATTCCGGCGACCCTGTCGTTGATGCAGATTTACCAGAGCAAACTGCAGCCGTATGAAAGGGCGGTGGCCGAAGCAACGGCGGCCGGTCTGCCGGCACCGGAGCTGAAACTGACCGAAGCCGAAGAGGCGCTGCTCAAGTCCAGCCTGGAAAAACTGCTGGCGGCCGGACCACAAGTGGCCCTGGAAAACCTGTCGTTCAACACCGCCAACGGTGAGAGCCGCGCCAACATGGTGCTCGACCTGACCAAGCCACAAGCTATCGATCTGCCGACCGATCAGTTGGTCAGACAGCTGATCGCGCTGCTGGACTTCAAGCTGCAAGTGTCCAAACCCATGCTGGTCGATGTGCTCACCGTGCAATCGCAAATCGACGGTCAGACCGACGCCAAGCTGATTGCCGATCAGGCCACCGCCACCGCGGACATGTTCAGCAGCATGGCGGTCGGCAGCCAACTGGCAAAACTGGACGGCAATAACATCGTCACCAACTTGCGTTACGCCAACAATCAGGTGGACTTCAACGGCCAGAAAATGACCGTCGAAGAGTTTGCCGGTTTTGTGATGAGCAAGTTTGCGGATGCTGGCGCCACCGAATAACGGCGGCCGTTTACCCCGCAACGCCCGGCTTCTGCATCGCGCAGGCGCCGGGCGTTTTGCTGTCTGGCAACTCTAGGGAACGTCACGGATCAGGCGCCATGCCTCTTCCCATGGCAGCGGTTGTTTCATCCGCTCGGCGAGCATTGCCATTGCCCGGTCCATCTCGCAGGCTACCGCCGCCGACACCACGCCGTTTTTTCCGAACAGGCCTATGAACGGCGGGTTGTAAGGGTCGCCCTTGAACTCGACTTCGTCCCAGGCCTCGGAGTGGCCGAGGTAGTCATAGGTTTTACCGAAATGCCAGGTCCAGAAAAACGGCACGTCGAGGTAATGCTCGTCACCGCCCAGCATATTGGCCGCGGCGATCCGCGCCTGCTGTTGGGCCAGTCGCCAGTGTTCGATGCGCAGGTATTGGTTGTTCAGCGGGAACGTTGCGATATCGCCAGCCGCCCAGAGGCCGTCGGCCACGCGCATTGCGCCATCGACATGCAGCGAGTGATCCTGCTCCTTCGGTAACCCGGTAAAGGCCGCCGTGGCTGGCGTCACGCCGATGCCGACCAGCACCAGATCGGCCGCCAAGCGTTGGTCGTTGTCCAGGCGCACGGCTTCGACCTTGTCCGTCCCTTCGATCTGTACCGCATTGCCCTTGGTATGAAACACGACGCCATGGGCTTCATGTCGTGCGCGAATGGCCTTGCCGACCGTATCGCCGAACTGTTTGGCAAGCGGCACCTCGTGGCGGGCCAGTACGGTCACGTGCAGGCCAAGCTGGCGCAGGGACGAGGCGGATTCCATGGCAATAAAGCTGTCGCCGATGATCACCACCCGCTGGCCGGCGCTGGCGCTGTCCAGAATCTGCTGCGCATGGGCTTTGGAGCGCAGGACGAACACTTGCGGCAGGTCGGCGCCGGGCAGCGTCAGCGGGTTGGGCACGCCGCCGGTGGCCAGCAACGCGGCGTCGTATGTCAGTGATTGGCCGTCAGTCAGTCGCAGCGTCCGGTTTGGCGCATCCAGGCTTGCCACTTCGCCTCGCAGGCGTTCGATCCGCTGCTCGCGGTAAAAATCCTCATCGCGTAGCGGCGGGACTTCGTGCAGCGGCATCTCCCCGGCGATCACGTATTTGCTTAGCGCCGTGCGGTCGTATCCGGCATCGGCTTCGCGGTCGATCAACAGTAACCGGCCGCCGAAACCTTTCTCGCGCAAACACGCCGCCGCCGCCGTGCCTGCCGCGCCAGCACCGACAATGATGAAGGTTCGTGGATCGTCGGCCGGTGGCGCGTGGGCGTCCGGCATCGGCTGGTCGCCGACCCAGATGTCGCCGTCACGGACTTCAAGGGGATAGCGCTTGAGGCTGTCCAGGGCTGGGGGTTCGCACAGCCCGCCATCCTCGACCCGAAACTGCGCCTTGTGCCATGGACACGTCAGGCGCCCGTGGCATATCGCGCCGTCCGCCAGCGGGGCTCCGGCATGCGGGCATTCGGCCTGATAAGCGCGCAGTTGTTCGCCGGCCCGCAACAGCAGAATTTTGCTGTCCTGGACCTGCACTTCCAGACCCCGGTCTTCGGGCACATTGGCGACACGCGCAACGCGATGCAGAGTCATGATTGCTCTCCAGACAGACGTTTCACTTATGAGTCTGGTACTTATCGCGAGGTTCAGCCAATTGCCCCTGCCACGGCGTGAACGGTGCGGCTATAGTTTGCACGCCGACGACGGCCCAACACGTACAAGGTGCTCCGGTATGCCCCGATTGACCTCAATGAACCCTTGGCTTGCGGCCTTGGCAGTCGCCCTTTGCGTGCAGTTCCCGGCGCAGGCCCAGGAACGTTTCACCCTGAACATTCCTGGAGTCTCCGATGACCGCCTGTTCACGTCGACCGCCGCCAGCGATTCCGCGGGCTGCGGCGGGCATAATATTTCCCCGGCATTGAACTGGAACGCCGGCCCGGCAGCCACCCAAAGCTACGCCATCGTCATGCACGACCCTGACGGCCAGCAGGGCCAGGGCATCGATCAGTGGGTGCATTACGGCATCAAGGCCGGCACCCACCAGATCCCGGCCGGCGCCGGGAGCAAACCCGGCCTCGAGGGCGTCGCCGGTACCAACAGCAAGGCAACCACCGGCTATGTCGGCCCTTGCCCGCCCGTTGGCGACAGCGCGCACCACTACATCATCCAGATCTACGCCCTGGACCTGCCCCCGGACGCCTTGCCCGCCGGCCTGACCCGCGCGCAGCTGCTGGAAAAAATCAGAGGCCACGTCCTGAAAAACAGCAGCGTGGTGCGGCGCTATCACCGCTAAAGGCTGATCGCCCCAGCGGATTTGCAGAAAACTGAAGTGCGCGGCATTCCGGGGATTTGGCATCCACCCCCGAAAGCGCGCACTATCAGTGCTATAGCCGATGCGTTGGAGGATGCCGTGGCAAAAAAAATCGACCGCATCGCCCAAATGCTCAACTGCCCGCAAAAGGGTGAAGAACTGCGGCGAGCGATTACCGAGAGTCGCAAGGATTTTCTGCTGAATCAGCCGGAAGAGGATGTTGTTGAAGACGACGACCTTGAAGAGGAGTTTTTCGAGGACGACGATGAGTACGACGAGTTCGACTGGACAACAGAATGAAAAAACCGCTTCGGCGGTTTTTTTGTGGGCCAAGACAGCAGCGGTCGGAGACCCGTTGACCGCCATGCAGAGAATGGCACACTATCAGGTACTTTTTTACGTACCTTTGGAACCGCCATGGAGCAGCTACTTGCAAGCCGTTCGGTCAGCATCACCGAGCTCAAGCGCAGCCCGAGCACTGTAATAGAGCAAGCTGGTTCCGAGCCTGTTGCCGTGCTCAACCACAATCGCCCAGCCGCCTATCTTTTACCGCACGCGGCCTATCAACAGCTGCTGGATCGGCTGCACGCTGCCGAACTTCGTGAAGCCATTGCAGCGAGCCGCAATGATCCGCGTCCGGCCGTCGCTGCCGATACAATGTTTGCCGAGCTTGATGCGCTGATTGATGAGGTAGAAGCAGAGCAAAACCGTCCATGAGGCAATTGCTGTTCTCTGCATCGGCACGGGACGATCTGCTGCAAGTCGCTCGTTTTATCGCCCGAGACAATCCTGACCGGGCCCGGACGTTTGTGGGCGAGCTGCGCATGCAGTGCACGCGATTGATCGAACAACCGAATCTGGGTATTTCAAGAGACGATTGCGCCAAGGGATCGCGAATGCTTCCCCATGGCCGATATCTGATTTTTTACTGTTTGATGGACGATGGGATCAAGGTCGAACGCGTACTGCATAGCGCGAGAGACATTGGCCGGCTGTTTGAAAAAAACAGCATTGATCACTAGGCGCGAAGCTTTCAAACACCCACAAAAAAGCCCCAGACCCATAAGGCCTGAGGCTTTCTCGCTACAAGGTATGGTGCACCAGGCGGGATTCGAACCCACGACCCCTGCCTTCGGAGGGCAGTACTCTATCCAGCTGAGCTACTGGTGCAGCGGGCGCCATGATACTCATATGCGTTGAAGGCGTCCATGCTGCTGAATCGCCTGTGTTTTTTGAAGCTGTAACGCGCGCCTGCTACGTTGATCAGAAAAAACAGGCAAAAGCGTCGTTTTCGTTCTTTTTTTCGAACAGGCTATTGTCCTTTACCCCCTTTGATCCTAGGATTCGTTTGAGATTTCAAACGCTCTTGTCTGGGTGCTGAACCGCACGAGTTCAATCAGTGCGCTATTTATGTGCTTCAGCCCGGTGAATGATTTCCCTGACGGCAGCCTATCGAGGCGCCTTTCTACAATCATAATTTGCTCCGCATTCTTTGCGGTGCTGTTAAGGAAAGCCGACATGCAGCTTAAAGACACCCAGTTGTTCCGCCAGCAAGCCTTCATCGATGGCGCGTGGGTCGATGCGGACAATGGTCAGACGATCAAGGTCAACAACCCGGCAACGGGCGAAATTCTGGGCACCGTGCCGAAAATGGGCGCTGCCGAAACCCGCCGTGCGATCGAAGCTGCTGACAAAGCGCTGCCGGCCTGGCGTGCACTGACCGCCAAAGAACGTGCGACCAAGCTGCGTCGCTGGTACGAGCTGATCATCGAGAACCAGGAAGACCTGGCTCGCCTGATGACCCTGGAACAAGGCAAGCCATTGGCCGAAGCCAAGGGCGAAATCGTTTACGCCGCTTCCTTTATCGAGTGGTTCGCCGAAGAAGCCAAGCGCATCTACGGTGACGTGATTCCGGGCCACCAGCCAGACAAGCGCCTGATCGTGATCAAGCAGCCAATCGGCGTGACCGCTGCGATCACCCCGTGGAACTTCCCGGCCGCGATGATCACCCGTAAAGCCGGTCCAGCCCTGGCCGCCGGTTGCACCATGGTGCTCAAACCTGCTTCGCAAACTCCGTTCTCTGCATTCGCCCTGGCCGAACTGGCCCAGCGTGCCGGAATCCCGGCTGGCGTGTTCAGCGTTGTTTCCGGCAGCGCCGGCGACATCGGCAGCGAGCTGACCAGCAACCCGATCGTGCGCAAGCTGTCCTTCACCGGTTCGACCGAAATCGGTCGTCAACTGATGTCGGAATGCGCCAAGGACATCAAGAAAGTGTCCCTGGAGCTGGGTGGCAACGCGCCGTTCATCGTGTTCGACGACGCGGACCTGGATAAGGCCGTCGAAGGCGCGATCATTTCCAAGTATCGCAACAACGGTCAGACCTGCGTCTGCGCCAACCGCCTGTACATTCAGGATTCGGTCTACGACGCGTTCGCCGAGAAGCTGAAAGTGGCTGTTGCCAAGCTCAAGATCGGCAACGGTCTGGAAGACGGCACTACCACTGGCCCGCTGATCGACGAAAAAGCCGTGGCCAAGGTGCAAGAGCACATCGCTGACGCCGTTTCCAAAGGCGCCACCGTGCTGTCCGGCGGCAAGTCGATGGAAGGCAACTTCTTCGAGCCGACCATCCTGACCAACGTGCCGAATAACGCTGCCGTGGCCAAGGAAGAAACCTTCGGTCCATTGGCTCCGCTGTTCCGCTTCAAAGACGAAGCCGATGTGATCGCGATGTCCAACGACACCGAGTTCGGTCTGGCCTCGTACTTCTATGCTCGTGATCTGGGCCGTGTGTTCCGTGTGGCTGAAGCCCTGGAATACGGCATGGTCGGCGTCAACACCGGGTTGATCTCCAACGAAGTCGCGCCGTTCGGCGGCATCAAGGCCTCGGGCCTGGGCCGTGAAGGCTCCAAGTACGGCATCGAAGATTACCTGGAAATCAAATACCTCTGCCTGGGCATCTAAGCCGGGAAGAGCATTGCTTCAAGCGCAAAGGGCACGAGAGCGCTGTCCCTTTGCGCCGTTTCAAACCGGAATTTTCTCTGTGGTCGGGAAAGCTGTGGCAGTCGATCATCGCATGCTGCCTTAGTTACCTCCCCACCGCTTTATCCTTGAACCACGCCGCCCGATGAGCGGTGAATGAGGAATGTATGAGCAAGACTAACGCTTCTTTGATGGCCCGCCGTACCGCTGCTGTTCCACGTGGTGTTGGCCAGATTCACCCGATCTTCGCCGATTCCGCGAAGAACGCGACCGTAACCGACGTTGAAGGTCGTGAATTCATCGACTTCGCCGGCGGTATCGCCGTACTGAACACCGGCCACGTGCACCCGAAAGTCATCGCCGCCGTGACCGAGCAGTTGAACAAGCTGACCCACACCTGCTTCCAGGTACTGGCCTACGAGCCGTACGTGGAAGTGTGCGAAAAAATCAACGCCAAAGTCCCAGGTGATTTCGACAAGAAAACCCTGCTGGTGACCACCGGCTCCGAAGCCGTGGAAAACTCCATCAAGATCGCCCGTGCCGCCACTGGCCGTGCTGGCGTGATCGCCTTCACCGGCGCCTACCACGGTCGCACCATGATGACCCTGGGCCTGACCGGTAAAGTCGTGCCTTACTCGGCCGGCATGGGCCTGATGCCAGGCGGCATCTTCCGCGCGCTGTACCCGAACGAACTCCACGGCGTGAGCATCGACGATTCGATCGCTTCCATCGAACGCATCTTCAAGAACGACGCCGAGCCGAAAGACATCGCCGCAATCATCATCGAGCCGGTTCAGGGCGAAGGTGGTTTCTACGTCGCTCCGAAAGAATTCATGAAGCGTCTGCGTGCCCTGTGCGACCAGCACGGCATCCTGCTGATCGCTGACGAAGTACAGACTGGCGCTGGCCGTACCGGTACGTTCTTCGCCATGGAACAGATGGGCGTTGCTGCCGACCTGACTACCTTCGCCAAATCCATCGCTGGCGGCTTCCCGCTGGCCGGTGTGTGCGGCAAGGCCGAATACATGGACGCCATCGCTCCAGGCGGCCTGGGCGGCACCTACGCCGGTAGCCCGATCGCTTGCGCCGCGGCCCTGGCCGTGATGGAAGTGTTCGAAGAAGAACACCTGCTGGATCGTTGCAAGGCTGTTGGCGAGCGTCTGGTAACCGGCCTGAAGGCCATCCAGGCCAAGTACCCGGTGATCGGTGAAGTCCGTGCCCTGGGCGCGATGATCGCGGTCGAGCTGTTCGAAAACGGCGACAGCCACAAGCCGAACGCCGCAGCCGTGGCGTCCGTTGTAGCCAAGGCTCGTGACAAGGGTCTGATCCTGCTGTCCTGCGGCACCTACGGCAACGTTCTGCGCGTCCTGGTACCGCTGACCTCGCCGGACGAGCAACTGGACAAAGGTCTGGCGATCATCGAAGAGTGCTTCTCCGAGCTCTGATCCCCGGTGTGACCTGATCCACAAAAAACCCGCTTCGGCGGGTTTTTTCATGCCCCTTGAAACACATCCCGCCCATTAGCGCTGTATCGAATGGCCAGCATTGGCTAAGGTTTGCGCATTGCCAGGGAGAGCTGTATGACAACCGTCATTTTACCCGCCGTTCCAAGAGTCCTGATCGCCGAGGCCGACCCTTGGTCCCGGGATTTGCTCAAGGAAGTGTTGTTGAACGTACGCTGCGATGCGCGGCTGGATTTGTGCGCCGATGGTCAGCAAGCGCTGGAGCTATTGGCTGACAACCCCTATGACCTGGTGATCGCCGACCGGGAGTTGCCCGGCGTCGATGGCCTGAATGTCCTGCGCAACATCCGCCAGCGCAAACGCAATCCGCCCATGCCGTTCATTCTGATGAGCAGTCGCAACGACAGTGCCAGCGTGCGCGAGGCCTTGCCGCTGGCGCCGGCCGCGTACCTGACCAAACCCCTGAATATGGAAAGCCTGACCCATCGGTTGCAGGGGCTGCTGCTGAATGCTGGCGAAGAAGTCTCGTGCGAAGTGCCGTCGCTGGCACCGGGCATGACGTTGTCGGTGTTTCTGGAGCGTCGACGGGAATTGGCTGACGGTGCGCCGCTGATGACCGACGTGCAAGTGGCGGTCAAACGCAGCCTCAATCCCAATGGCCTCGACCTGACGGTGCTGGAAGACGAAATCCGCACCGATCCGCAGGTTACCGCTGTGCTGATCGCCGCCGCCAACAGCGCGGCCCAGCACCACGGCACCGCTGTGCAAACCCTGTCCCAGGCGCTGCATCGCCTGGGCACCGGGCAGAGCATGAACCTGATTCTCGGGTTGGCGCTCAAGCGCAGTGCCCGGCTCAGCGATCCGCAATTGGCCGACTATGCCGAGCGTTACTGGGATCTGTCCCTGCACACCGCCGAATACGCGAGAACCCTGGCGCGCTTGCTCGATCTGGATCAGGAGCGCTGCTATTGCGCCGGCATGTTGCATCGTCTCGGCGATCTGGCGTTGCTGCGGTGTTTGCAGGAATGGAAACAGGCCGGTGGCGAACTGGACGAGCAGGAGGAAGTGGGCGAAGCGCTGGTTGAATTTGGCGCGGCCTATGGTTCGGCCTTGCGCACGCGCTGGCGCCTGCCACTGGAGTTGCGCGAGCTGATTGCGGCGGCCTACCAGCTCGGTGGCGGGGTTTACTCGCGCGAAGCGCTGGTGATGAACATGGCGGCGCAGATGGCACGCTTGACCGAGCATGAGGGCATCGAGGCGCTGGCGAAGAGCCGGACGGCGAGGTTGCTCAAGATCGGCCTGCCGGAGTTGATGCGTTTGCGCAAGTAACAAGGCTTATGCACACCCCCTGTAGGAGATTCTATGTTGCAGGGGAACCCTGCAACTTCAAATTCGGCTGGTATTCGCTCTGGTTTTTCATGAGGGCGAATGCCACTCGGCAAAGCTTGCGGGCAAGAATGACCAAGGCCTGAGTTCTGGC